>JAITHV010000099.1 GCA_031279835.1 Coriobacteriales bacterium
ACGAAACGGGCGCGACTCAAAGGCCAAGCGTCTGGGCGTCAAGCGTTTTGCCGGTGAGATGGTCACTACCGGCAACATCATCGTGCGCCAGCGCGGCACACATATTCATCCAGGCGAGAACGTCGGGCGCGGCAGCGACGACACGCTGTTTGCTCTAAAGGACGGCAAGCTGGAGTTCACGCACGGCGACAAGCGCAAGGTGCACGTGCGCCCTGTGAGCGCGTGACACGGCTCGCGCGACTGAAGAGAGACCCGAGCCCTCTGTCGAATGTGGCAGGGGGCTTTTCTCTGGACAGCAGAAAACGCGTTTGACGTGCTCATGAGAGACTGACGGTGTTCATAGACCAGGTACATATCCATGTTAAGGCAGGCGATGGCGGCGCCGGGTGTATGTCGTTTCGCCGTGAGGCCCATGTGCCAAAAGGCGGCCCGGACGGCGGCGACGGCGGAAGCGGCGGGAACGTGGTGCTTCGCGCCGATGCCTCGCTCTCGTCGCTCATCGACTATCGCTTCAAGCATCACTTCAAGGCGCAGCGCGGTATCCACGGAAAAGGCTCCCGCATGCACGGCGCAGACGGCTCGGACTGCATCCTCAAGGTCCCCCTCGGCACTTTGGTGCGCGAGTACGACGAGGCCGCTCAGGCTCCGGGCGTTCTGCTTGCCGACTTGACGCATGATGGCGAGGAAGTCATCGTCGCAAAAGGCGGGCAGGGCGGAAAGGGCAACATCCACTTTGTCACTTCGACAAGACGGGCGCCTGCGTTTGCTGAGCTTGGCGAGCCAGCTGAGGAACGCTGGCTCGAGCTAGAGATAAAGCTCATGGCGGACGCCGCCTTAGTGGGCATGCCGTCGGTAGGGAAGTCGTCACTCATATCACACATGAGCGCAGCGCGTCCAAAGATTGCCGATTATCCCTTTACCACGCTTGTGCCGAACCTCGGTATTGTTAGGTCAGGGGAGCACAGCTTCGTTGTTGCCGACATCCCGGGGCTTATCGAGGGCGCTGCCGAAGGCAAGGGGCTTGGCCACAGCTTCTTGCGCCATATTGAGAGGACGGCCCTGATACTTCATGTGCTTGACGCAAGCGGCTCCTATGAGCAGCGCGACCCTTTGGAAGACTACGATCGCATCAACCGGGAGCTTGAGCGCTATTCGCCTGATTTGGCCGCGCGCCCCCAAATCGTCGTTCTCAACAAGACCGATCTGCCAGGCACGTCGGAGCAATTGACGCGCCTGCGGGAATTCCTACAGCAGCGCGCGCTTGAGCAGGCAGGCGGAGACGAGTTTGCCGCACCTGCGCCGCCCTTGGTGTTCGGCGTATCAGCAGTGAGCGGCGAAGGCATGCCCCAGCTCATAGCGGCAACGGCCAGCGCGGTGCATGAGCTTCGCTCACAAGCAGCTGCCGCCCGCAACGAGCCCCCACGCTATGGGCAAGTCTGGGAGCATCGAAGGCTAGAGCGCGACCGCGCTTTTGAAGTCCAAAACCTCGGCGGCCATGTGTTCGAGGTCATGGGAAAGTCGGTAGAGCGAATGGTCATACAAACGGAGTGGGAGAACGAAGAGGCCATTGCCTACCTTCAGCGGCGCCTTGAGCGCATGGGGGTAGAAAAGGCGCTTGTTGCAGCTGGTGCCAACAACGGCGACGAGATCCGTATTGCCGGGCGCTCGTTCGGCTTCGAGGCAGCCGGCGCGCCTCCAGGCAGAAAAACCTCGGGCGGGCAACCTGAATCCGAGTCGCAAGGTGCCTCGGACGGATATGACGGTCATGATGACTAGCGAGATGGGGGCGCAACAGGCAAGCCCAGCGCTTGCGAGGAGCCTGGAGTCGCGTTGTGCGCGTCCCCGACGACTGGTGATAAAGATCGGAACCTCGACGCTAACCGACGAGTCCGGCAAGCTTGACAGCAGGTTCTTCTTAGAGCTGGCGTCGCAGGTGGCACAGCTCATCGCCGAAGGCTGCGAGGTGCTTGTGGTGTCATCAGGCGCCATTATTGCCGGCCTCGAGGCATTCGGCTTGCCACCAAGTCGCCCCGGCGACATCCCGACGCTTCAGGCAGCGGCCGCCTTGGGGCAAGTCGAGTTGTCGCGCCATTATGCGGCGGCATTTGAGCCGTTAGGCATAAAAACCGCCCAGGTGCTCCTTACGCGCGGCGACATCGCAAACAGAGAGTCGTATCTCTATGCGCGCGACACGTTACAGCGCCTTTTTGAGATGGGCGCGGTAACAGTGATAAACGAAAACGACACTATTGCAGTGGACGAGATTCGTTTCGGCGACAACGACACGCTTGCCGCTCAGGTGGCGATCCTCGTAAAGGCTGACTTGGTGATCTTGCTCTCAGACATCGAGGGGCTGTACACCGCAGACCCGCGCATAGACGAGGACGCGCAGCTTATCCGCGAGATAGGGGCATTCACCGAGGAGATCGTGCAGGCAGCCGGCGTGGCCGCCTCTGGCAAGGGAAGCGGCGGCATGGTCACCAAGCTTGAGGCGGCCAGGCTGCTCATGGCCGCGGGCATTCCCATGGTTATCTGCGAGGGCTCGCGACATGGGGTGGTGGCCGAGGTTGTCAGTGGGACGAACGTGGGCACGCGTTTCGAGGGCGGGCATGCCGCTCACGGCAAGGCCCGCAAGCTATGGCGTGCTCTGAGTGGCGCCGTCACTGGCTCAGTTGTAGTTGACGACGGTGCTGTTAAGGCGTTGCGCGACCGAGGAGGCTCCCTGTTGCCTGTGGGCATCGTGCGCGTTGACGGCTCCTTTGAGCGTGGGGCGGTTGTTGACATCCGCGCACAGTCAGGGTTTCTGATCGGGCGTGGCATTATACGATACAGCGCGGAAGCACTTACGAGTGTAGCGGGGATGACTAGCGGTGCCCTGAGCAGCAAGGACCTTCCGGGCGCGTCGACGAAGTACGAGGCCATTCATCGTGACGAAATGGTGGTATTCTGAGCATGTCGAGCTTATCCGGCCACTGCGACGAGAAGGCAGTGAGCGAGAGGGGATGATTGCCATGCACGAGAGTGAAGTACTGACGAAGGCGAAAAACGCACGCGAGGCAGCCCGCAGGCTGGCCTGCGTGGACACACGGGCGCGCAACGAGGCACTGCTTGCTATGGCTGACGCGCTTGTTACACATGAAACCTGCGTGCTTGACGCTAACGCGCTTGACATAGCTGCTGCGCGCGAAGAAAAAACCGCAGAGCCACTCATTGACCGCCTTGCTCTCGACCATGCGCGACTGTCCGACATTGCCGACGCGCTGCGCTCGCTTGCCGCACAAAACGACCCGCTTGGCACCGTGGTTGAAGGCCGCACGCTCTACAACGGGATTCGGTTGCGCCGCGTGCGCGTGCCGCTCGGAGTGGTGGCCATGATCTATGAGGCACGCCCGAACGTGACGGCCGACGCGGCGGGATTGTGCCTCAAGACGGCGAACGCGTGCCTGCTGCGTGGCGGCTCGCTTGCAAACCGCTCAAACATCGCGATGACGCGCGTGCTCTATGAGGCAGGATGTGCTTGCGGCATGCCACAAAACTGGCTTCAGTCAATTGAGACCACCGACCGAGGGGCGACAAGCGAGCTCATGCAGCTGACCGGGCTCGTCGACGTCCTCATACCGCGCGGCTCGGCGTCCCTTATCCGCACAACGGTAGAAAACGCGCGCGTCCCTGTCATTGAGACTGGCGAAGGCAACTGTCATCTGTATATACATACGGATGCTGATCCAGCTGTCATAGCGCCCATTGTCGTGAACGCAAAAACGCAGCGACCGGGCGTCTGCAACGCCGTCGAGTCCATTCTCATCGATAATGCCGTCCTAGACCGCTTTGCGCCTGTTGTCATTGAGGCGCTCGCGCCCTACTCGGTGAAGATGCATGCTGACGCGGCGGTCTGCGCCCTAGCTGAAGGGATGTCTCAAGGCTCGGCCGCGCTGGTGGTCACCGCCACTGAGGAGGACTGGGGGAGGGAGTACCTGGGGCTTGAGGTGTCGATAAAGTCCGTTAGCGGCATCGACGAGGCCATTGAGCACATCAACGCCTACAGCACCCATCACTCGGAGTCTATCTTGAGCCAGGACTATGAGGCGGTCGGGCGCTTTTTGCGCGAGATAGACTCGGCAGCCGTTTATGCGAACGCCTCGACACGGTTTACCGATGGGGGAGAGTTCGGGCTTGGCGCTGAGATTGGCATCTCGACCCAGAAGCTACACGCCCGCGGTCCCATGGGCCTTGAGGCGCTTACCTCGACAAAGTTTGTCTTGGAGGGCAATGGGCAGGTTCGCTAACCAGGGCGCTTGTGCGGCTGAAACTCCGGATCCCGCATGCAACGACTCGTCTGCCTCGGTCAGCCCCTGCTTTGAGGGGCGCATCAACGCTCGGTCGCCTCAGTCTCCGTTCAAGCTTGGTTTTTATGGTGGGACTTTTGACCCGGTTCATATCGGTCACTTGGTCCTTGCTCAGTCTGCTCGCGAGCAGCTTGGTCTTGACGGTGTGCTCTTTGTTCCGACCGGTCAACCCGCTCACAAGCTCTCCTATTGTGTGGCCAGCTCAGAGGATCGGCTGGCCATGCTCGAGCTTGCCATCGAAGGACACGAGGGCTTCGACCTGTCGCGGATCGAGACAGGGCGTCCAGGAGTCACCTATACTATCGACACGCTGCGCGCGCTTAAGGCGCGCTACGGCGACAAGGTCGAGTTGTACCTTGTTTGCGGTCAAGACGCCGCGCAAGACCTCCCCACCTGGAAGGATGCTGCAGGCATCGCGTCGCTCGTCACGGTGGCCTACACTGAGCGCGGCGATTTGCCCGGTCTGTCTGTCTCAGCAACAAAACTGCCGCAGTTTGTTTTCAGAGGTTTCACAATGCCGAGGATTGACGTATCATCCAGCCAGCTGCGTGATTGGATGAGAGAAGGAAAGTCAGTGAGTTTTCTAACCCCGCTGTCAGTTGAACGCTATATGCGCGAACGGCGCCTGTATGTGTAGTCCCGCCCCTCTGGACTATACACAGGATGGAGTGCTCTATACCTGTGCGCGCAATATCCTCGAACAGCGGCTTTCCGATTATCGGTTCTTGCACTCTATCTCGGTGTCGCAGACGGCGGTGGTTCTGGCAGAACTCTACGGAGTGGACGAAGGCGAGGCGCGCATCGCCGGACTGGTCCATGACTGGGACAAAAACTACTCAGACGAGGAGCTTATAGCTCGGGCGCGCGAATTCGGTGTGCCGGTGCGCGACTGGGAGGAAGACATGGCAGCCTTGCTCCATGCCCAGACCGGCGCCGAGGCGCTTCGACGCGAGTTTCCTATGTTTTCTGAGGCCATCATCCAGGCTGTGGCACGACACACCTCTGCGGCGTCTGACATGTCGCCGCTTGACATGGTAATTTACGTTGCCGACATGATTGAGCCGCTGCGCACGCAAGGCAACGTCGGCGCTTTGCGTGCCCTTGTGGGCAAGCTTCCACTCGAGGCGCTCTTCCTCAAGTCGTACGAGACGACCATGAAGCACCTTGTCACGCGACATCGGTTCATTCACCCAGACTCGCTTGAAGTCTGGAACACCTATATCCATAAAGAACGTATTGGCATGAAGCACACAAAGAAGGAGCATATGTGACAGCAACTGACGAGAGAGCAGGAACTGTAAGCGATAGCATGAGCCCTCGGGATTGCGCGCTTATCGCGGCTCGAGCAGCAGGGGATAAAAAAGGCACTGACATCATCGTGCAGGAGATCGGAAGGCAGATAGTTGTCACTGACTACTTCGTCATTGTGTCTGCTGCGAACATCAGGCAGGTAGACGCCATCTGCGAGTCAGTCGAGGAGGCGCTGCGCCTTGAGGCCGGCGTCAAGCCAATCGGGCGCGAAGGTCTCGAAGAGCGCAGCTGGGTATTGCTTGACTATGGTGATTTTGTAGTCCATGTGTTCCGTCCGGAGTACCGTGATTTTTACCGGCTCGAGACCTTGTGGAACGACGCGCCGATTGTGGACCTTGTTGCGGCCGGCGTGGTTCACGAGCATGCAGACGAGCCGGGGCTGGCTCCGCAGCCAAGCATACAGCCCGCGCCACTGCCTCTCGGCTGACGGCCATGGTCGCCGACGAGCGCGACATGCGCGTAGCGCAAAGCGCCAGTCCCGCCATGCCAGGCAGCGACCGTGTCGACAAGGGCGTGCAGTCGCTTGACCGGGCGCTTGATATCCTTGAGGCGCTCTCAGTCGAGCGCGACGGGCTTGGTGTGACCATGCTTGCCAAGCAGATCGGGCTTACCAAGTCTACGACGCACCGCATGCTTGCCACCTTGCTCAGGCGCGGTTATGTGGCGAAGAGCGAAACAGGGGCGTACCGTCTCGGCTTAAAGCTTATCGAGACGGTGAGCTGTTACATCAACAGCCTTGAGCTGCTGACCGAGGCGCGCCCTTTTGTGGCTCAGATCACCACAGAGCTTGGGTTGACGGCGCATCTTGGCGTGTTAGAGGGCGACCAAGTGGTGTACATCGAGCGCATGGACGTGTTCTCAGGCATCAAGCTCTACTCGCAGATCGGTCTGCGCATGCATGCCTACTGCTCGTCGCTTGGCAAGTGCCTGCTCTCGGCTTTCTCGTCTGCTGAGCTTTCCCGCGTCATGGCCGACTGTAGCTTTACGAAGTTTACCCCCCACACGATCGGCTCGCTCGAGGAGCTCAACGCTGAGCTCAAGGAGGTCCGCGCCAACGGCTGGGCCATGGACAACCTCGAGTACCGCTTGAACAATCGCTGCATCGGCGCTCCAATATTTGACTACCGTGGCGAGATAATAGCGGCTATAAGCGCAAGCGGCCCTCCGTCTGTGCTCACGGAGGACCGCATTGACGAGGTGGCGACCTCGGTTATCGAGAAAGCACGAGCACTGTCGAGCTCGCTCGGCTACCTGCGCTAGCTTCAGGCGGCTGAGCGCAGGTAGCCGAGGAGGCCGCACGCCTGCTAGGGCAGGAGGTTCTTGAGCACAATGGTCTTGACACGCGTCATCTCTTCAAAGGTGCTCATAACGCCCTCTGTGCCGAGACCGCTTTGCTTCCAGCCGCCGAAGGGCATCTCGAAGGAACGGAAGAAGCTGGCGCCGTTGATGACTGCGCCGCCTGCCTCCATAGCCGCCGCGACTCTCCATGCACGCTTGTAGTCGTGCGAGAACACACAGCTCGAAAGCCCAAAGACTGACTGGTTCGCTATTGCGACGGCCTCGTCGTCGGTGTCAAAGCCAATGACCGAGACCACCGGGCCGAAGATCTCCAGGTCTGAGGCCACGTCGGCCGACTTGGGGATGTCGGTGATAACGGTCGGCTCAAAGTAGGCGCCGTCGCGCTTGCCGCCCAGCACGACGCGGCCGCCCTGCTCAACGGTGAGCTTGACCTGCTGCTCTACCTGAATAGCCGCCTTCTCGCTGATGAGGCAGCCGATCTGCGTGTCGTCCAGTGCTGGGTCGCCGTACTTCTGCTGGCTGATGCGCGCGACAGACTTCTCCACAAACGAGTTTTTGAGGGAGTTGTGGACGATAAAGCGCTTGCTGGCGCAGCAGACCTGGCCAGTGTTGTACATTCTGCCCCAGATCATCTCCTCGACCGCGAGGTCAACGTCTCCGTCCTCAAGCACGATGAAGGCGTCGTTACCGCCCAGCTCTAGGGCAGTCTTGGTAAGGTTCTTGGCGGCCGCCTCCTGCGTCGAGATTCCCACAGCTGTGGAGCCAGTCAACGTGACAAGCCCCACGCGCGGGTCTTTTATGGCTGCCTCCTTGACTCTTCCCGGCGCGGTGACACACTGTGCGACACCGGCGGGCAGGCCTGCGTCGAGCAGCATCTCGGTCAGACGAAGGAGCGTCAAAGGATTGTCGGAAGAAGGCAGGACGATGGGCGCGTTGCCCATCATGAGTGCAGGAGCAACCTTCTGGTCGAACAGGTCACAGGGGAAGTTGAACGGAATGACGCAGACGACAACGCCGACAGGCTCACGTGTGACAATTTGCAGGTTTGCGTCTTGGCCCTTCTCGGTGCCTGCCGGTATGACTTTCTCGTAGAAGTGCTTGGCGTGCTCGATAAAGCCAGCGAAGCCAATTGAGATGTTGCCAATCTCGGCGCGGGCCTCTGAGATCGGCTTCCCGTTCTCGGCGCACAGCAGCTGTGCGAGCTCTTCGGCGTTTTGTGCGACGATATGGAGGAAGCGGTAGAGTATGGCGGCGCGCTCATGCACGGGAACAAGCGCCCAGGCCTTTTGTGCGCTGACCGCCGCGTCGATCGCGAGGCGAATGTCATCGACCGTGGCCTTGGGCACATAGTCGATGACCGCGCCTGTCGCCGGGTTGGTGACCGCGAAGGTCTCGCCTGAGACGCTGTCGGCCTTCTTGCCGTTGAGGATCATTTTCATGGTTCATTCTCCTTTTGTCAGGGTGCGCCGACGCTTAAGCGCCGGCGCGGCATGGGGTGTCTGGGACTAGCAAAGCGCGCTGAACGAGAGCATGAGGCCGCCCGTCGTGTTATTGCCGTCATCCTCGAAGCCGTACTCTCCGAAGGTGAACTCGGTGATGAAGGGCACATCGCCTGCGGCCTTGACAATGGCTGCCGCAAGCTCGTCTCGGCGGTCGCCTATGCCGGCGAGCCGTCCGCCGCAATGGACCAGGTGGTACGCGGCCGGGCGGCGCCCCAGGCGCTCGTCGAGCAAGGCGATGGCCGCGGGCACCGAGGCGATGAGACCGTCGCAGTCCGAGGACATTTGGATGACGGCGGTTTTCTCTGCAAGGTTCGCTCCGATGTTCATCGAGTAGTCGTCGTTGCCGTTCATGGGGTGCCGTATGGCCACAAGGTCACCGAGGCGGTCCTTGACGCCGAGGGGCGCCAGTATGGTGGCCACGAGCAGGTTGGCTCCGAGCAGCGCGTTAGGGTCTTGGCCGGTCCACTGCGCGTAGCGCTTGACAGCGGGGACCCCGTCAATCTCGACAAGCACGCGGTTGTCGCGGACCTTGGTGACGATGCCCACGTTGGCGGTCTCGTCATAAGCGCCGGTGAAGACGTTTTTGAATGGCTGGTCGGTGTAGAAGAAGGCGACGGCCACCCCGTCTGCGGTGACAAGCGAGTCGGTGTAGAGGAGCCACTCGCCAGCGATTGCATTGTCTGCCGCGCTGCCGCCGAAGAGGGGAACCCTGCCGATAACCTCGGTGATTCCCTTGAGGTAGAGCTCCTCCTCGCCAGGAGGAGCGACCATGTGGATGTATGCCGGAGCCGGGTCGGACGTGGTCCGCCCCGCCGCTTTGAGCGCCTTCTCGGCAACCCGCCGGCCGGCGTCTCGCGCGTCGCCCGACTTCTCCTCAATGGCGCACCCGACGGTCATGTCGGGGTCAGAAATAGCCAGAATGCCCACAAACCCGTCTTCAGAGGCGATGAGTCCATCAGGTGTTATGGTCGCAGTGAACGAGGTGTTGCCAATGAGGGGAACGCCGGGAAGCTCGTTGGAAACAGCGTCTATAAGCATCTTGGTATCGTATTGAACGCTGCTATAGACAAATGCGAGATTGATGCTTGCGAGGTCCTTGCGCACAGCGAGCGCTGCCGCGCTGCCTGCCTCGGTTGCCGACGGCAGGATGCTAGAACCAGTAGTGGCCTTCAACATGGTGACCTTCCTTTCTGTGTGCAGGCATGGGCGTCAAGGACTGCCAGGCCTCCTACCAAACGGGACCCGCTCTGATACGCACGGGTTTTCTTCATGGTAGGTTTTGAGCATATTGTTGTCTATGGCTCGTGTTCCAGGCGATGGAAATCCTGTTCCACAATACGGAACAACAGCTTCCCGGCGGTTGGCTCGCCCCGGCTCGCCCTGGCTAGTCCAGGTTTTGGGACAAAGTCGAGGTGTCGCGGTCGGCGAAACGCAGCTCGCGCCCATACCGGACCGCGCCGTCGCCAAAGCGGTCCTTGACCTTGTCGGTTGCCTCGATGAGCGCGCGGGCGGGCGGCACGTCTGCCGTCGTGTCTTCAAAGAGGCGCAGCTGCTCAGGGCGCGAGCCGAAAGACGAGACGCCCACGCCGAGCAGGCGCAGCTCGTCGCCCGGTCGCCAAACCTCTTTGATGAGGTCGTGCAGCACGGGGACGAACTGTTGCTCGTCGTCAACGGCGTGGGGAAGCGTGCGTTGTGCCGTTCGGAAGGAGAGGTCGTCGAGCCGCACTTTAAGGGAGACCGTGTAGCCTGCCAAGCCCTTTCGGCGCAGGCGACGCGCGACTTTTGCGGCGATAAACGAGACTATTTGACGGATCTGCTCGAGCTCGATGATATTCTCAGAAAAGGTCATCTCGTTGCTGACAGACTTTGCCTCGCCCTCGTCAACGACAGGCGAGGCGTCAAGACCGTGCGCACGGGCAAGCATTACGGGTGCGTTCTTGCCAAACACTCCCTTGAGTGCCAACTCGTCGGCCGAGGCGAGGTCTCGTATGGTAGTAATGCCGAGGTCGTGGAGGCGAAGCTCGGCAACGCGCCCAACGCCGCTGATCTCGCGCACCGGCAACGGGTCGAGGAAGTCTCTCTCGCAACCGGGGTAAACAACGGTCAGGCCGTTAGGCTTGTTGCGGTCAGACGCGATCTTTGCAACCGTCTTGCTTGTTCCCAGGCCGATCGAGCAGGTTATGCCGAGGGTTGAAACCCGTTCCTGGATCCCCTGTGCGATCATGACGGGATGCCCTTTGATGTAGCGTCCCGGGGACACATCAACAAAGGCCTCGTCGATTGACACCTGTTGCACATGGGGCGAGCAGTCGCGGAGGACAGCCATGACCATGTCTGAGAGCTCGCGATATCGCTCGTGCCTGCCACGAACCCAGATGGCGTCAGGGCATCGGCGCCTCGCCTCGCTGCTCGCCATGGCAGAGCGCACTCCGTAGCGGCGCGCCTCATACGAGCAGGTCGAGACGACGCCGCGCCTGTCAGGGTCGCCGCCCACGATGACAGGCTTTCCGCGCCAAGTGGGGTTGTCGAGCTGTTCTACCGAGGCGAAGAAAGCATCGAGGTCGGCGAGCAGGATAGCAGCGCCCTCCCATGCCGGCAGCGTGCCGGCGCCCGAGTTTGTGACCTTGCTGCACATGATGTCAGTATAGCAGAATAATCGAAACTATGTTCGGGTACTGTTTCTAAAGTGCTTGTCCTTGTCCCGAGCTAGCCAAGGCATAGCGAGCCGAGCTACACGAGCACAAAGCGGATCACCAGGTAGATGCCCGCTATGACTATCGACAGCGCCATGAGGGGCGCGCCGTACTTGAGGTAGTGCCTGAAGGTGAGCGGATACCCCTCGCGGTTCGATATGCCGCTCAGCACCACATTGGCGCTCGCGCCGATAAGGGTCCCGTTGCCGCCGAGACACGCTCCGAGCGAGAGCGCCCACCAGAGCGGGCCCACGTCGACGCCCTGCTGCTGCATAGAGAGGAGAACAGGGATCATCGCCGTCACAAAGGGGATGTTGTCAAGTATGGCCGAAAGGACTGCAGAGGCGACGAGGATGGCCAGGATGGCGACAAGCTCTTGACCGCGCGTCAATTCAACCAGCAGCTCGGCGAACATGTTGATGACGCCCGTCGCGTCCATGGCGCCGACCACGACGAACAATCCGCCAAAAAACCCGATGGTCGTCCACTCGACGCCGAGTATGGTCTCTTCGATGTCTTGGCGTCCGATGAGCATCATGACGGCTGCTGCTGCCAGCGCGATGACGGCGCTCTCGAGGTGAAAGACGCCATGCAGGCTGAAGGCGACCGCCACGACCACGATCATAACGATGCTCTTGACAAACAGGCTCTTAGAGATAATGGCCTCGCGCTCGTCAAGAGCGAGCACTGCGGCCATGTCTTCTTGCGAGACAACCAGCCGCTTCTTGAACAAGAAGCGGAAGCATACGAGTGTGGCGGCGAGAATAACCACCACGACGGGGCCGTCTACGATCACAAAATCGAGGAAGGCCAGGTCGGCTGCCGAGCCGATCATGATGTTGGGCGGGTCGCCGATCAGGGTAGCAGTGCCGCCGATGTTCGAGGCAAGGATTTGGGTGATGAAGAACGGCACCGGGTTGAGGTGCAGCTCGCGGCATATCATGAAGGTCATAGGGCCGATGAGCAAGACGGTCGTCACGTTGTCGAGCAAGGCCGAAAGCAGCGCAGTGATGACCACCAAGGCCAGCATGATGAGCCAGGGGTCTCCTTTGACCAGTTTGGCGGCCTTTATCGCCATGTACTCGAAGAGGCCGCTGCGCTTGATGACCGCGACGAACAGCATCATTCCCACGAGCACCCCGAGCGTGTTGAAGTCTATGCACTCGACTGCGGCTTCGAAGGAGACTATCTGCATCCCGGGGATCACGGCGAACACAAGCACTATGACGGCGCCGAGCAGCGCTGCAAGCGTGCGGTGGATCTTCTCCGACACGATGAGCGCCATGACTCCGACGAAAATGACAATTGATGCTATTTGTGTTGCGTCCATGATGCCTCTAGTTCCTGTCTGGGCGGGCCAAAGGGCGGTCCTGCTTGTTAGTGGCCGTGCTGACACGCAGGGCCCGTGAGCGTCGGATCACACCCACGAGCCCTCCTGCGTGCTGAGATCAATGCCGTGTGCGGCACATGCGCCGCACACGGCTGCATAAGGCCGTCAGAGGCCCTGTTGTCGCAAGCGCTGCGGCGTTACTTGTTGCCTTCTTCGCGCCGTGCCTGGTAGTCGGCCACGAGCTTCTTCGAGATGTCGCTGGGGACTTCCTCGTAGCCTTCGAGCTCGATCGTGTAGGAGCCAATGCCGCGCGTCATCGAGCGTAGGTCGCGCGAGTAGCTGACGACCTCTTTGTAGGGGACGCGCGCCTTTATCACCGTGCGGCCAGCCTCGTCCGAAGACATGCCGCCGACGCGCCCGCGACGCGTCGAGAAGTCGCCCATGATAGTGCCGGCGTACTCCTCGGTGACCGTGACCTCGAGGTTTGCCATCGGCTCGAGCAGGTAGGGGTCGGCTTTTTCGCAGGCGTTGCGAAACGCAAGTCGGCCTGCCTGCCTGAAGGCCATCTCGTTTGAGTCTACCGGATGGTACGAGCCGTCGTAGACGGCGGCCTTTACGTCCACAAAGGGGTCGTCGGTCAAAAAGCCCTCTTGCAGCGCGTCTCGTATGCCTTTGTCCACAGCGGGTATGAGCCCGCGCGGGATCTTCCCGCCAACCACCTCGTCGACGTACTCGTAGCCGCCGCCTGGGTTTGGCTCGAGGCGAACCCAGCAGTCGCCGAACTGGCCGGCGCCGCCGGTCTGCTTCTTGTGGCGGCCTTGGGCCTCGGCCTTTTTGCGGATAGTCTCGCGATACGGCACCTTGACCTCAAGCAGCTTGGCCTCGATGCCTGAGCGGTCTTTGAGGCGCGAGAGCACGAGGTCGACCACGCCCTCGCCGAGGGTGGTGAGTATGGTCTGGTGGGTCTGCTCGTCGCGGTGGAGCTTTATGCAGGGGTCAAGCTCAGCCGTCTTTGAGAGAAAGTCGCCGAGCTTGTCCTCGTCCTTCTTGTTGGCCGCTTCGATGGCCACCGGATAAAGCGGTCGCGGAAAAGGCAACGGCGCGATCTTGACCGTTCCCGACACAGAGAAAGTGTCACCGGTATGAGCGTCAGAGAGCTTAGGGATAACGATGATGTCGCCGGCGCGCGCACTCTTGACGTCTTCGGTCTCCTTGCCGCACATGACGTATAGGTGCGCAATACGGTCTTTTTTGCCCGTGCTTGCGTTGATAAGCTCTTGGCCTGGCTCGAGGGTCCCGCTCAAGACCTTCACAAAGCTCAGCCGCCCGACGAAGGCGTCGCTCATCGTCTTGAACACAAAGAAGGCCGGCTCGCCCGAGTCGTCTATGACCAGCTTCTCGCCGCCGTCAGTAAAGATCGGCCCATGGGCAGTAGGCTCGGGAAAATACGTCACGATGTCGTCAAGTATTCCCTCAATGCCCTGCTCGATAAGGGTGCTGCCGACAAAGACAGGGATGAATATCTCTTGCTGGATCGCCTTTCCCAGCAGGCCCTCGAGCTCTTCTTGAGTCAGCTGTTCCTCGCCGTCAAGGTACTTCATCATGAGGTCGTCGTCCGCCTCGGCGACCAGGTCGCAGAGCTTGTCGCGCGCCATCTGGGCAATTGTGGCCAGCTCGGAGGGGATCTCGGCGACCGTCTCTGTGCCGTCTGCATGGTAGTGCGCCTTCATGCGGATGATGTCGATGACGCCTTTGAAGTCGGCATCGACGCCTATGGGTATGGTGACAGCGCCGACGCGCTGTCCGAACTTGTCGACGAGGTTGGCGAGCGCCGAGTCGAAGTCGGCATGCTCGCGGTCGATGTGGTTGATGAAGAAGGCGCGGCAGAGGTGCTCGCGGTCGGCCTCTTCCCAGAGCTTGACGGTGTTGATCTGTGGCCCGGCAACAGCGTCGATCACGAACAAGGCCATCTCTGCCGCCTCCATGGCTGCCACGGTGTCGCCCAGGAAGTCGTCCGAGCCCGAGGTGTCGAGGATGTTTATCTTGAAGTCCTTGTAATGGACAGGCGCGATGGCCGCCGATATCGTGAACCCGCGCTTTATCTCGTCGGGGTCATAGTCGAGGTTCGACTTGCCGTCGTGCGTGGTGCCGAGTCGGTTGGTCTTGCCGGTCAAGTGCAGCAAGGCCTCTGCGAACGAGGTCTTGCCCGCGCCGTCCTGCCCGACCAATACGATGTTGCGCACCTGCTCTGTGCTCGGAGCTGCCATTACGTACCCTCCTTCACCGTCCGTGAGCCTTTCATGTACCGAGAGCTAGCAGCAGGGCCGCAGCCTCTCATGGGACATCTACTATAACAAACAATCTGTCATAATAACGTATCTGGCGTCATGCCGCGTACTTGGACGACCGTTTATCCCGCTGCTTCCCTTCGGGCACGTGTGTGTCATGTGCCTAAACGAGGCGGCCACGGGCCGAGCGCGCCTCAACGTGCGCGCGGCATCGCGACAGCCAAACAATGACACGAGCACCGAAAGGAGCCGACACCTTGCCACAGGACTACAAAGACACGATGAACCTGCCGCAGACTGACTTTCCCATGCGGGGCAACTTGCCCGTCAACGAGCCGCTGCGGATGGCGCGCTGGGATGAGCTCGACCTATACCAAAAGATGCTTGAGCGCAACGAGGGCAACGCCTCATATGTGCTGCATGACGGCCCGCCCTACGCCAACGGGCCCATCCATGTGGGGCACGTGCTCAACAAGGTGCTCAAAGACATCATCGTGAAGTACAAGTCGCTGCGCGGGTTTTACGCACCATACGTTCCGGGCTGGGACTGCCACGGCCAGCCGATCGAGCACATGGTAGAGTCGATGCTCGGTCCTGAAAAGATGGCCGCGACCAGCCAGCCCGAACTGCGGCGGCTGTGCCGCGCATGGGCTGAGAAGTACGTGGGCATCCAGGCAGAGGGATTTCGGCGCCTCGGCGTGCTCGGCGCGTGGGACGACCCCTACCTGACGTACACGCCAAGCTACGAGGCGGGCAACGTCGAGGTGTTCAGCAAGCTCTATGCCTCCGGTGCCGTCTATCGCGGCCGCAAGCCCATCCACTGGTGCTGCCACTGTCATACGGCGCTTGCCGAGGCAGAGATCGAGTATGCCGACAAGACCTCGTCCTCGGTGTATGTCGCGTTTCGCATGATAGACGAGGTGGAGGGGCTCGTAGGCACGGGGGCGGAGAATGACGCGCCCGCTGGGACTCACGTGCTCATCTGGACGACGACGCCCTGGACGCTGCCCGCCAACTCAGGCGTCACTGTTTTGTCTGACGCTGACTATGTGTGTTTGCTGACTGATGACAAAGCGCTTATAATCGCATATGAGCTTGTGGATTCTGTGGCCAAGGCGCTCGCCATCGAGAGCCCGAGGCTGCGCGCCGGCGCTGACGGCGCTCCGCTCAAGGTGAGCGGCAGCGACTTGTACGGCCTTCTCTACCAGCAGCCGGTGCATGAGGGCATGACCGGGCGCATCGTCGTAGGCCCCCATGTCGAGCTCACCACCGGCACGGGCGCAGTTCACACGGCGCCTGGCCATGGGCAGGAAGACTACCACATGGGCATCCAGCACGATTTGCCCCTGCTCATGCCGGTGGACGGCAACGGCGTCTTTGACGCAGGCGCTGGCCCGTTTGCCCATCAGAGCATTTGGGAGGCAGACCAGGCCATCATCGAGTGGCTGCGCGCGGCCGGCCTTCTCATGGCGTCCGAGAAAATAACCCACAGCTACCCGCACTGCTGGCGCTGCCACGAGCCGCTCATCTTTCGCGCGACTGACCAGTGGTTCGTCTCTATGGACGCCACCGGGCTGCGCGAGAAGGCGCTTGAGGCGACCGGCCAGCTCACGTGGTATCCGGCATGGGCGGTCAACCGCCTGCACTCGATGGTGGAGCAGCGGCCTGACTGGTGCATATCGCGCCAACGCTCCTGGGGCGTGCCCCTGCCTGTGTTCAAGTGCTCCCAGTGCTCGGCCACTGTTGCGACGCCCGAGACCTTCGACGCCGTCAAAGCGCTGTTTGAGCACGAGGGCTCCGACGCCTGGTTTGTCCGCAACCCGTCAGAGTACCTGCCTGAGGGCACGTCATGCGCGACCTGCGGATGCACGGAGCTCGTGCCTGAGCGCGACATACTCGACGTGTGGTGGGAGAGTGGCGTGTCGCACACGAGCGTGCTGCGAAAGCGCGATTACCTGGGGTTTCCCGCAGACCTCTACCTCGAGGGCTCAGACCAGCACCGAGGATGGTTTCAAAGCTCGTTGCTCACGAGCGTGGGCGCCTATGGCACAGCGCCCTTCCGGGGGATCATGAGCTGCGGCTTTGTCACGGACGGGGACGGCAACAAGCAGTCGAAGTCGCGCGGCAACGTCATTGACCCAGCTGACATCATCGCCCGCTTCGGCGCCGACGTCTTGCGTCTGTGGGTGGGCTCAGTAGACAGCTCGCAGGACGTGGGGATCGACGAGGAGATCATCCAGCGCACGTCAGAGGCCTACCGCCGCATCCGCAACACGCTGCGCTTCCTGCTCTCGAACCTCTACGACTTCGACCCCGTGGCCGACACGGTGAGCTTTGAGAGGCTGGCGCCTTTGGACCGTTGGGCCCTCGTGAGGATACAAGACCTGACCTGCGCCGTCACCGAGGCCTACGATGCCATGCGCTTCCATGTGGCTTTCCACGCGGTCTACGACTATCTGGCGACCGACCTCTCGGCAGTCTACCTCGACGTCCTCAAGGACCGGCTTTATTCCGACGCGCCCAAGTCTGCGGGACGGCGCGCCGCGCAGACCGTGCTTGCGAGCATCCTTGAGTCACTCGTGCGCTCGCTTGCGCCTATACTGACCTTTACCTGCGACGAGGCCTGGGAACACTACCCAGCGGGAATGCGCGCCGAGGGACGCGCGCCCTCAGTGCTGCTCGCGGGCTGGCCTGGCCACGCCGAACTGGGGCCTGCCGTGCCCGCAGACGCTGCCGAGGCCTTGCGCGCGCAGTTCGCGACCGTGCTCGGTGTGCGAGACCTCGTGACCAAGGCGCTCGAAGACGCGCGCGCCACAAAGCTCGTCGGTAAAAGCCAAGAGGCGCGGGTTGTCGTCACCGCGCCGCATGACGTCTGCTCCGTGCTCGAGGAGCTAGGAAGCGCGGCTCTCGAGGAGCTGCTCATCGTTGCCACAGTCACCGTGGCAAGCGACGACACGCTCGCCGAGCCGCAGGTCATGATCGAGAGGGCAGCAGGGGAGAAGTGCCCCCGCTGCTGGAACATCCGCACACTGGGCGTTGACAAGAGCCATCCTGAGCTGTGTGGGCGTTGTGCCGAGGTGGTCTCAGAGGCCTTTGCCACGAAAGTGGCTTCAAGAGAGCTTGGCTGATGGTCGAGAGCGCCGGGCCAGACAAGATGCCACATGTGAGGGAGCTCTCCCGGATCCGCGCGGTGCCCCTTTTTGTCGCTATCTGCGCTACCCTGCTCGCGCTTGACCGCCTAGCCAAGCTTGCAGCGCTCGAGCATCTCTCGACCAGGCCGCAGCCGTTTCTCTCTCCTTTGCTTGACGTGGTGCTCGTGTTCAACAAAGGGGCGTCTTTCGGCATCTTTACGGGTGCTACGTATTTTTTGGTCGGCGTCGCCGCCGTCTCGTCGATCTGCATCTTTGTCTACATCGCCGGTCGGCGGCATCATCGGCCGCTCATGGTGGTGGCGCTTGCGTTTATAGCTGCGGGAGCTCTTGGCAACGCGGTGGACCGCCTGCTGTGGGGAGCTGTCGTAGACTTCTTCCACTTCATGTTTATTGACTTTCCTGTGTTCAATGTCGCCGACTGCTGCATCACGTGCGGCGCCGCGCTGCTCATCATCGCACTGGTGTCGCATGGCCTTTTGGAGAGAAAGGCGTCTCGCCCATGACACGCTTTGAGCATGTTGTTGAGCCCTTTGAGAAGGGCAGGAGGCTCGACACGCTGCTGGCGGCGCTTGAGGGGGTAGACAGCCGCGAGGCGGCTGTGCGACTCATCGGTCGCGGCAAGGTCACCCTCAACGGCGAGGTCACTACCACCAAGCGCCGCATCGTGCTTGAAGGCGACGCTGTCGTCTACGTCGTGGAGCCTCCTCAGCCGTTCTCGCTCCTTGCAGAGGACATCCCTCTTGACATCCGCTACGAGGACGACGACATCATCGTGCTCAGCAAGCCCGCAGGACTAGTGGTGCACCCGGCACAAGGGCACGAGAGCGGCACGCTCGTGAACGCGCTCATCGCACACTGTGGCTACGAGAGCCTCTCGCTCGTGCAGGGAGAAGAGCGCCCCGGCATCGTGCACCGCCTCGACATGCAGACGTCTGGGCTCATGATCGTCGCGAAAAGCGAAGTGGCCGGACACGCTCTCAAAGACGCGATACGGGTTCGCAGCGTTGAGCGGCGCTACTTGGCGCTCGTGCACGGGTCGGTGGCACCCGACACGGGGCTCATAGACGCGCCGTTGTCGCGCGGCACCGACGACCGACAGCGTGTCTTCGTCACCGACGAGAGGAGCGCTCGCCAAAGCGTCACGACGTTCAGGGTTCTCGAGCGCTTCGAGGCAGACACCCATGACGACGGCTACACGCTGGTAGAGTGCAAGCTCTACACAGGGCGCACCCATCAGATTCGTGTGCACATGGAGTACATCGGGCATGCGTGCGTGGGCGATCCCGTGTATGGGCCGCGAAACCGCCCCAAGGCCCAGCTTGGGCTCGAGCGGCAGTTCCTCCATGCTTGGCGGCTCAGCTTTGCGCACCCGGTGACTGAGGCAGACATGGACTTTTGCGAGCAGCTCCCAGAAGAGCTCGCCGTGCCTCTCGCCTCACTGGCCGAGCGCTCCCGAGGCCGTACCGAAGTCGGCAAGGAGCTGCTGGGGCAGTGAGAGGCCGTGTGAGCCCGCAATGACTCCTTGATACATTGTCTGCGCGGCGCAGACCACCAAAAAACGGTCTTTGGCGATACTCCTCTTATGCATAGTGCGCATGGCCCAAATGACGGTCACATGCTCAGAGGAGGAGAATGACATGAGAAAGCCACGGCTCCAAGAGACAGAGGCACCGCTGGGTAGTGGAAGAATTGCGGCGACCTATCAGGCACAGGCGACCCACCGGCACCCTGAGCGCGCGTCCATCGACATCGGTCTCACACTGGCAAAGGCCACGGCTTTCCTTGTGTGCATGGCCATCGGGCATGTGCCGCTCGTGCTGCTGGTACAGCGGGGGCTTGACTGGTGGAGCCTGGGGTTTCTTGCCCTGTTCGCCTCAATGCTGTTTGGACTTGCCCTCTACTTCCTGGCGGGCACCGCCGTCTTGCGCAGGACCGTGCGGGATTATCGCCTGCGGCTTGGACTGGGCATGCGCGGCCATGCATCCGAGGCCTTCATCATGGCGACTGTCTGTAACGGCGGCGTGCACCTCGCCGCCCTCCTCTCGTACCAGATATACCCGTTTAAGGCCCTCATGGTGGCCTTAAGCCTCTTGTTCTTCACCTATCCGGTCTACTTCCTCGTGAACACTTTATGGAACCTCCAGTCCGAGGTGCGCGGCGTCAACAGCGGCAGGCTGAGGATAAACTCGGACTTCTTCGCCAACGTGCCGCTGCGAGAACGCCATGCGCCGAGCCTTGGAGGCTATCTGCCCGTCACTGTGCTCCTGCCCGTTTATACCGAGTGCAACGCGGTTATCTTCAAGACTGTCGACGCTTGTCGCGAGGCATGTGCGAGCTATACCCGCGCCACCGGGACGCCTGCCAACCTCGTGGTAGCCGACGACGGCTTGGCGCCGATGCTTGGCGGCTCGCTCGCTTTGGCAACGCTGCAGGGCGCGTCTGGACGTGCCGCAGAGCGCATAGGGTACTACCGTCGGCACAACGTCGCCTTTGTCGCCCGTCCGGCTGGCGGGCGTAAGGGAAAGTTCAAGAAGGGCAGCAACCTCAACTACGTGCACGCGCTCGAAGCGGCGTTGCGCTCAGGACTAGGCGCAGGCACGCTGTTCTCGCCAGGCGGCGCCTTTGCGGGCGGCTGGGCAGAGGGCGAGATATGCGTACACGACCTCATTCTCTTGCTCGACAAAGACAGCATACCGGCGCCCGGCATACTGGCCGCGACTGCTCCAGAGTTTGTGCAGGACCCTGGCCTTGCCTTCACCCAGCACGTCTCGCGCGCGGCCAATGCAGACGAGACGTTTTTCTCTGCCATACTCGGGCATTTTAACGACATGGTGTACCGCGTCGCGCTTCCTAACAAGGCGCTGCAAGGCCTTCAGGTGCATCTCATGGGGCACAACGCCTTTATCCGCAAGTCGTTCTTGGAGCTTTCTGGCGGCTGGTCGGAGCATCGCGTCTCTGAAGACTACGCCAAGTCGCTCGACGCCTATCGCATGGGATGGCATGGCAAGTACATCGCTTTTGAGGGGATGGAGTTCACCGAGCACGTGTGCAGCGGTTTTACTGAGGAGACCGGCAAGCAGCTGCGCTACAGCTACGGGATAACCGAGGTCGTCCTGGGCGGCGGGCATCGGCTGCCGTTTGCGCACTACGCAGACCTCGTGGTCTATTACTGCTCGTACTTCAATCTTGCAGCAGCGCTGCCAACTATCTTGCTCTTGCTTGCCTCGCACCAGATCTACTACCTGTTTGCCGGCATGCTCATCAATGCCTTCATATTCCTGGTGTTTCCCATTGCGCATGCGCTCCTGCTCAAGCGCTCCATCGGGTTTTCCGGTTGCTTTGACGTGGTGCGCTACTTCTTGCTCAACGGACTGGCATTCCTTGGGCACACGTACTCGATGCTGCGAGGGTTTTGCGCCTACGCCCGCGACATCGTGCTCGACCGCTACGAGCCTTTTGGCGCGACGAGCGTCGACAGCGTGGACCCAAGCTTCAGAGCGGGGCTTCGCGCGCTCGGCGCCTACTATCGCTCGAACGCTCCTGTGGTGATCGTATCGGTCCTGCTTGCATTTGGCTGCGTCATGGTGCTGCGCGACATCCCGCCGCACGTGATACGCCCGCTCATCGTCGTGTTCCTGCTCGCGCATGTGGCGGCCCCCGTCCTGCTCACGCCGCAACTGTATCGGTTCATGGTCCCTGCCACCCGCAAAGCGAACAGCTGGGGGCATCGCTCCTTGAGCCCGCGCCGTCTGCTCAAGGGCGCCCGTGCGAGGGTCGCTGCCGCTCTGTGCCTCGTGCGGGGGCTTTGAGTGCCTGAGCACGGCACTAAAAAGGACCCCGGCCAAATGGCCGGGGTCCTTTTGCTTGTGGTAGCCCGTAAGGGATTCGAACCCTCGATCTCCGCCTTGAGAGGGCGGTGTCCTAAACCGCTAGACGAACGGGCCTTGCTCGGCAGCACTTCGGCTGGCTGGGGTGGGAGGAGTCGAACCCCCACTTACGGAACCAGAATCCGCTGTCCTACCATTAGACGACACCCCAAGGAGCGCCCAGTGTTGCCTGCGCGTCCCTGAGGGGCGCGAGTGTATATAGTAGCGAGGGATCACTGCGGCGTCAAGCGTGGTTTTTCTCCGACGGGGCTTTTTGTCTGAATGTCCTCAGTTTTCCGCGTGTTGGCGCCATGTTTTTTGCTGAGGCGCTCCCTGTAACGCCCGATTAACAATATGCGTCAAGCCCCGTCGTTGGGTTTTTTGTCAACTATACTGTTCACTTCTTGACCATCGGCGCCACGCTGCCCAGCGCTCGAGGGAACAGGCTTGCGCCTGGATAATCGGCATGGGCCTCTACTTCGAGCGTGGCCGCCAGACACAAGCGAGGAGCCTATGCCCGAATCATTATTGCGAACCGAGGGGCTTTGTAAGCGTTATGGGAGCTTTTCGGCGTTAAACAACGTCTCGCTCAGCCTCGAGCGGGGAGACATCTATGGGTTGGTCGGCCGCAACGGCGCCGGCAAGACAACGTTCTTTAAGTGCGTCATGGGGCTTGCGCGTCCCACTAAGGGCACGATTGAGATAGGAGCCGTCGGTCAAGCTG
>JAITHV010000110.1 GCA_031279835.1 Coriobacteriales bacterium
TTAGTGCGGCATCAAGCGCCTGGTCCAGGTCGTCGAGTAGGTCTTCGACATGCTCAATGCCAACTGAGACGCGCAGCAACTGATCGGTGATGCCCATCTCTTGGCGCATGCGTTTTGGCACGGAGGCGTGGGTCATGGTCGCGGGATGGCTGATCAGCGACTCTACGGCGCCAAGGCTCTCGGCGAGCGTTATGAGGCCGAGCGCCTGCACAAAGGCATGCGCGTCAAGGTCTTCAGCCAACTCGATGGCAAGCATGGCCCCGCCTGCGCTAGCCTGTTTTTGGTGGACGCCGTGCCCGGGGTGCGTGGGCAGGCCGGGGTAGGTCACCTTGGCCACGCGGCTGTCGCGCTGAAGGCGCTCGGCGATCTCGAGGGCGTTCTCGCACGCACGGTCCATGCGCAGCGCCAGAGTCTTCATGCCACGCAGGAGGAGGTACGAGTCAAAGGCGCCGAGGGTCGCGCCGGTAGAGTACTGGATAAAGCGCAGGCGGTGGTACAGCTCGCAGTCGTTGACGGCAACCAGCCCTGCAAGAACGTCGGAATGACCTCCCAGGTACTTCGTGGCCGAGTGAATGACGATGTCAGCGCCCAACAAGAGCGGCCGCTGCAGGTAAGGCGACATGAAGGTGTTGTCCACGATGGTCATGGCGCCGTGCTTGTGGGCGATGCCTGCGAGCACGGCAATGTCGGCGACTTCGAGCAGGGGGTTGGTGGGGGACTCGAGGAGCAAGGCCGCAGGCCTTCTCGCCCCCGCGCCTTTAGCCGCGGTAAGCGCCCGCTCGACCGCAGCGGGGTCTGTGCAGTCCACGAGCTGGTAGCGCAGTCCGTAGCGGGCAAAATACTGGTCCAGGACTCGAAAGGTCCCGCCGTACAGGTTGCCGGACGTGACGATCACGTCGCCCGGGCCAAAAAGCGAGAGCACTGCCGTTATGGCCGCCATGCCGCTGGAGAAGGCCAAGCCGCCCCCCTGTGCGCCCGTGCCCGTGCGGGCAATGCCGTCTTGTGGCGTCTTGCCTCCTTCGAGCAAGGCGATCTGGTCTTCCACCACCTGGCGCGAGGGGTTGCCGCCACGCGAGTAGTCGTAGCGGATCGGCTTGCCAAAGCGCTCCTGCTCAAAGGTGGAGGTGAGGTGGATGGGGCAGACCACGTCGCCGAAGCGCGGGTCCGTGTCGTTTGGCGCGTGCACCAACTGGCTCTCAATATGTGACATGTCTCTCCTTGCTGTCGCTGTTGCTGGTCGCCCAGTGCCAATTCTGATAATACTACTAATCTTATAAGAATGCTATAAATTGTTGACAAACCGCTCAAAGTGCCGTATTCTTCTGTAGGAGACAAATACTAGGAAACATATAAGAATTGTATACATAAGGTGAGGAGACACGGGATGACGCTCGTGACTGCGCAAAAAAAACGACGAGGGCAGGCCTAAGATGAGCGAGGCCTTCATCCAGGTGCGCAATCTGAACAAGGCCTACATCGGTCGCGGTCAGACGGTCGAGGTGCTAAAAGACGTGAGTCTCGACATCGACCGGGGCGACATTTTTGGCATCGTGGGCTCATCAGGCGCCGGGAAGTCCACGTTCTTGCGCTGCCTTAACCGGCTTGAGGAGCCAGATAGCGGCGAGGTCCGCATCGATGGCTCGGTCATAACCGGGCTCTCTCACAAAGAGCTGCTCGCCTTTCGCCGCAAGTTCGGGATGATCTTCCAACAGTTCAACCTGCTGGACGCCCGCAGCGTCGCGCGCAACGTCGAGTTTTCGCTCACTGTGGCGCGCCAGGCCAAGGAGCAGCGTCAGCAGAGGGTAAACGAGATACTCGACCTCGTGGGCCTCACCGACCGTCGCGACTTCTACCCCGGCCAGCTCTCCGGCGGCCAGCGCCAGCGCGTGGGCATCGCCCGCGCCTTGGCCAACGAGCCAAAGGTGCTCTTGAGCGACGAGGCCACCTCGGCGCTTGACCCCGAGACGGCGCTCTCGATACTCGACCTGATAAAGGCCATCAATCGGAAGTTCGGGCTGACCATCATTGTGGTGACGCATCAGCTCGAGGTCATCAAGTACCTCTGCCGCCATGTTGCCGTCTTAGAAAACGGGCGCATCGTCGAGCAGGGGAGCACGCGCGAGGTGCTCACCAACCCGCAAAGCCACACGATGCAGGTCTTTGTCGAGGTCAACGCGAGCCTCACGGGCGGGTTCTTACAGGGAGGTGAGGGAATATGAGCGAGTTTCTCAAGCTGCTTGAGAACCTCTTCAGTATCAAGACGTGGGAGGTCATATGGCCGGCAATCCTGGAGACGCTCATGATGACGACCGTCTCTACCGTGCTGATGGGCGTTCTTGGGCTGCTCGTAGGCACGGTGCTGTTGGTGACCCGGCCAGACGGACTGCAGCCGAAGCGCGTCTTCAACGCCCTGTTCGGCGCGGTGGTGGACGCCTTGCGCTCGCTGCCGTCCATGGTGATCATCATCTTGACGCTGCCGCTGGCCAAGCTGATCATCGGCCGCTCTTGGGGCCCGGGTGCTGTGATGATCGCGCTTGCACTCACCTGCACGCCGATGTTCGCGCGTATGGTCGAGAGCGGATTTTTGGATGTGTCCCGGGGCAAGGTCGAGGCCGCGAAGTCGGTCGGTGCCCGCAATTGGGAGATCATGCTCAAGGTGATACTGCCTGAATCGCTGCCCAGTCTTGTCCGCAGCTTTACCATCGCCGTGATCGCCCTTATTTCGGTAACCGCCATCGCAGGCTGGTTCGGCGCTGGCGGCTTGGGCGACGTCGCCGTGCGTTATGGCTATAACCGCTTTTTGACCCACATGATGATAGCAGCCGTTCTGGCCCTGATCGTGATCGTCGTGCTCGTGCAGGTCTGCGGCGAGGCCATTGCCCGCGGTATCGTGCGCAAGAGGCGCTTGTAATATAAAAAACTAATAGGGAGAATGTCGCCTGGCGGCGGCAAGGAGAGAGAAACGCGAGGAGAACGACATGAAAACGACAAGACTGCATGCCACTGAGCCGCGACCGCACAGAAGGGCCCAAACGGCCTTTGCCCTGGCTGCTGCCCTGTTGTTGGTGCTTTCGGCTGCGTTGCTGGCGGGATGCGCCTCTGAGGCACAGGCCGACGACTCGGGCAGCACGCCTGCCGGCGGCACGAGCAGCACGCCTGCCGCTGCCACAAAGCTCGTGGTGGGCGCGGCCCAGGTTCCCCATGCCGAGCTGCTGGAGTTCGTGAAGCCTGCGCTTGCCGAGCAGGGCGTGGACCTTGAGGTCATCGTGCCTACTGACGAGAGCAACCTTAACCAGCTGACCGAGAACAAAGAGATAGACGTGAACTTCTTTCAGCACAAGCCGTACCTCGACTCGGTTGTGGCAGAGAAGGGCTACCAGCTCGTTAGCGTTGGCGGCATTCACGTCGAGCCAATCGGCGCGTACTCCGACCGGTATGCCAGCACCGCGCAGCTCCCCGATAACGCAACCGTGGCCATCCCCAATGACGCCACGAACGAGTACCGCGCGCTGAGGATCCTGGAAGAGGCCGGTCTTATCAAGCTGAAGAGCAACATCGACCCGGTGACTACCACGAAGGGCGACATCGAGTCCTACCTCAAGCCTCTGACCATCGTGGAGCTGGAGGCCGGGCTTATCGTGCGCACCCATGACGAGTACGACCTGTACATCACCAACACCAACCGGGTCATTGAAGGCGGGCTCGACGCGAGCTCCTACCTCTTCAGGGAAGGCGCGAACTCGCCCTACGCGAATATTGTTGTGACCCGCGCAGAACGCGCGAACGAGCCGGCTGTCCAGGCGCTCTATCGAGCGCTGCGCACTCCTGAGGTCAAGAGTTTTATTGAGGACAAGTACCAGGGAGCGGTGGTGCCGGCGTTTTAGCAGGCGCTGGCGACAAAATTGTTTCCATGAAAACAAAGGTATATGATAAAACATGAACATGACAATGAGGCCTTATAACGCCCTATCTGAACTGATCGGCAACACACCGCTGCTTGCGCTCAACAACCTGGGGGTTCCCTCCCCGGTCAGGCTCTTCGCCAAGCTGGAGTTCTGGAACCCTGCGGGGTCGGTCAAGGACCGCACCGGCGTGGCAATGCTTAAGGCTGCCGAGCTGGCAGGGCGTCTGCGTCCCGGCGGCACCATCGTGGAGGGCACGGCCGGCAACATGGGCCTCGGCATTGCGCTGGCGGCTTTAGGAAAAGGGTACCGGGTCATCTTCGTGGTGCCCGAGAAGTTCTCAGTAGAAAAGCAGGTCTTGATGCAGGCCATGGGCGCTGAAGTGGTGAACACCCCTCGTGAGGACGGCATGTTGGGCGCTTGCAGGAAGGCCGAGGAGCTGCGGGGCGAGATCGAGGGAGCGGTCTCGCTCAAGCAGTTCGAGAACCCCAACAACCCTCGTGCCCATTACGAGGGCACGGGACCTGAGATCTATGCGGCCCTAGACGGCAACGTGGGCCACTTTGTGGCAGGAGCCGGCTCGGGGGGCACGTACAGCGGCATAGCCCGCTATCTCAAGGAGCAAAACCTCGGCATACACTGCGTGTTGGCCGACCCGGTGGGCTCGCTCATCGGCGGCGGGTGCGACCACAGCGACTACGACATAGAGGGCATTGGCAACGACTTCGTGCCGGCGACTATGGACGTCTCGCTTGTGGACGACGTGATCAAGGTGCGCGACAGCGACGCCTTTGCCACGGTGCGCCTGCTCGCGCGCAAGGAGGGACTCGTGGTGGGGACCTCCTCGGGCGCCGCAGTGTGGGCGTCCATGCAGCTGGCCTTCTCGCTTGCCGAGAAACAGGGCGCGGCCTTAGAGCAGGCAAACATCGTCACAGTGCTGCCCGACCGAGGCGACCGGTACTTCTCCAAAAACCTCTATGGCGAAGGCGCCTGCGCCGCATTGACACCTGCGTCGGCAGTCGAGGTTGTCGCGGCAGCCGAGGCTGTCGCAGCCGCAGCCGTGCCCGTTGTCGCCTGGCCTGCGCGAAAGGCGCGTCGACCGTGACGGACGACGCGACGAGCATGGAGCCTCTTGTCCCTAAGTTGTCCCTTAAAGACGTCACGTTGTCGTATGAGGGCAATGGCAGGCGCCAGACGGTGCTTGAGGACCTCAGCTTCGAGGTGCGCACGGGCGAGTTCGTCTCGCTGATTGGCAGCAGCGGGTGCGGCAAGTCAACCACCCTCAGCCTCATCAGCGGCCTGAACATGCCCGACAGCGGCGCGGTGAGCATCGACGGCCTGCCGGTATGTGGTCCCGGCAAAGACCGCAGCGTCGTGTTCCAGCACTACGCGCTGTTCCCCTGGATGAAGGCGCGGCGCAACGTGGAGTTCGGGATCCGGCAGGTGTCAAGCGCGACGAAGCGCGACATAACGGCCAAGGCCAACTACTACCTCGCGCGAGTCGGGCTCGAGGGCAAGGAGTCGCTGTACCCCCATCAGCTCAGCGGCGGCATGCAGCAGCGCGTGTCCATCGCGCGGGCGCTGGCAATGGAGACCGAGATCCTCCTCATGGACGAGCCGTTCGGCGCCGTGGACGCCAAGACGCGCACGGTGCTGCAAGACCTGCTGCTGGAGCTGCTCGAAGAGCAGCATCGCAAGCGGACGGTGGTCTTTGTGACTCATGACATCGACGAGGCCATACTGCTGAGCGACCGTATCCTCTTCATCAACAACCGCCACGTCGCCAAAGAGGTCCCGGTGCCGTTTGCCCATCCCAAGTCGCGCCGAGACATTGTGTTCGCGCCCGTCTACCGCGAGCTGCGCAAAGAGGTCTTCGACCTGTTCTACGATGACGAGGGGGAGTACTATGGCGCGGGCATTTAGGCGCCGTGTAACAAGGGGAGAAGCCCGTTCTCGCCGTGCGCCGCAGCAGGGGCAGCCGGGGCAGCCGGGGCGAGCGGCGCAGAAAGGCCAGCCGGGGCCGCCGGGGCGAGCGGCGCAGAAAGGGCGGCCGGGGCAGCCACTGCGGCAAGGGCCGCATCTCTTGGCGTGGTTGTCGCAGGTCAGCCTCGTGCGCTTTTTGCCGCAAGTGGCCATAGTCTGCCTTATCCTCCTGTTATGGGCTCTCGCAACAGGCAACACGGGCGGCAGCTTCCTGCTGCCGGCGCCGGCGGCGGTTGTCGAGGTGATGGCGAAGGACTTTTTGAAGATCGGGGAGTCGATTCTTGCCTCGGGGGTTTTGATGGCCATCTCGTTTGTGCTTGCGGTGACCATCGGGGTGTTCCTCGGAATGCTCTGCGGGAGGCTTGCCCGGCTGAAGGGCGCCTTGCTGCCCATCGCGCGCGCGCTCGCGCCGGTGCCATCGCTCATTTATGCGCCGTATGCGGTCGCGCTCATGGGCGACTTCTTTGTGACTGCGGTCTTTGTGATCACCTTAGGGCTGTTCTGGCCGGTGCTTTTTAACACGGTCAGCGCCATTGAGGCGATGAGCGAAGAGCTCGACAACACCGCGCGCACGCTGAACCTGTCGGCACGCTCGTCTTTTGTGCACGTCATGCTGCCCCATTGCCTGCCGTATTTGTTCAACACGCTCTCGGTGCAGGTCTCCAATGCATTTTTGCTCTTGGTGGGCGCCGAGATGATGGGAATGACCGCAGGCGTGGGCTGGTATGTGAAGTACTGGGCCGACTACTCGAACTTCACCAAGGTGTTCGCGGGCATCATTGTCATCGCGGTGATAGTGTTCGTCTCTAACATCGCGCTCGAAAAGATTCGGGACAAGGTGCTCGCATGGAAGTGACGGAGGTGATACCAATGGCTCATGTGTTGCAGGCGCATCGCATGGCTGTGTGCTGTCGACCGACGTGCGCGCACGAGCAATGACGACTGGCACAAGCGCTGTCAGTCATCAGCCGCGCGACGAGAGAACAGGCGAGAGAAAAGACGAGAGAAAAGAGGCGTTACCGATGAACACCAACCGCAAAAAACACCTAGGCACAAGGGCCTCGTGCCTTGATCGGAGGGGCTTCGTGCAGCTCATGGGCGTGCTCGGCGCGAGTGCCGCAGCCGGAGCGCTCTTGTCTGCATGCGCTGCAGACGGGCCAGAAGGCCAGGGCAACGCTGGTCCCACCGCTCCCGGCGCGACCGTCAAAATAAGCGTGGGCGGCTCGAACACAGGGCCGGGCGCAGGTCTTTTGGTGCTGGCAGCGATGGCGCGGACCGGCGAGGAGTTCGGCCTGGACTTGGACATCACCCCTATAGACAGCGCCCCCAACATGATTGCAGCGCTCCAGTCGAAGAAGGTTGACATCGCCGGCTACAGCGCCCCGGCGCCGCTCAGCTACCTGGCAGCCGGAAACACCGACTTGAGCATTATCGGCGGTCTCATGAGCAACTATGAGAGCATAATCACTCTTCCTGAGAACGCCGTGTTGTGGAAGGGCGCGGTGACTGAAGAGCTCATTGACGGCCTCAAACTGGGGTCTAACCGCACCAACAGCGGCGACATCGCCCTGCGCGGCTGGCTTGCCGAACAGGGATTCGACCTCACCAAGATAACCTTCTCGGAGTTCGACACCCCAGCGACGGTGATCGAGGCGGTCAAGAATGGCTCAGTGGACGTAGGCATTGTCAACGGCGCCTTCTACCTTCCGGCCGAGGCTCAAGGGCTGGTCAACGCGCGCTTCGTCAAAGACGTGATCGGGCGCGACTTCATCTGCTGCAGGCAGCTCGTGCGCACCGAGCAGGTGCCTGACGTGGAGTTGTGGACGCGGGTGGAGAAGGCCCTTATCCGCGCCTGGCAGATTTATCGCACCGACGAGGAGGCGACGCTTGACGCGCTGACCACGTTCATAGTCATCGACCGCGAGGTCTTGCGCTTCCAACTTTACGGGTATGGGGACCTGCTTTGGTCGCCTGACCCCGCGATCAAGAGTATCAAGGCCTACTGGCAGGGGATGCAGGCTAGCGGGTATGTGGACAAGGGCTCGCGCGTCGTCATCGACGACTTCATCGACGCATCCGCCTACAAGCGCGCGCTCGACGAGTTAAGCGCCGAGTCTCCTGACGATCCACTGCTCAAGGAGCTACGGGACAGTTGGAGCAAGCTGGACACCTGAGTATGAGAAACCGTATGGAACATAGTGCGAAGGCAGAAAAACGAACATGGCCGTGGCTCGTGCTTCCCCATGTGCTGTTTGCGACAACGGTGCTCGTGACGCTGCTCGTTCCCGATCGGGCAGTCGAGGCTGTGCGCACGGGATTGTCGCTTGCGGCGTCGTATGGCGATAAGGGCCTGGCTGGCCACCTGTCCTTTGTCGGCGTGTTGCTTGTGGTGGAGGCGGCGGCGCTGGTTAGGCGCAAGCGGCTCTCTCATGCTGACGTCTCCTCCATCGTCTTTGCCTTCTTGCTGGCATGGGAAGTGGCGACTGCCAAGCTGCCCGTCGCCGTAAGCCTGCTGTACCCGTCGCCTGAGCAGGTGCTGGGCGTTTTTGCCACCGGCTGGCCGCTGATCGTGCGCGGGCTGCAAAGCTCTGGCCTCATACTCGGCACG
>JAITHV010000057.1 GCA_031279835.1 Coriobacteriales bacterium
GTGCCAGTTCCGCCGAATCGTACTGGCCACGCTGACATGCTGACGCTTCTTTATCCAAACGCTGTATATCATCACGAGCACTGTTGTGCTTTGGTTGTCGGATTGAAAGCCTTCTGACGCGCTCTGGCAGCGCGGTCATGGTACGCTAGCAAAGAAGAATGTCCTGATGGCGCTCCCGGGGGAAAGGGGGTCAACCAAGGTTGTGTGTTCCTGCGTGGCCGTTTGGCGCATATGGGTCGCGCCAGAGCCGAGCGGGTCTTGCCTGTTGGGTATGAACCAAGAACAAGTGAGGAGTTACAACTGATGACCAGAAAAGCAATGCTCGTTGACCTTGCGCGCTGCGCGGGCTGCGGGGGCTGCGTGGTGGCCTGCCAGATGCAGAACAACACGCGCCCTGACGTGAGGTGGAACGCGCTCGATGCCTGCGAGTGGGGAGACTACCCCGAGGCGCGGCGCTGTTACCTCCCCCATGCCTGCATGCAGTGCGACCAGCCTCCCTGCGTCGCTGCCTGTCCGACGGGCGCGAGCCACACCACTGCCGAGGGCGTCACGCTTGTGGACTACGAGAAGTGCATCTGCTGCCGCCAATGCGTCAATGCGTGTCCGTATGGCGCCCGCCAGGTGAACACGGGCGGGGGCAACTACTTTGGGGCTGCGACGCCTGCCCCTTACGAGGCCTATGGCACACAGCGCGAGAACGTGGTTGAGAAGTGCACCTTCTGCCACGAGCTCACGGCTGCGGGCGGCGAGCCCGCGTGTGTGGCCAACTGCCCAGGCAGGGCCCGCTTCTTTGGCGACTTGGAAGACCCTGCAAGCACCATCGCCCAGAAGGTCGCGGCGGGAGCAACGCGGGTGGACAAGACCGGCTTTTACTACAGTGCCCCTGCAGACATCCCGCGCACCATGATAGCCTCCAAAGTCTCCCCGACGCTCGTGCCTTCCGTCACGCGCCCCACGGCCGCAGAGCAGGCGCCGCCGGGCATCGACCCGCTCGTCATGACGGCAGGCGTTGCGGTGGTGGCCGCTGCTGTCGGTGCAGTGGGCGGCTATGCGGTCGCTTCCCGGCGCGCCAAGGCTTCCGGAGCCGATGGCGCGAAGGGTGGTGACGGCCATGCTGCATAAGGAGAACAACGCGCTCAGCTGCGAGCCCCCATGCCAGGAAGGCCTCACGCGCCGCAGCTTCGTCGCAGGCGCCGCAGCCATCGGGGCGGCAGGCGCGCTCGCCACGAGTGCCGCCTTTGACATCGTGCACCCAGCTGACGCCTTTGCCGACGACAACGCTCCTGTCGAGAAGCGCTACAGCTACTGCGACATGTGCAACCATGTGCCCAAATGCGGCATCGTGTGCCATGTCAAGGAGAATCGCATCGTGCGCGTCGAGTCGCGCGCCAAGTACCCCGCCACGCCACTGTGCGCCAAGGGCATCGCAAGCCTCCAGGAGCTCTACGACCCCGAGCGCCTGCTTGTTCCCAAGCTGCGCACCAACGCCAAGGGCACTGCATCGGCCTGGCGCGACATCAGCTGGGACGAGGCCTACGCGGTCATCGCCGAGCGGCTGAGCGCCATAAAGGCGCAGCACGGCCCTGACGCCGTGCTCTTCTTCTGCGGCGACCCCAAAGAGCCGCGCGGGGCCATGCAGCGCCTCGCCACGCTGTTCGGCTCTGCGAGCTACGGCTCAGAGAGCTCAGTATGCGCTGCCGCAAGCTGGATGTGCGCCAACCTTGTGTTCGGCCAAAACAGCATGGGCCAAGACCCCGGCGAGGCAACCAAGAGCTGTCTGGTCTGGTCGCTCAACGCCGCATGGTCGCAGCCCAACCGCTTCAACGGTCTCATGAGCGCCAAGGAGCGCGGCACCAAGTTCGTCGTCGTGGACCCGCGCGTCACCCCCATGGCCACCGGGCTGGCAGACGTCCACCTGCAGCTGCGCCCCGGCTCTGATGGGGCACTTGCCGCAGGGTTTATCAACCAACTGATCATACAAGGGCTCATCGACCAGGAGTTCGTTGCGAACTGGACCGTGGGCTTTGACGAGCTCGCAGCCTATGTGGCGCAGTACACGCCCCAGAAGGTGGAGGAGATAACCTGGGTTCCCGCAGCGCGGCTCATCGAGGCGGCCACGCTCATCGGCACGAACGCCCCTATGACCTTGGTGACAAGCTCGAAGGGAGGGTGTCACCAGACCAACGTGGGCAACTACCAGCGAGCGGTGTTCATGATCCCCGCCTTGCTTGGCGCCCTTGACGTGGCCGGCGGCCTTTCGCTTGGGCCGGGGCTGCCGTTTGACTATGCCGCCTCGACGCGCGGCTTCCAGCTTGAGGACGTCTACGAGTCTGAAGGCTTCCAGGCCCGTCGTCACGACCTTGCGGAGTTCCCGGTCTGGGCGAAGTTCTACAAGATGATGCAGACGGTGCACCTGCCCGAGTACGTCGCGGCCGGCAAGATCCGCGCCGGCGTGCTGCTCGGCGCCAACGCCATGATGTGGCCAAACACCCCGCTGTACCAAAAGGCCATCAACGACATGGAGTTCTCCGTCGCTATAGACTACTATGAGCGCTCATGGACTCATGACTATGTAGACATGCTCTTGCCTGCGGCCATGTGCTACGAGCGCACGGCTGCGCTCGCGTTGTTCGGGCGCAAGATCTTCCTGCGTCAGCCTGCCGTCGAGCCTCTGGGCGAGGCGCGCGAGGACTGGCGGATACTGCTCGAGATCGGCTGTGCCCTTGGCTACCGCGACGAGTGCTTCAACGGCGACGTCGATGCGGCGCTCGACGCGCTGCTCGCCACCGCCGACATCGGCGTGACCCTTGCGGACCTCAAGGCCGCGCCCGACGGCTATGACGTGCCCGGTCAGCCTCCCGAGGAGCGCAAGTACGCGTCCGGCAAGCTGCGCAAAGACGGCCAACCCGGATTCAACACCCCCACCGGGAAGGTCGAGCTTGTCTCGAAGACCCTCGCGGACCTCGGCTTTGAAGGGCTGCCCGTCTACGAGGAGCCCGTGCATAGCCCACTGCGCGACAACCCGGCAGACACCGCCTACCCACTGGTGCTCAACACCGGTTCGCGTGTGCCCTACTACACGCACAGCAAGCTGCGCGACCTGCCCTGGCTCAACCAGTTCATGCCGCGCCCCGTCGTGCGTCTCAGCCCCAAGGACGCTGCGTCACGCGGACTGGCCACGGGCGACGCGGTGCGCGTGTTCAACCAACAGGGCTCAATCGAAATGGAGGCCGAGGTCACCAACATGGTCATGCCGGGAGTGGTGGACATCTTCCACGGATGGCATCAGGCAGACGTCAACCTTCTCACCACGCGCGACTTTGACCCGATCACGGGATTCCCGCCCTTTGCCTGTGGGCTGTGCGAAGTCGTCAAGAAGTAGCCTGGCGCCTGGCGAAATGAAGGAGTGAGAATGACAAAACCTGAGACCAAGAAGCGCAAGATGCCTGACGCGGCCCCTGAGGCCCCTGCGGCTCCTGAGATCCCCGAAGCCCCTGAGGCCCCTGCGGTCCCTGCGGCGACGCCGCAGGGCGTACGCCGTCGCGTCTCGCGCACGCGCGTCATACTGATTGCAGTTGTGGCTGTGCTCGTGCTGCTCGCCGGCGGGGCAGGCGTCGCGTATGCGGCGACCCATGACGACCCGCGCTTCTGCAACTTCCTATGCCACACGCCGATGGACCCGTATGTGGCAAGTTATCTGGACGGCACGTCGGTCAACCCTGCCCAGGCCGGCCGCGACGTCTTGTTGAGCGTCACGGCGCACAAAGAGAGCGGGCAAGACATCGGCTGCCTGACCTGTCATGAGCCGAGCGTTGCCGAGCAGGTGCACGAAGGCCTCTCGTGGGTGAGGGGCGGCTACGACCTGCCGCTCGAGGGTCTTGTGGTGAGCAAGACGCCACAGGAAGGCCAAAAGGACGCAGAGTCGTTTTGCCTGCGTCCGGGCTGTCATGAGGCCACGAGCGTCAACATGCTTGCCAAGACCACCAACTTCTACACGCGCAACCCCCACATGCCTCCAGCTGACGGACAGCATGAGGCAGGGGACTGCACCTCGTGCCACAAGGTGCACGAGCAGTCGGTGAACACCTGCGCGCAATGTCACTATGACGCAGCGCTGCCAGAGGGCTGGACTAAGGAGCGCAACTAGCACCGGCGGCTTAGGCCAGCGGGCAGCATGGGCCACAAGCCTATGCTACCCAGACCGAGGCACAGAGGGGGCGCCAAGGGCCCGGCTGCGCATGCCAAGGGTGCCAGCCGTGCGTGGCGGCACCGTCTAAAAAAACAACAGGCAACTGCCGCTCAACAGAAAAATAACGCCCAAATGACCGCTGCTGACCTGTTTTTTAGAGATTATCAATTGTTAATTATCCGTAAGAAGCGTAAGATGCTATTCAGAGCACGTCGCGACAGGCAAAGCTGGTCGGCCGACACGGCCGACTGGCAGAGCGTGGCGCGGCGCGACAGCATAAGGGGTGTCTTGTCGCAGTCGCAGCGTGTCGCATGGCGCGAACAAGCAAGTTGAGAGCCGTGCGCAGCGCGCTGCGGGTTGCAG
>JAITHV010000112.1 GCA_031279835.1 Coriobacteriales bacterium
ACCCCTCTGTCAACTTCCGCTCACATTACTGTGTCACCCCGGGCTTGACCCGGGGTCTCGCCGCGAGCAGCGCTGCGCCTGCCGCCGCGATGGCGGCGGCCACGAGCCACAACGTTGCGTCTGAGTCGCCGGTCGCCGGGATCGAAGGCGTTGCCTCGCTGACGTGCGGCTGCTCGGGGGCGCTTTATAGTATGACAGTTGTGTCAGCTCACACGTCGATCTCCCAACGAGGGTCGTGCTCCTCGTTGGGAGGGGCGCTCGCACGCAGGCCGCTGCGGTCGATCCACTCAAGGGTGCGCCGCGCCAAGAACAGTCCCGGCTGAAACCGCGTCGCCTCGGCGATGGCGTTAAGGCACGAGATCGCGTGCGCGAGGTCGGAGTCGCCGTCCACGTCAGACACCGGGCTGAGATAGGCCGCCGGAACAGAAGTCTCACGGAGCTTGGCCGTGTAGGCGTCGAGCGCCGGAAGCCCGTCGAGGTTGTAGTAGACCCCAGCAGAGTCGATGGGCGTGTGGCGCGTCTGTGCCACAAGCGACACACCGCTTTGCTGGCAGGGGGCCAGCACGAGCGCGGCGCGCGAGGGGTCCTGGGCAGCGAGGTACTCGAGCCACATGAACGCGTCGATGATGTGCTCGCGCGGCAACGTGGGCATGTCTCCCCCAATGGCGACGACATTGTCATAACCGCAGTCAAAGAGCTGCCTGAACGCATCGTCGAAGTGCTCGTTGAACGACGCGCCCTTGTCCACAAGGTAGCGCACCGGGTGCGCCAAGCCGTCCCACCCGCCGTCGCTTTTGAAGACCTCCTCGAACAGCGCGACGCTGGACGCCGGAGTGGTAGACACATAGAAGTCGTAGCTGCGCACCGGGACCGACGCGTCGTCCTCCTGTTCGATCCGGTTGGCCTCGTCTAGCTCCTCTAAGACCGCCATGACCAAGTCGGCCACATCCAAAAACGAGCACCTGAAGAACTCCGCCGCCTGCTCAGGCGTGAGGTTGCCGCCGCGCTCTTTGGTGAGGCGCGTCTTAACGAGGCCGGGAACCGGCGGCTTACTGAAGAGCAGCACGGCGTTGCGCTCAGAGAGGCGTTCGGCGTTACGCTCAGAGGGGCGCTCGCGAGCTGCCATCGTCATGCTCCTTCCGCGAACCATTTTGACGTCACCGTGCAGCTGATGGCCCGCGTCCGGCAGCGCTCCAGGCAGCGAAAGCACCCCACGCAGCGCTCAGGGTGCTGCACGAACGCCTTTTTTCTCCCCTCGACCACATGGTATGAGATGACGCCGCACGCGCGCGCCTTGCTTGCCTCAAAGCACTCAAGGCAGCCCGTGCAGAACTCGCCGTCTATGAGGATTCCGTGCGTGAAGCCGTAAAATGCTGCCGGAGGGCCGTACATGTTCACCATCCTTTTCTGGAGCAGGCTCACAGGAGGTCATGCTCCATGAGCGTGCCGAGCAGCTCGGGCACCGAGTGCACGCCAAGCTTCTCGTAAATATGCGAGATATGCGTTTTGACCGTGTTTTGCGAGGTACAAAAACGGCTCGCAATGTCTTTGCGGTTGTATCCCTCTTGGAGAAGCGTCAGCACCTCTTGCTCGCGCGCGGTCAGGTTCCAGCGGTTGATGGCGCTGAGATTCTTCATGGCCTGCATGCGGCTTTTTGAGAGCTGCGAGCTTGGCGCCTGCCCGCCGACGCGCTCAGATGTTCGCCGCCTGCCGGCAAAGGCCTTGACCAAGTCGCACACAAACTGCTCGCAGGCACGGTCAAGAAGCGGCGAGGCGGCAAGCTCGGCGAGCAGCATGCGCACCACGTCGCCCTCCTCCAAGAACACGCGGATCATCTGCTCCCTGCGCGCGAACATCACGGCCTCGTTGAGGCTGGCCAGCGAGGCCTGCCGGTCTCCTATCTGGTGGCACACGATGGCGCGCACCACGTCGATGCCCACATAGATCCTGCAACAGTCCATCGAAGCGGCGCGATGCGAGAGCTCCTCGATCACTGTGAGGCTGTCGCAAAGGTCATGGCTGCTCGCAAGATCGATGCGCAGCCGCATGAGATCGACCACGAGCGAGCACATGGCAGAGCGCGGAAACCCGAGCGCGTCGAACTCCGCAATGGTCTCGCGGGCAGTAGCGACCTCGCCTTGTGCAAGATAATTGCGCGCCTGTTGCACAAACACGCGGTAGGCGACTCCCCGTGGTGGAATGTCTTTGCTGCGGCGAATGGCGTCTATGGCCACCGCCATCTGCACCTGGGAGTCATAGTGGAGCCGCTTGGCTGACAGATAGCCGCTTCGGGCAACGCAGGCATCCAGGAAGATGTCTATGTTGCGGTCTGCCGAGACGCGCGAGACCGCGCGTTTGATGATGACGTCGAGCTCGTCAAGGTGGTTCTGCTCAAGTTTCACCTGCGCGAGCAGCGAGTACAGCGCGCCGTACACTGTGTAGTCGGGCGGACACTCCCGTATGGCGGTGCGACACAGCACCTCGGTCTTCTCCATATGCCCTTGCTCGAACAGCAGACTTGCGATCTGGTAGCGCGTGAACGCGGTGAGAAAGCTCAGCTGGTTCGCGCGCGCGATGGTCAGCGCCCTGCTGTAGTCGTGCATGGCCTGGTTGAGGTCGCCGAGCTGCTCGTGCGCCTCACCGAGGCTTTGGAGCAAGACCATGCGCGCCATCTCGTCCATATGGGGGTCGTTCGCCCGCAGCAGGCCTTGGCACAGCTCGATGCCCATGCGCGCCCGGCCGCGCAGGGTCAGGCACTTTGCCTCGATGATCTTGACGATAAGCCCGAGCCGCCCTGCGACCGACTCTCGGCCGCGCTCGCCGTCCTGCGCGCGCAGGTCGCCGGGCTGTGACAGCTCCTCGTTCGCGCCGTTCGCGCCACGTGCGCCGTTCGCGCCGTTCGCGCCACTCGCGCCGTTCGCGGTGCACGCCTCGCCTGGTGCACGGTCGTCCCTTCCCTGACACACCATGGCCTTGTCGTTCCAATAACGCGCGTCGTTGGGACGGCCAAGGAAGGCGTAAGCCCACGCCGCGAGCAGGCAGAAGCGCGGCTCGTCTTCGAGCTGCGACTCGTCAAGCGAGAACAGCCACAGGAGCAGTCGGTCGTATTCCGAGGGCAAGTCGCCAAAGACGTACTGCGCAAGGCGCGAGACAAAGATGTCGTCGGTTGAGGCAATCACGAACTTTGTGGCGAAGAACGGCTTGTTGTTGTCGCGGTACCACTGGGCCGTGCGCGAGTTGAGCTTGCGCAGCTGCTCGTTCCTGAGCTTGAGCGCCATGTGCTGCAGCCAGTCAGCGAATAGCGGGTGGTATCTGAACCACACGTGTTCCATGTCGATCGAAGTCGTGAAGATCCCGTTGCGGTCGAGGTAGCGGATAATGTCTTGGGACTCCTGCCCCTCGGTCACATAGTTGCACAACGAGGCGCAAAGCCGCTTGAGAAACGCTGTCTCGATGAGAAAGGTGGTGATGCGCTCCGGCAAGACGCTGAAGGTCTTCTCGAACACGAACTCGCTTAAAAACCGGTTGTTCCCCGTGAGCTCGTCGATGGCCTGCTCGATGCCCGTGCCCGCAGTCACCGCCTGGACCAGGACCTCGGCGGCGAGCGGCCAGCCCTCAGTCTTGGCATACAGCAGCTCGAGGTTGCTCGTCGAAAGCTCGACGCCAATGTGCTTCGAGATATACTCCTTGAGCTCGTCCTCGCGAAACGAGAGCTCTTTGACACCAATGAGCGAAAGCCCGCTGTAGAAGTCTTGCTGGATGAGGTGGTTGCTCAAAAAGACGCGCGACGACATGATGACGTGGATGTTTGAGGGCAGCATGTTGGTGAAGGTGAAGAACTGCATCTCGCTCTCTGAGAACTTGAAGCGCTCGAAGTTGGTCATGACCAGATAGTACTCTGCGTCGATGTCAGAGACCTGCGCTATGTGGTTGGCGATCTCGATGATGACCTCGTGAACGTGCGACTGCTCGAAGAGCTGGCGGCTCTTCTCTATGGCCTCGTGAAGGCCAGGCCACTGCTGGCTGAGGGATGCGAGAAAGTTGCTCCAGAAGCAGTCGGCGTCTGAGTCTGCGGCATCGACCGCGAACCACACGACCCTTCGACGGCTGTCATTGCTCACTACCTTATAATACCAGTAGCTCAGCAATGTTGATTTACCATAACCTAATGGTGCTTGTATCAGGACGTACTTCTGGTACGAGGCCTTGTCGAGTCGCTTAATGAGCCGCTCGCGCTCAAAATGCCCGGTCGGGGCATGGGGTATAACAGACTTGGACAAGTTCACCCTGTGCGTGAACAACCCAAAGTCTACCATCATAATCACCCATCCTCTGAAGCCTTGCAGCTGGCGCTGTGTGGTTAAAAGTGGTCTCGCCGCCGTTGGTCTAATACGTCGTCGTCGGGTGCCTTTACATGAGCTAAGTTTGCGGTTTTTAAAGGTATGTGACTATTGTCGCACATATACTGCATGGCAGCAGTCGTATTTTGGGGGATACAATGGGTGATTTTGCCACATTGCGCCTCACCCGTGTATCCTCCAAGGCCACTCGGGTGACACAAGACGGCTAAACCTGCCCTGCCAAGGGTGATGCGGCGCAGCGGCCAGAGGACTATGCTTGCCTCGCGCGTAGGTTACAAGCCACAATTAAGGAGCTGGTCTGTCATGGTTGTTTGGTTAGAGGGCTTGGGTGCCGAGGACTACCGCAACTTCTTCGAGATGCTGTTCCTCGTCTGTTTCGGCATAGCCTGGCCGCTCACCGTCCTCAAGTCATACCGGTCGCGAACCACAAAGGGCAAGAGCCTGGCGTTCACCCTGTTCGGCTGGTTTGGCTACCTCTTTGGGATAACGGCGCGCATTCTCGGCGGAGCCATTGACTACCCGCTCGTCTTTTACTTTCTCAACATGGGAATGGTCAGCCTCGACTTGCTTTTATATGCGCGCAACCACCGCATCGACCTACAAAGAGAGCAGCGCCAAGCGCCCTAGAGCCTCCAGCCGCGCATGATCGTCTGCTCGCGGCTCGGCCCGACTGCGATCATCGAGACGGGGACGTCGGCAAGTTTCTCGATAAACGCGATATAGTCGCGCGCGGCAGCAGGAAGCTCCTCAAAGCGCCTGCACCCCGAGATGTCGCACTTCCATCCGGGCAGCTCCTCGTACCGGGGGGTGGCGTGATGGAAGGCGGTCTGCGTCTCAGGCACTGTTCCATAGAGCTTGTCAGCATAGTCATACGCTACGCACACTTTAATGTTGTCAAGAGCGCTCAGGACGTCGAGCTTGGTGACGCAGAGATCGGTCAGGCCGTTTATGATGGCGGCATAGCGCACGACCACTGCGTCATACCAGCCGCAACGACGAGAACGCCCTGTGGTCGTTCCCACCTCGCCGCCAATCTTCGCAAGCGTCTCGCCGGTCTCGTCGAACAGCTCAGTCGGGAACGGGCCCGACCCCACACGCGTGAGATAGGCCTTTGCGATGCCGAGCACCTTGTTGATGGCAACCGGGCCCACGCCTGTGCCGACGGTGGCGCCGCCTGCCGTGCATGACGAGCTGGTCACAAAGGGGTACGAGCCATGGTCGATGTCGAGCAGGGTGCCTTGGGCGCCTTCAAACAGGACGCCCCTGTTGGCGCGCAGTGCGTCGTTGAGCAGGGTGCTCACGTCTGCGATATGAGGCACGATGCGCGCGGCATACGTGAGATACTGCGCACAGATGTCGTCGGCAGTGTACGTCGGCAAGTCGTACAGCCTCTCGAGCAGGCGGTTCTTCTCCACAAGCACCGTCTCGAGCTTAAGCTTGAAGATCGCGGGGTCGAGCAGGTCTTGCACGCGGATCCCCACACGCGCGGCCTTGTCTTGGTATGCGGGCCCTATGCCGCGCCGCGTCGTGCCGATCTCGTTTTTTCCGAGCAAGAGCTCGGACGCGCCGTCAAGGTCAAGGTGATACGGCATGATAAGGTGGGCGTTACCGCTGATGAGCAGGCGCTCAGTCGAGATGCCCTCGCGTTCAAGCATGTCCATCTCGTCGATGAGCACCCGTGGGTCGATGACACAGCCATTGCCTATCACCGGGGTCACGTTTGGGTACATAATGCCACTCGGGATGAGGTGAAGCGCGAGGCGCTTGCCGTCGGCAATGACCGTGTGGCCAGCATTGTTGCCGCCTTGGTAACGGACGACAAAGTCAAAGTCGTGCGCGATCAGGTCGGTTATCTTGCCCTTGCCCTCGTCGCCCCATTGGGCGCCCACTAACACGATTCCTGGCATGCTGGTTCCTTTTGTCTGTTGGCTTCTCTCAATACCGCGACCGGCCGGTCGGCCTGAAGGCCGCAACTGAACCAGTATAATGGATTTGTCTCTCTCTCTGATTTCACGACGGCAGCCTGCGGCAACAGCTCTTGACGCCCCGTTGTGCGCCGTGACCCTCCAACGATAGGATTGTTTATGGACAACGCTTTATTGCTTGCGCTGCTGGCATTCATGGCCGTTGCGCTGGCCGTCATGCTCACGGCGCTCGTTGTCGTGCTGGCGCGCATTGCCGGCCTCAAGAGCCATATAGACTCTGTGCTTGCGCGGCGCGACGAGCACGACGAGACAACCATGCGGCACCTGCGCGAGAATCGCGACGAGCTGGCAAACTCGCTTGCTCGCTTTGAGGAGACACTGAGCCGCAGGCTCACCGAGAACCGCGAGACAGTCGAGGCGCGCTTGACCCAGCTCCAGTTGCTCAATGAAGAGAAGCTTGAGCAGATGCGGCGCACGGTGGACGAGAAGCTCCAAGAGACGGTTGAGAAGCGTTTTTCGGAGTCTTTTAAGCTCATCAGCGACCGCCTCGAGCAGGTCCATAAAGGGCTCGGTGAGATGCAGTCCCTCGCAGGAGGCGTCGATGCGCTCAAAAAGGTGCTTTCGAACGTCAAGACCCGCGGCAACCTCGGCGAGTACCAACTTGGCACCATATTAGAGCAAGTGCTTTCGCCGGAACAATACCTTGTCAACGCCCAAGTGAAGACGCGCAGCCAAGAGCGCGTCGAGTTTGCGATACGCCTCCCGAGCAAGGACGAGGACGGCAAGGAGCTCTTGCTGCCCATCGACTCGAAGTTTCCGATTGAAGACTATGAGCGCTTGCTCGACGCGTTTGAGCAAGGTGACGTCAAGGGCATCGAAGAGGCAGGTCGCCGACTCGAGCAGCGCGTCAAGACCTTCGCGCGCGACATACGCGACAAATACCTTAATCCTCCCCTGACCACCGACTTTGCGCTCATGTTCGTGCCGACAGAAGGCTTGTATGCCGAGATACTACGTCATCCCGGGCTAGTCGAGGGGCTTCAGCGCGAGTGTCGCATCGTCGTCGTGGGGCCGACCAACCTTGTCGCCTTTCTCAGCAGCCTTCAAATGGGCTTCCGCACGCTGGCCATTGAGAAGCGCTCTAGCGAGGTCTGGCAGATACTCGGCGCCGTCAAGTCAGAGTTTGGCAAGTTCGGCGACCTTCTCTCGCGCGTGCGCAAAAAGCTTGAGACTGCCTCAAACGAGATTGGGCGCATCGAGTCAAAGTCGCGCAACATCACGCGCAAGCTCGTGCGCGTCCAAGAGCTGCCGCACGGAGAGTCCTCGAGGTTTCTTGGTGAGGCATCGGACATCTTTGATGAAGAGGACGATCCTTCCGAAAACGATACGGAGTAGCAGCAAGGGTCAGCGTTCGACCGCCATGTCTCTGAAGCTCGTGAACTCTGGAATGAACTTCAAATCAATCTGTGCCGTGGAGCCGTTGCGGTTCTTGGCAATAATGAGCTTGGCGATGCCGGGGTCTGCGGCGTCCTTGTTCGGCGCGTCATCCTTGCGCAACGTGCGTTCAATGAACAGCACCACGTCAGCATCCTGCTCGATCGACCCCGACTCTCTAAGGTCCGAGAGCAGAGGGCGCTTGTCGGCGCGCATCTCTGCGGCACGGCTCAGCTGGCTGAGCGCCAAGACAGGAACGTCGAGATCCTTGGCGAGCGACTTGAGCCCGCGGGTGATCTCGGCAACCTCTAGGTGTCGCTCAGACACGCGTGGCCCACGCGACGACACAAGCTGCAGGTAGTCAACGACCACGATGCCCTTGTTCTTCTCTGCATTGCGCAACTGACGCCGCGCTTTTGCTCGCAGCTCAAGGATGGTAATGCCCATCGAGTCGTCAATGGCAATCTGACACTTGCCAAGGCGGTCGATAGTTTTGATGATCTCATGCACCTCGGTCTCGCTGACATTGCCGGTCTTGAGCTTGAAGTTGTCGATCATCGCCTCAGCAGAGAGAATGCGCATGACGAGCTGGACGGCGGGCATCTCAAGCGAGAAGAACGCGACCGAGGTCCCCGCGCGCGCGGCGTTGGTGATCATGTTGAGAGCAAAAGAGGTCTTGCCCACGCCTGGACGCGCCGCAAGTATTATGAGGTCGCCTCCGCGCATGCCACCGAGCCTGTCGTCAAGGGCACGAAACCCCGAGGGCACGCCGAACAGGTGGGTCTTGTTGCGCGCCATCATCTCGATAACGTCCATGACCTCATGCGACACAGACACGACGTCCCTGAAGTTCGAGCTGATCCTCTTGTTTGTCACGTCAAATATCAGTTTTTCGGCTTCTTCAACAACCCCCATGGCGTTGTCAGTGTCGGTCACGCCCAGCGACTTGATGTGGTCGGCCGCATAGACAAGATCGCGCAACAGCGCGTCGTTCTTGATGATCTTCGCGTGCGACTCCCAGTTTGCGATGGCGAAGGAGTTGTTGGCCAGCTCAAGGATGTAGGCCTTCCCGCCAATCTGCCCCAGCTCTCCGCGCGCCTCAAGCTTGTCGGCAAGCGTGAGCTGGTCCACAGGCGTTCCGTCCTGGTTCAGCTCGGCTATGGCCGCAAAGATCTTCTGGTGAGCGGCGCGGAAAAACGCGCCCGCGTCGATCTGCGCAAGGGCCTCCTCGACAATCGCCTTGTCAAGGAGCATCGCTGCGAGCACAGCCTGCTCGGCATCGACGTTGTGCGGTATCTGCCTGAGCTCTTGACCTTGCATTATAAGCCCGTCACAACAGACAGATGTGCCATCTCGCTCAGCTCGACATGACACACCTGTGCTGTTACAGCGCCAGACACGGCGACGGTCGCTCGAGAGAAACTATCGTTTCTATTCGGCATCTTCAGATACGATGGCCTCGTCGGGTGCGTCTGCAAGCTCTTCGCCTTGGTAGGCTTCCGCAACAGGCGCAGCCTCGTCGGCAGCGCTCTCGACGATCTCGGCCGCTTCGACAACGCCCTCAGAAGCCACGGCCTCGTCGGCAGCGGCATCGGCAACTTCGGTGCTCTCAGCAACAGCCTCCTCAGCAACCGCGCTTGCGTCCAGGTCGATCTTCTCATCAACGACGTTGACGATTATGGACGCCTTGAGGTCACGGTAGATGCCTACCGAGACCGTATGCTCGCCGGCCGTCTTGATATGTGTGCGCAGGTCGATCTTGCGTCGGTCTACCGTTGCGCCGAACTGCTCCTGCAAGGCGTCCGAGATCATCGCAGCGGTGACCGAGCCGAACAGCTGCCCTTCCTCGCCCACACGGGCACGGATGACGACAGACTTCTCGTTGATGCCCGCCAAGACTTTGTCGGCAGTGTCGAGCCGCTCTGCCTCGCGACGGGCAATGTTGTGCTTGCGCAGCTCAAGCTGTTTGAGGTTTCCTTTGGTGGCCTCAATGGCAAACTTCTTGGGAAGGAGGTAGTTCACCGCATAGCCGCGCGTGACCTCGACGACGTCGCCTTCTCCCCCTTTGCCTCTGAGTTCCTGTAATAATATGACTTTCATGTGGCTTGCTCCTCTGCTTTAGCCGCGGCTTTTTCTGTCGACGCGACCGCTGATAACGGGCACCGCATAGGGAACCAAGGCCATCTCGCGGGCACGCTTGATGGCGACGGCCAAGTCGTGCTGGTGCTGGGTGCAAGTCCCCGTGACGCGCCGAGGCTTGATCTTGCCCCGGTCGGTCATGAACTTGCGCAGCAAGTTACTATCTTTAAAATCTATAAACTTGGTGTCATCCTTGCAAAACTGGCAATGCTTCTTGCGAGGCTGACGAACGTATTCAACCATGAGGACCTTCCTTCGTGCGAATTATGTAATCATGCCATACAGGGCATGCCGTCTGAGCACGGGGTGCCTAAAACGGGATGTCCTCGTCATAGACGGTGATCTCGGGTGCGGGCGGGATCTCACTGGCTCGACTGGGCGCACTGTCACCGCTGTACGTCGATGCCGACGTGTCGGACCTGGCCGTCATGAACTCAATCTCGTCAACGATGACCTCGATCTTTGAGCGCTTTTGGCCGTCGCGCTCCCATTGGCTCCAGCGAAGCTTGCCTTCAATTGCAACCTTTAAGCCCTTGTGGAGAAACCGCGACACACTCTCTGCGCGGGTCCCGAACATTGTGCAGTCAATGAAGTTCGGGCTGTCTTCCCACTCGCCCGTCGTCGCGTTCTTGCGGCGGTCGTTCACTGCGACGCCAAGGCCGAGCACCGGCATGCCGGTGGCAGTTTGACGCAGTTCCGGATCGCGCGTGAGGTTCCCAGAAATAAGTACCTTGTTAATGCTCATGTCATTCACCTTCATCCGTCCCTCGTGACGTTACGTCACGGGGATTCAGTCGAGATCGTTGCGACGCACGACGATGAAACGTACCACAGCGTCTGTAATATGCAGAATGCGGTTGATCTCAGCGATACTGGTAGGCTCGGCATGGAACTCGATAAGGGTGTAGTCGCCGTCGGTCAGCTTGTTGATGTCAAACGCGAGCTTGCGCTTGCCCCATTCTTCAATCGAGTCGATTACCCCGCCTTGCGAGGTGATAGCGCTGTCAATCCTCTTGGTTGTTGCCTCGCGGACATCTTCCTCGATGACAGGATTGACAAAGTACAGCAATTCATAGGCCTTCATTGGTCACCTCCTCTGGTCTATGCGGCTCAGGTCTGAAGGCTTGTAACCCGAGCAGGATATTGAACTTGGCAGTGTACCATGCCTCACACTGACAGGCAAGTCTCCCGCTCGGCGCCCTTTCTTGGCGTCCTCATGGTTGCTGTGGCAAGTCTCGCATGGTCACCTGTATCAGAGTGGTTTCACAGCTGTACATGCGCCATACGGTTACTTGCCGTGGCGTATACTGGTGACTGGCGCCGCCGGTGCAGCAAGCACCGCAGGCACCGCTACCCAAGGAGGTTGCGATGACCGATACTGTCAGTATGGCCCCCGAAAAAACCCAAGACGTCACTGAGGCGCTCAGGGAGCTGCTCTGTGCCCAGGGAGTCTCCTGTTTTGGCTTCGCCGACTTAAGGCGGCTGCCGTCCGACAAGCGTGGCGGCTACCCGTTTGGCGTCGCGTTCGGACTCACCTGGGACACCGACGTGCTTCTGGGCATCGAAGCGGGGCCCACTCCTGCCTATCATGACAACTACAATAGCTTAAACGCCCGCCTCGACGAGCTGTCGCTTCTCGTCGAGGGCTATTTGGAAAGCCGTGGCTTCAAGGCATACGCCAACACCCGGGAACGCGTGGGAATGGGCGGCGACGAGTATGTCACAAGACTGCCCCATAAGACCGTTGCCACGCTTGCGGGGCTGGGCTGGATCGGCAAGTCTGCCCTACTCATAACCGAGGAGTTCGGCTCAGGACTTCGCATCTCGAGCGTCTTGACCAATGCGCCACTGACAGCAGGCACGCCAATAATTGAGGGCCGCTGCGGGGACTGCGACGTCTGTAGGGATCTGTGCCCCGGTGGCGCGATAGCCGGCAGGCCTTGGAGCCCGGCACTTGAACGATCCGAGTTTTTGGACGCACAGGCCTGCGCACGGACCGCACAAAGGCGCTCGCTCGCGACCATCGGGCAGAAGGTGACGCTTTGCGGGCTATGCGTCCTCAGCTGTCCCTGGACACAGCGCTATCTTACAAGCAAGTAAACAACAAGCACCACGGCCAGTGCGACGAGCGCCCAAAACACCGTCGCCGCTATTTTGCATCCCCGTCCGCCCTTGATGGCGGTCGCGACGAGCCCCTCGGTCAGAGTGCGCCGCCGCCGGTAATACATCGTGCCCTCCTCGCGTGGCGGCAGCGGCTGTCGCTTGGTGAGATACCATGCGCCCTTGCTCTCGACCACTTTTATGAACTGGTCTTGTGTCAGGTCGAGCCGTGGGTGGTCTCCCTTGTTGATCCGATAGGTTATGTTGGCGATAAAGGAGTCAAGCGCCTGAGCCACAGCTTCGTCATTGTCGCCCGCACAACCGAAGCATGCCGCCTCAGCCACAAACCGCTTGCCGAACGGATGGTACATGACAAGCGACAAGGCCAGCCGGACAGTCCAGCCTTTCTCGCGCAGGCGGCGCAGCCGCTCCGCCGGCTCGCCGTCGATGAAGGCTACCGCCTCGCCGTCCCGCGCTACGAGGGCGACGGGGCGCGTGTCGTCCGCCTCAAAAGCTGCCTGGAGCTCAGAGCCGATGATTCCTTCTCCTCCGACCAGATAGGATATCCCCCGTTTTCCGAGCGGCTCGAAGAGGCAGTAAAAGCCGTCGTACGACTGCTCGACCTGGGGGAACCGCGCTTCGCGCCGTCGCCGAGCGTCACCGAACAGCCGGGCCTGCTCGCCGAGCGGGTCGCGGTAACTGCGGGTTTCACCACTAGAATTAGCGCACATGGTATTATTATGGCAGAAGTCAGGAGGTGAGCACGTGTCCAAAATACAGCTGCCGACGGGAGAAGAGCCTCCCAAAGGGTACGAGTCCGTAATGGGGCTAGGAAAGTTCGACGATACTCTGCGCGTAGACACCGTACTGCTGAGCCAGCTCGCTAGGGTTGAGCTCTCTGAGATTGAGGCGCTGCGCTCCCGTGCGCTCGCATCCATCGAGTCGCTCATCGGCATGACCAACAAGCCGCTCTCGTTCGAACGCGAGATGAACGTCATCCCTGACAAAGCAACATCGGACAAGCTGCTGTTCAGAGCCTACCGGGGCACGGTCCTAGTCGGCTATGCGCTCGTGGTGATCGGTTGGCCGTCCGTCGGCGAGTGGGTCATCCAGCATATGATCATCGACCCCGATTTTCGTCTTCTCGGCATTGGCTCAAGCATTGTGCGCGCCATTGAGGAGTTTGCAGACGCCTCGGAGGTCGAGGCCACCAGCATCTTTGCAATCCCCCTGCAAGAGAGCGGCACGAGTTTTTGGAACAACATGGGATATGTTGACGAGACATCTCGACACCCCATTACCATTGGCGGGCTTGACCACGAGCTGGTGGTATACCGCAAGAAACTCTAGGCTCGCAGCGAGGCCGCGAGAAAACCCCGCGACGGCACAGTCGCTGACCTGCGCCCTGCGTTGCCTCACAGCTCGTAGCGCGACTCGATGGCGCGTCCGAGGGTCAGCTCGTCGGCAAACTCCAGGTCGCCGCCCACAGGCAGGCCGCTCGCGAGCCGCGTGACGCGCACGCCGAGGGGCTTGATGAGCAGCGCCAGGTAACTGGCTGTCGCTTCTCCCTCAACGTTTGAGTTCGTCGCAACAAGCACCTCGTGCACCTCGTCGCCTTGCAGGCGTTGGATAAGCTCGCGAATCTTCAGGTCGTTTGGCCCAATGTTCTCAAGCGGCGAGAGGGCCCCGCCCAAGACATGATACGTTCCGGCATGCTCGCCGGTGCGCTCGATTGCCGTGATGTCGCGCGGCTCGCTTACCACACAGACGATGGACTTGTCGCGCTTGCCTAGGGCGGCGGACTCGCAGATGCCGCACGTCTCTCCCTCGGCGTAGTTGAAGCAGCACGAGCAAAACCGCACGCTCTCTTTAACGTCGATAATGGCACCCGCGAGGCGACGGGCTGCTTCGGTGTCGCCGTTGAGCAGCCAGTAGACAATGCGTTGGGCGCTTTTTGGCCCAATGCCGGGAAGTCTCTCGAACTCGTTGAGCAACCGCTGTATGGAAGATGCCTGAGACATGATGTGATACGTCAGAGGCGAGCGCGACCGTGCAGACTGTCAGTCGTCTGGACCGCGTGCCGCCAGCAGTCGTCGCTTAGAGGCCCGGCAGGTTGAGCCCGCCGGTCACCGCGCTCATTCTTTCTGCGGCAGCCTCTTGAGACGAGCGCAGTGCCTCGTTCACCGCCGCCGTGACAAGGTCTTCAAGCATCTCCACGTCATCGGGGTCAACGACCGACGGGTCGATCTTGATGCTCTGGACAGTGGAGTCGCCCAGGACGGTGACGGTCACCATGCCGCCGCCAGCGGTTATGGTCGTGACAGTCTGCGCGACCTCTTCTTGGACGCGGGCAAGCTCTGCCTGCATCTTGCGGGCCTGCTTCATCATCTTGTTCATGTCCATTGCCACGGGATCTTCCTTTCGGGGTGATGGCGAGCGCTGCTTGGGCCCGAGAACCAACGGGCGGCGACTAATGAGCCGCGCAGACCGCGCGGTACTGCACAATTATACTTCCTCAAAACGCACAGTGCTGCCAAGGCTGCCGCCGAGAATGTTCTCTAGGGCCGCCTTCTTGCGCGCCTCTGTTGCCGCTCGCTCCGCACTCGTGGGCATTTTTTCGTCAATCTGCACAATATTGAGCTTGAAGTCGTCTCCGTCTTCTTGCGCCTCTGACGAGACTGGCTCCTCTTCCACAGAGGGAGCCTCGGCCTGTTGGAGAACCTCGGGCGGCTCTTGAGCCGCAGGCGACGGCTGATGCTCTTCTTCTGCTGGCGACTGGTCAATGCCAGTCGGCTGGGGATGCGGCATGGCCTCGTTGCCCAAGGCGTAGCGTATCGCCAATGGCCGGCCAAAGAACCGCTCGACAAGCTCGTGCAGCAGCCTGGCGTTGTCGGGAAGCTCGAGTGACGACTTGGTATAGCTTGCATCAGGCCTCAGCTCCACTGTAAGAGTAGTGAGGCCTTCGTCAAGAGCGGCCAGGGTGTCGCTGATCATAAGGGCGACGAAGCGCTTCTTCTCGCGGGCTTCTGCGGCAACTTGGCGCCACAGGCGCTGCACGCCCGCAGCATCTAGGGGCACTTCGGACGAGTGAGGGGCTGTCGGCTCTGCTGGCGGCGCTGTTGAGGGCGTTGTGTCTTCGTTGGGCACCGACGTCGATTGAGGGCTGAGCGCAGCTTCGGCGACAAGAGGCTCGACATCAGTCACCACAGAAGCAGCCAGTGGCGAGTCGGGCACCGACGTAACTGACGCCGGGACTGGGCTTGCGCCTGTGCTTGCATCTGGGCTAACACTAGCCCCACCAAGGCGGACCTGCTGCTCCAGTGCGGCAACACGCGCCGCAAGCCCCTCGATCGTGAGGTCAGACTGGGGACGCACCATGCGCGTCAGTGCGATCTCAAGTGCGAGGCGCGCGTTCGAGGCGCTTTTTAGCTCGTTGCTCAAGTCGCCGAGCACAGTCAACAGGTGCGCGAGACGATCGGCGGCCAGAGGCGTCGCGCTCGTGTCGTCTCCTTCGGCACGTGCGCTGCTCACGCCAAAAAGCGCCGCCTGGCGCCGGTACTGCTCGACCGTCTCTTCATCCCCGCTGAGTATACCTGCGATCTTGCTGCTGTCGCGGACTGCCGCAGCCACATAGAGGTTGCGCACGTGTAGGGCAAACGCGCTCACAAAGGGCGCAACGTCGGTCCCGCTTGCCTGGAAGCCCGCCACCCAGGCAAAACACCCTGCAGCGTCGCGGGCGGCAACTAGCTCGGCAAGCGAGAACAGCTGGTCGGAGGTTACCTGCCCGAGAAGCGTCTCAACAGCTGAGAAGGTCAAGCTGCCGCCGCTGAAGACGGCCACCTGTTCAAGCGACACGATGGCGTTGCGCATGCCGCCGCCTGAGCGCGAGGCTATGAGCTCCAAGGCGCCCGGCTCAGCCGTGAAGCCCTCCTGCGTGCAAATCTCAGAAAGCCGGCCGGTGATCTGCTCGTCGCTCAAGGGACGAAAGTCGAAGCTCTGGCACCGTGAGACGATGGTGTCGGGCACTCGGTGCGCGTCAGTGGTGCACAGGATAAAGACGATGTGAGGGGGCGGCTCCTCAAGCGTGAGCAGCAGCGCGTCAAACGCTGCGCGCGAGAGCATGTGGACCTCGTCGATAATATAGAGCTTGTAGGCGCCGCGTGTGGGGGCAAATTTCACGCGGCTGATGATCTCTTCGCGAATGTTGTCTACGCCCGTGCGCGAGGCGGCGTCGAGCTCGAACACATCAGGATGCGTGCCTTCGGCGATGTCTATGCAGTGCGCACAGGTGCCGTCTGGGTCGTCTGTGGGGGCCTTCTCGCACAGCAGTGCTTTGGCGAGCAGGCGCGCCGTGGTGGTCTTTCCCGTTCCGCGCGGGCCGAAGAGCAAGTAGGCAGACGCCACATTGCCGCTGCTTACCGCGTTCATGAGCGTCCGCTCGACATGATCTTGCCCGACAACGTCGCTGAAGGTCTTCGGGCGGTACTTGTTGTATAGCGATATGGCCATGCCGTGTCTCCGCATTCTCACTCGTCTGGGGGCGTGTCTCGTGTAGTTCGAGGATACTACGTTTTTGTCCAGAAAGTGGGCCAGGCGCTTCGCCCGCACGGTCGCACGACGTCAAAGCGTCGTCTCGAGTAACCCGAGACGACGCTATTACGGACTCTTGTATATTTTGCAGTGTATTAACTCTATTATTAGCTAAGCGCGATCAGGAACAGCGTTATCATTGACAGGCAGCCGCACAGCAAAACAGCAGCGATAACGATGACGAGCACGATAACAGCAGTGTTTTTTTGCTTCGGGGCCGGTGAGACGCCCATGGGCTGCTGCCCGTACATGCCAGGCTGCGCAGGCTGAGGAGACGCTGAGTACGGGTAGCCCTGTTGCGGCTGGGCAGGTTGCGCAAAGTGCACAGGCTGCACTGGCTGCACAGGCTGCACTGGCTGCACGGGCTGCACAGGCTGCAGCTGGGCGGCAGGTTGCATAGGCTGCGCAGGCTGCGGCTCGATCCGAGCGCCACACGACACGCAAAACGCCGAGTTGTCGGGGATTGTTTCGTTGCATTGTGGGCAAAGCATCAGTAGCTCCTTTCTGCCTTTGCGTCGATGAGCGCAAGGGCGCCCCTAATCACGACGATCATTGCCATGTAGTAACCCTCTTGCAATGACTCGATGTATAGCGCGAGGTTGGCCATCTCTCTTCCCGACCGATCACTTGGAAACATATCTAAATAGTTGACCCCTATAACATCCCGAAACGTAAAGAGTAAGACAAAAATGGTCAACAGCAGCAAGATAACCCTGAGCGGGCGCACCGGTGCCTTGGCCTTGAGCGCGTTGAGCAAAGACAACAACGTAAACACTACCAGCGCAGCAGAAAACAAGAAGAATGACCAAGTTATTATAATATTTAGTGCGTTTGCTAAGCCTTGGTTTTGATACACCGCTAACCCAATTTCGCCAATGTTCAGCAGCCCCGAAACAACCGCATAGAGAAGCAGCATGACAACCAGGGCAAAATCGGCGAAGCTTTGCGTGGGCAATCCATATGCGCCGCGACCCTTCGACTTCAAAGCGTTGATGCCGAGCATCGTCACGGCAGCAGCAACCAACAAGAACACGAACAGGTTCGGCGCGCCCTCAGCGAGTATCGCATAGTCCAGCGACCAGTCTCCAGTCATCCTGAGCATATTGATAAAAGCCTGCTTTAGGAACACTGAGAACACTGATACGCCGAGAATCATCGCAGCTATGCCGCCCACCTTTGACAACACTTGGGTGTTTTCTTGTGCCACTCCAATCAACCTCCTTGCACTATGCCTCAACAGGCATGGACATTTGACGTGAGCTCGCGTCCATCCACCACTCTAACACATTGCTTGGGCACATGGTCTGCTGCAAGCAGACAGCTGAGACAGCAAAGTGCGACTGTTCGTTACTATTTCTCCAGTTAGATAGTTGACGTTATCTACTACTTGCTGTACACTACTAGTTGTCTGAAGCACTGCAGCACGGTCTGCACGCACAAGGCCCGGTTGGTCACCGGGCCTTGTTGTCATCGGATGCCTCGTTAGCCACGACGGCCAAGATGCTATTCGACTTTGGAGAAGTCCTCGGGCGAGATAGACTCGATGAAGCTCCGGAACTCTTCCATTGCCTTCTCGCCGTCTGCCTCTTTGGCAAAGGAGTAGGGATACGAGGCCTTGTTGAGCACGTCCTCGTCAACAAACACGGGGGCCTCCATGCGCACGGCAAGCGCAAGCGAGTCGCTGGGGCGCGCGTCAAGGTTGATGACCCGCCCGTCACGCTGCAAGCAGACCGTCGCATAAAAGGTCGAGCCCTCAACCCGGTCGATAACAACGCGCTCGACCGTTGAGTTGAGCGCGTAGATCACGTTGGCGAGAAAGTCGTGGGTCATGGGTCGCAGCCGCGCTTGCCCCTCAAGAGCGACGCCAATGGAGGCGGCCTCAGTCGGCCCGATCCAGATAGGAAGGACGCACGGCATGGCGGTATCCTCGTCTTTGGGGCGCAGGACGACGACCGACGGCGAGGGAGGCATCCCCACGACCAGGGTCTCTATAATGACAGGAACCATACACACATCTTTCACTCGTGACATCCTTATAGAGCAAAGGATACCACTACCGCAGGTTTTGTGCCTAGCTCCCCTTATACGCTCCCTTTATGCGCGATTCTCCAGCTTTTGGCCTTTTGACGGCGCTCCCAGAGTTTGCGATAAGCCCCGCAGAGCGCCACAAGATCATCATGCGTCCCGCGCTCAACGATGCGCCCCTCGTCAACAACTAGTATCTGGTCGGCGCGCCGGATGGTCGAGAGGCGGTGCGCGATGACGATCAGCGTCTTGTCGCGCACCAGCTCGTTGATGGCCGCCTGAATGTGCCGCTCGTTATCGGGGTCAACGCTCGCCGTCGCCTCGTCAAGGAGCACGATGGGCGCGTCTTTGAGAATGGCGCGCGCGATGGAGACGCGCTGTTTTTCTCCGCCCGAAAGCGTTGAGCCACCCTCGCCGACCATGGTCTGGTACCCGTCTGGCAGCGCCTCGATGAAGTTGTGGCAGCGGGCTTTTTGAGCGGCGTCCACGATCTCCTCATGCGTGGCGTCAGGGCTTCCAAAGCGGATATTATTCTCAATTGTGTCATTAAAGAGATACACATGCTGAAACACCATGCTCGTATAGCGCAGCAGGCTGTCGCAGGTCATCTCGCGCACGTCCACGCCGCCCACTTTGACGCTGCCCTCCTGAGCGTCCCAAAACCGGACGATCAGGTTTGCGATGGTCGTCTTGCCGGAGCCTGAGGCGCCCACAAGTGCCGTCATGCTCCGCTCTTTAGCAGTGAACGAGACCTGCTTCAGCGTCTCGGAGTCGCCGTAGCTGAAGGTAACATCATCGAACACAACATCAAACGACTCTAATGTCTTGTTCTTGCCGTCCGCGTCGATAATCGGCACCTGCCGCAACCGCTCGTAGCGGTCAAGTCCGGCCTCCATAATGCGCATCATGGCCGTGCCGCTGACCAGCCCCATTGCGGGCGCATAGACGCGAAAGACGAACAGCGCCACCATGACCACGACGGCCAGGCTCATCTCTCCGTTAAAGTACTGCCAAAACGAGAGAAAGAGCACCGCGGCGATCGTGAGCGCATAGCAGTCAAGGTAGCGGTTTATCGGGCGCAGCATGCCCTGTTCGAAGTCGATCGCGCGCCTGCGGTTGTCGTCGATTGCGGTCGAGATGCGCTTGGCGGCGGCTCCCGCCATGTTCAGGGCCTTGATGACCGAGATGCCTTCCGTGTACTCCAGCACCGCGCCGGTGAGCCGCGCCGCCTCTTCCTGGCGAACAGGCGCATGGCGCTTTGTGACCTTCTCGACTGCCTGCAGCGCAAGCATGGCCAGCACGCAGCCGATGACCGACGCCAGGGCGGTGCGCCAGTCGACCCAAAGCATGAACGCGCACGCGATAAAAAGGGACACAAGCCCCGTGATCACGTCTTCCAGCTTGGTCATGCCGTAGTCCTCGGCAAAACTCAGGTCGCCGGTTATCACACTTGTCACGTTACCGATGTTGCCTTCGGTGAAGTAGCTCATCGGGAAGCGTTTGAACAAGTCGCCAATCCTGATGCGCTCGCGCCCTCCGACGCGCGCCGCGCCGTCGCTTTGCAGGCGCACGAAGGCATAGCGCAGGACCCAGCGCAGCACGAGCGACGCGAGGATAACGAGAAACGCCATCGCGATGTCGGGCTCAGCGAGCGTCTGGTCAGTGATCTTGACAAAGATCAGCCAGGCAACAATGATGGGCACGTTTTGGACCAAGCCCTCGAAGAAGCTAATCAGAGCAGACAGCTTGAGTTTTCCTGCGTCTGCGCCCGCAAAGCGAAGTATCCTCGCGATGAACTTAAGCATTGTTGTCACCTCCGATATCCCAGTCCATGGACTCTCTGTGGGCCTGCCAGAGCCTCTGGTACAACGGTGAGCGCGCCAGCAGCTCTTCGTGCCTGCCCAGAGCGACGGCCCTGCCGCCTTCTAGGAGCACGATATTGTCAGCGTCTACTATGGTCGAAAGACGATGTGCCACGATGACCACCGTCTTGCCCGCAACAATCCGTGAGAGCGCTTCCTGGATCTTGTCCTCGTTTTCTGGGTCGGCAAAGCTCGTGGCCTCGTCAAGGATGACGACGGGCGCGTCCTTGAGCAAGGCGCGCGCTATGCAGAGACGCTGTCTTTGTCCGCCTGAAAGCTTTTCTCCCGAGACACCCACCACAGTGTCGTACCCATTATCCATCTTTTGGATAAACCCGTCGCATTGCGCCGCCGTGGCTGCGGCGACGATCTCTGCGTCAGTTGCCGTGGGCTTGCCATAGCGGATGTTCTCTTTTACCGAGACGTCAAAGAGAAAGTCGTCTTGCGACACATAGCTGATCGTGCCCATGAGCGTGGCTGGCGCAATCTCGCGCACGTCTATGCCACCGATCTTGACCGCTCCCTCGCGCACGTCCCAATACCGCATGATGAGCTTAGCAAGCGTGCTCTTGCCTGCCCCCGACTCGCCGACGAGCGCGGTGATCGAGTTTTCTGGCAGCACGAGCGAGATGTTCTTGATCACATCGCTGTCGTGATACGCAAACGTCACGTTGTCGAAGGCCACATCATGTGACTGCGGCTTTGGCTTGTTGCCCTGCGGCATGTCAGGCTGCGCAAACATGCCTTCGATCTTTGAAGCCTTGTACTTGAGCTGCGGAAACAGCGGCACAAAACTGATGAGCCGGATGGCGGGCACTCCCATGGCCATGCCCAAGAGCAGCGACAAAACCAGCGTGTCCAACGCGATGGCGCCGCCCAGGTACAGCCCTATGCCGACAGGCAACATGACAAGCAGGGCGGCCGTCAGCACCACGTTGTAGCTAGTCATATGGATAAACGCCGCCTTGTACCACGCAAGCGTCTCGTCACGATACCGCTCCACTGCCTCGCGGTACTTCCTGAACGAGCGGTCTTGCTGTCCGAACACCTTGATGACTTCCATGCCGGAGACATACTCGATAATGCGCTTATTCATTGCCTCGCTCGCTGCATACCATGAGCCCATGCGCTTAAATCCGTCTATCATCATAAGTGCAGTTGGCACAAGCCCCAGCGCTATGGGCGCCATGCCTGCCAGTGCCATGCGCCAGTCAACGAAGAACATGGCGACCATGACGATCACGAACGTGAGAAGGTTGGCTATCCCCTCCGGTATCGCATGGGCGAGTATCAGCTCCATCTCTTCAATGTTCTCACAGAAGTTCTTTTTGACGGCCTCCTTGCCGTAGGCCTGTATGTCTCCTAAGGACATCTTCAACATCTTGTCTGCGATACGACGGCGCATCCCCGCGAGCGTGTGGTAGGCCAGTCGATGCGACGCGTCGAGGCCTGCGCCTTCGAGAAAGTTCTTGAGCATCAGGCACGCCAGCATTCCCCCCGCCATACACAAGAGCCACCAGAGCTCAGGCGCTTTTGTGTCGAGAAAACCGCTCAGCACCGTCCCGACGAGAAAAAAAGGAACTACCGAAAAGAGAACCGAAAGCGTCAAGAGGGCCACTGCTTGGGCTAGCAGCGGCTTCTTGTCATCGGCATACGACACTATACGCATAAAGTCTTTCATGGACCGACCTCCAAAACTCCTCAAAAGGTAGCAGCCGTGACGCACAAAGAACGGCAACAAACGGCAACAGGCGTGGCGCCCCTTGTCGCATACATTTGTTAGACATGTCTAACTTTATTCTAGCAGAAATCTGGCAAGGGTGCGGCGGTTGTGGTTTTTTTGGTTTTTTGGGCGACCGGGCGCGCAAGGCGCGCAAGGCGCGCGGGTCGTGGTCAGGACTGGCTGATAGAGGTTGCCCCAAGCATGTTGATGGTAATCGAGAGGTTGACCACGCCACCGGACACCGCCCTGAAAGCATGGTTAACGACCTCCCCAGACTGGCTGTGTTGAATGCTCAAGCTGTTCTCGGCAACACCTGTGGTAAAGCTCAAGGACTTCTTACTCTTGATCGTGCCTGCCACATATCCGTTGAGCATCACATTGAAGTGGTTGAGGGCACCCAGCCCGCCTTTGACATGTGTGACGTTAATGGTGCACGGCGTGGCAAGTGGAGTGGCCTCAGTGGCCCCGGCATCCTGCACGGCGGCCTGTTGGGCGCTCGCTGCCTGGTTTTGGAATTCTTGCGTGGCCACTTCGTCTTTTTTGCCTGCGGTCACCAGCTGGAAGATCGCAAGGCCAAAAAGCAGCACCGCGATGACTCCAAACACCGGAGCGCTCAAGGGAATAACATAGAATAGCAGATACACATAGTCGTTTGTGTAGGCAAAAATACCCACCCCGGCGAAGATCACAGCAAAGACAATGCTTCCGATGGCCCTGCGCATGTTGCCTTTCATGGCGGCTCCCCTTATCCTATTATTTCGCTTGCAGCCACACTAGCCGACCGCAGTGCGTCGGTGCCTCCAAACAACTTGTCCAGTATAGCAAGCAGCGCGGCAAGATGTCAACGGAGCATGTCAGAGGATCGCGTCAGCTAAGCCGCCACACTCTTTGTGCATCTTTGCAAATAGTTTGAGCTGCTGTTCTCCCGCTTGAAAGCGCAACAGGAAGCCCACCAGGCGATGCCATGCGCCAACCAGCAAAATACACGTTCTCAATACCGGACGGCTTGACAGGGAGGCTTTCTTGTTTTGTGCCTGCCTCCATGACAGACATCCAAGAGCCTTTGTACGAATACAAGTAGCGCTCATACGTAAGAGGCGTGGCGACGTCCCAAATCTTGAACCTCCCTTTTGTCTGTGGGAGTTTCGCCTCGATTTCGTGCATTACCGCCTTGGCAAGCTTCTCTTTTTCTGCTTGGTAGGTGCCGTTCTCTCGGGCTGCCTTCCACCAGTCATAGGTATCCGCGCTGCCACCGGTGAGACAGGTCAAAGCAGTGCAACCTGAAGGCGCATAACCCGCAAAACCTGCGTAATTGTTGATCAACAACAACGGCTCCGCCACTCCGCCCACCATGACTGGGCTTTGGGGCTCAAAGAAAACGCTTTCGTCCCAGTCGGAGCAGTCAGCCTCGACGCCAAGTCCGACGAACGTGTTCGTTACGGTTTTGGCGGACACAAGGTCGGTTATCCAGGTATCGCTCAGCGGCTCCGTGAAGAGCGACGCAGCGGCAGTCACCACGTCTTGCGTAACCACAACGGCATCTGTTGCGATAGGCGCGCCGTCAACAACCACCCCTGTTGCCCTGCCGTTGTGCACCGTCACCTGTTCAACACGGCTTTTGTAGGCAACAGTGCCGCCCAAACCAACGAACGTGTCGGCGATGCGTTGGGCCATGGCCAGAGAGCCGCCCTCCGGATACCCGCCGTCACCGGCAGACAATCCTGCCACGGTGAAGATAAAGGCAATTGCGGCGGATTCTTTGCCTACGGTGTTTTCGAGCACGGCTCGTAACAGTGGGCTTTTGAACTGGGAGGCGTACTCGGCACAGCTTCGCGTGGCATAGAACTTCATCCTGCCAAGCAGCGGCAGCATGCCCAGCAACAGCCCCAGTGGCGGGGCGCTTCTCTTCTCGCTCTTGAGGCCTTTTACGTCAGAGACCGGCATCTGAATGTTTTGAAAGGCCTTGATGTCTTTGCAAAGCCTGCGGACTTCAGCTGCGTCGTCGGGAGAAAGCGCCGTCAGGTGCTCGCAGAGCTTTTCGGGGTCGCGCCAAAGCCGCACCTCGCCTTCCGGAAGCATATAGGTGAAGAAGGGGTCTCGGTAACGTACGCTGACTGCATCGTCCAATGCGCCGACTTCACGCCAGCATTTGTTCAGGGAGGTCTTGGGGGATGATCCCGTCAGCCAGTGCATCCCGCCTTCAAAAAAATACCCGCCGCGTTTCCAGCTGGTGGACGCGCCGCCCGGAATGGTGTGATGCTCGTATATCGTTACGTCGAATCCGCATTTTTGCAGATAGACTCCTGCAGACAGACCGGCGATCCCCGCGCCGATGATTGTCACGTCTTGCATCTGCGTGCTCCTTCCGAGTAAGCGCGACTGCTCGCTGTGCTTCTTGGTCTTGTTCAGCATCGTGACAATTGTAAGGGTTGGCGCCAGACATGGGGCGCTGCGTCATCGCGGGTCAGGCCCGCGATGACAAGGCATCGTTTGTCCTCGCTCGCGCCGCTCGCTTCAAGCGCTCGGCCATAAACGTGCCGCTGACACGTTTGCCACACCTCACCTCATGACTGGCTTCGAATCCCTGATGAGTTTTTTACGGGCAGTGCCTTATACTCACGATATTGATAAAATCAAAGGTTTGCTGAATTTGCGTTTGATTGTTTGCAAAAATGGTGCATTGACACGACTTATCCCTTGCGCATGGCAAGTTTCCGTCTTTTCTGCGGCTTTTTCTCAATGGCGTGCAGATGGCCGACTATGAAATAATCGAACATTTTTTGTTGACAAAATCGTTCGATTTACACATAATATCAGGCAATCGAAGACGCTAAATACTATCAGGTTTTCAAAAGGAGAAATTGCCATGTTAGTTACCGCAACTGAATTCAAAAGCAATATAGGTCGCTACCTATCCCTTGTCGCCACCGAGGACATCTTCATCACCAAGAATGGTAAAAGCGTCGCCAAGCTGTCCAGCACCAACCAAGACAAGGTGGACATTATGGAGTCGCTGTTTGGAATCATTCCGGATGACGGCGTTGATTACAGAAAATTCAAAGCGGAGAGGTTGGCGAAAAAAAATGAAAGTTTTGATTGATACCAACGTCATCCTTGATGCCTTGATGGTTCGCCAACCGTGGGCAGAATCGGCACAGAATATCCTACGCGCCGTCGCCGGAGAAAAGGTCGAAGGCTTTATTACCGCCAGCACGATTACAGACATTTACTATCTGCTCGATAGAGGGCTAAAAGACAAGATGCGGACAAAGCAAGTCGTGCTTGCTTTGCTGTCGTCCATCAGCGTACTGGATGTAAACGGTACGGATTGCAGGAAAGCGTTTGAACTTCCCATGTCTGATTACGAGGACGCCCTGTTGGCCTATTGCGGCAAGCGGCACAGAGTAGACCTCATTGTTACACGGAATCCGAAAGACTTTGTAGGCTCACCTGTGAATGCTTTGTCACCGGATGAACTTTTGAAAAAGCTGCGATAGGCACGGTCTTCGCCTTGCCGAAATTGTCGCTTTTTGAATAGTAGGGGTGAGTTTATTGCAGATAAACAGGCTTTTTGAAATCGTATATAGTCAAGTCCCAAAAGTGGTGTAAACCTCCCTGGTTCCTACCTATAGTAGAGTTTTGCCCAGCAACAGTCCGCACCGCTGCCTCACGCTTTCCATAGGGCTGGCCCCGCACAGCCAAAGACCTGTGGAAAGGGCGCTTTTAGAGGCAGCGGAGCGCCCTTAAGACTGATGCTGCGGAAAACTCGGCCAGCCTTAAAAGGTCCGCATCCTCACTGGTGACCCTTGACGCTTTTCGGGCGATCAGGACTCTGCTTTCAAGCTCGCTCTTCGGGGTCAGGCGGCTTCCTTCGAAGCAGCCTTTGCTGCTTCCTGGGGCCTCCTCTCATCGCTGCCGCCCGTGTTCCCCAAGCTCAGATACTCTTTCATGTCGAGATAGAGCCTTTCGCCATGCCAGGCGTTATGCGTCTCCAGGAGCAAAGTGCCGATGATGCGCATGACCGAGCCCTCGCCGGGGCATATCCTGATTGCCCGGTCCCTGCGCCGGATCTCCCCGTTGACCCTCTCGATTGCGTTTGAGGTCCTGAGTTTGACGCGATACTTTTGAGGCAGGGCAAACACGGCGGTTATATCCTCAAAGCCACTTTCCAGCATCGCGGCTGCTTTGGGGGCCTTCCCAGAAAGCAGGGCGACCGTCTCTCTCATGCGTTCTCTGGCCTTGTCGATGTCAGGGGCATAGTAGATGTCATGCAGCATCGCCTTGGTGTCCTTCCACATCGCCTTGGGGGTCTTGTCGCACATGTTGCGGGCGAAATGCGTCTGGCAACGTTGCCAGGAGGCCCCTAAGAACACTTCTTTGACAGCGCCTTTAAGCCCCGAGTGGTCATCTGAGACCACGAGATCCACGCGCTTTAGCCCGCGAGCCTTCAGTGAGGCGAAGAAGTCCTTGTAGCTCTCTTTTGTCTCAGCTCTAGCGAGGGTGAAGCCTAGGACCTCCCTGCGCCCAGAGGCATTGACCCCCAGAGCAACATAGAGCGCGTTGGAGACTACGCGCGCGCCTTCTCTGACATCAAGATAGACCGCAACAACGATGACGAAGGGATAGTACTCGTCAAGACCTCTTGCCCTGAATTCGGCGACCACCGGATCCAACACCGCGCACATCCGTGACGCCTGGCTTTTGGATATCCCCTCTCCGAACAAGGCCAGTGCTACATCGTCGACATCCCTGGTGGAGACGCCTTTCACCACCATCTCGGCGACAGCAGCGATGATGGCCTGCTCGGAGCGCTGGTAATTGTCGTAGAGCCCTTCAGCAACAGACTGGGATCTGAGGCGAGGAACCTCCAGTTCGATCTTGCCGAACCTCGTGGTGAAGGGCCTGGTTCTGGTGCCGTTGCGATAATCAGTGCGTTCATCTGTCTGCTCATAGCGCTTTGCGTTGCACAGATCCTCGGCCTTTGCCTCAAGCAGTTGGTTTAGCATTTGCTCCATCAGACTTTTCGTTACCCCTTCGACTCCCTCGAGGAATAGTTCTCTTACGGTTTCCTCATCAAGCGAAATGTTATACTTTTTCATGTTGACCTCTCTTTCTGGTGGATTGTTCTCACAAACCATTTTAAGGGAGGTCATACTTTAAACACGTAATCTTGGAAAGTTAGGTAGCATCGATTCGCTCTGCTTCGGGTCACAACCACTCACCGCCGTAAAACACCAGTTAAAGATGCATTTCCCGTGTGCCCTGGCACCTCTTTGCCGC
>JAITHV010000120.1 GCA_031279835.1 Coriobacteriales bacterium
CATCAACGTCGAGGCGGCCGTGCTGTACGAGGTCGTCGGGCGCCGTGTGGACCAGCTCATGGCCGACGGCCTGCTCTTGGAGGTGCAGGCGCTTGCGGCCGCAGGGCACGCGCACGCTCCGAGCGTGTCACAGGCGATAGGCTACAAAGAGCTGCTGGCGTTTCTTGATGGCCGCATGACGCTTGAAGACGCTGTCGCGGCAATCAAACAGGCGACGCGCCGCCTTGCCAAGCGGCAGCGCACCTGGTTTCGCCGCGACGAGCGCATCCGCTGGGTCGAGGCCACCGACCTGCATCAGCGGCGCCTCGAAGGGTCGCTCGACGAAGCTGCCTCGGCCGAGGCCTTGTTACAGCGCGCGCTCGCGCTGCTCGCGTGACTCGCGTGACTCGCGCTGCTCGCGTGACTTGCCCGTTCTTGCGGCAAGCCTCAAAATAGCGGATAGCAAGATCACTGGACGAAAAGAGACCCATGCGACTCGACTTTATCAAGATGCACGGCGCCGGCAACGACTTTGTCATGGTCAACAACCTCTCAGGCGAGATCGAGCTTGCGTCTGGTCAGGTCCGCCTGCTGTGCGACCGGCATCGCGGCATCGGAGCCGACGGCGTCATCCTCGTGAGCCCGAGCGAGCGCCCCGAGTGCGCCGCCTTCATGGACTACCGCAACAGCGACGGCACCTTGGCCGAGATGTGCGGCAACGGGGTGCGATGCTTTGCCAAGTACCTCGTTGACCATGGCCTTGTCTCGGCACAGGCAGGGGGAGAAGGCCGCTTCGTTGCCCACACGCGCGCGGGCAGCCGCCCCGTGTCGTTCACCGTCAACAGCGAAGGCCTGCTCCTGAGCGCGACGGTAGACATGGGCACGCCGGCGTTTGATCCTGCGGACATCCCGACGACGCTTGCGAGCAACGCTCAAGCAGGCGGCTCTCCTGCCGTGGTGGCGTCGATGGCCGTGACGTCGTTTGGGGAGTTTCGCCTGACCTGCGTGAGCATGGGCAACCCACATGCCGTCTTGTTCGTTGACGACGTGTGCCCAGATGAGGCCGAGCGCTTTGCGGCAGACCCGTCGGGCTTTCCGGTCGAACAGCTCGGGCGCCAGCTCGAGAGCTGCACGGAGCTGTTTCCGCGCAAGGCAAACATCGAGTTTGTCGCGGTCATGCCCGACAGCCAGGATGCTGCCGGCGCCGCGGGCGCCGACGCAGGCGCTGACGGCGGCGGCGGCCACGCGTCCGCCCACCTGCGCATGCGCGTGTACGAGCGAGGCGTCGGTGAGACGCTGGCCTGCGGAACCGGGGCCTGCGCCGCCGCCGTGGCCTCGGCGCTCACCGGACGCACCGGGCGCAGCTGCGTGGTCCACCTGCCGGGAGGGGAGCTGCTAGTCGAATGGCGCGACGACGGTCATGTGCTCATGACGGGACCGGCGACAAGCGTGTACTCCGGCACTATCGAGCTTTGAAAGGAAGCTGATGAAAACTGCTAGAAATTTAGACAATATGCCCCCGTACCTGTTTGCCCAAATCGACAAGAAGCGCGCCGCCCTTGAGGCGCAGGGCGTCGACGTCATCTCCCTCGGCATCGGCGACCCCGACATGCCTACGCCCCCGCATATCGTGGACGCGATGGTCGCGGCCGTGCGCAACCCTGCGAACCACCAGTATCCTGACTATGCCGGGTCGAAGGCCTATCGCACGGCGGCGGCAGGCTGGATGCAGCGGCGCTTTGGCGTCGAGGCATGCCCCGAGCGCGAGGTCCTTGCGCTTATCGGCAGCAAAGAAGGCATTGCCCATATCCACACCGCCTTCGTCAACCCAGGCGACTACGTGCTGGCGCCGAGCATCGGCTACCCCGTGTACAGCGGCGGCGCGACACTCATGCACGCCCATACGCATTTTTTGCCGATGCGCGCTGATGACGGCTGGCTTGCGCGCCTCGACGACGTTCCTTCAGACGTGCTTGCGCGCGCGCGCATATTGTTTCTTGGGTATCCGAACAACCCCACCGGTGCCGTCGCCACGCCTGCGTACTTCGACGAGGCGATTGCGTATTGCCGCAAGCACGGCCTGTTGCTCGTGCACGACAACGCCTACAGCGAGATAGGCTTTGACGGCTATCGTGCGCCGTCCATCCTCGAGCGTCCCGGTGCCAAGGAGGTCTGCATCGAGATGTTCTCGCTCTCCAAGTCCTACAACATGACGGGGTGGCGCATAGGCTTTGCCGTCGGCAATGAGACGGCGGTACAAGCACTGGGAACAATTAAAAATAACTTAGACTCAGGACAATTCACCGCCGTTCAAGACGCCGCCATCGTGGCACTTGAGTCCTCGCAGCAGTGCGTGAGCGACATGTGCGCCCTGTACCAGCGCCGACGCGACCTCGTGCTTGAAGCGCTCAAGGCCATCGGTGTGGACTGTGTCATTCCCAAGGCGACGATATACGTGTGGGCGCGGGTGCCAGAAGGGCTCACCTCGGCAGAGTTTGCCGAGAAGGTGCTTACCGAGGCGCATGTCATCGTCACGCCGGGCAGCGGCTATGGCCCCGACGGCGAGGGGTTCATGCGCATCTCGCTCACCACCCCCGACGACCGGCTGCTTGAGGCAGTGCGACGCATCAAGGAGACGCTCGGGTGAGGCTGCTTGACTGCCTGTACTGTCACGCGCGCGCACACCCTCGTCGCGTGGCCATGCGCACGAGCGGGGGAGAGGAGCTGAGCTACCGCGCGCTTTGGGACGCTTCGGAGGCGCTGGCAAAGTGGCTCGGCGCCTCTGGCGCCGCGTCTGCGCTGGGGCCCGTGGCCGTGATTGGGCACAAGCAGCCGCTTATGCTCGCATGTTTTATCGCCTGCGCCAAGAGCGGCCGCGCGTACGTGCCCCTTGACGACTCGCTGCCGCTGGAGCGTGTCAACGGCATCCTCGCCCAGCTTGCCAGCCAGTCTGCAAGGCCGCTGGTGCTGCTGGCAGGCGGCGAGTACCGCCCCGAGTCCTTGGCCGGCGAGGTGGTCAGCCGCGCACAGCTGGACGCCTGCGTCACTGCTGCTGCTCAGGCCGGCTCGCGCGTCCCGCTCAAGCTCGTGCCACGCGAGGGCTGGGTGAGCGGAGAGGACCTGTTTTATCTCCTATTCACCTCTGGCTCGACAGGCACGCCCAAGGGCGTCGAGATAACGGCGCGTTGCCATGACAGTTTTCTGCCTTGGGCGCTTGGCCTGATCGGCGCGCAGGTGGGCATGCACGGTGCTTATGAGGCACCGGCGGACGCTGCCACCTACCTCAACCAGGCGCCGTTCTCGTTTGACCTCTCGGTGTTCGAGCTCACCATGGCGCTTGCCTCGGGCGGCAGCATCTTTGCCCTGACCCGCGAGACGCAGGCGTCGTTCGCGGCCCTCACTGCTGCTGTCTCTGATGCAGAGATCGACGTTTGGGTCTCGACGCCCTCTTTTGCCGAGCTCTGCCTCAAAGACCGCGCCTTTGACGCCTCGGTGCTTCCCCGCGTCTCAAGCTTCTTGTTTTGCGGAGAGGTGCTTCTGCCCCAAACAGCCCGACAGCTCTTGGAGCGCTTTGCTGGCTCTCGCGTGATAAACACCTACGGTCCGACCGAGTCCACCGTCGCGGTGACCTCGGTAGTCATAGACGCCGCGCTCGCGGCGGGCACGGCGGCCTTGCCCGTTGGCCGCCCCCGCCCTGGCACGATCATACGGATATGCGACGAAGACGGCGGCGAGCTTGCGCCAGGCGAGGTGGGGGAGATCACGATAGCCGGCGACACGGTGGCGCGCGGCTACTTCGGCAACCCCGCGCTGACGGCCGAGCGCTTCGGCCGACAGGCGGTGGGCATGGACGAGCTGTGCCGACTCGACGCGTCGGCGGCCTGCGGCTCGGACCCCGGCATGCTCGCCTCCCTGCGCTCCTATCGCACGGGCGACAGCGGCCTGCTCGACGAGTCAGGGATGCTCCACTTTCGTGGGCGCCTCGACAACCAGGTCAAGCTGAGCGGCTACCGCATCGAGCTCGGCGACATCGAAGAGCACCTCTGTGCGCTTGGCGGCGTGCTGAACGCTGTGGTGCTGCCGGTTACGATCGAAGGCAAGGTCAGCCACCTCGTGGCCTGTGTGGTCGAAGAGCCTGCCGCGCGGCAGTGGGCAACAGCGGCCGGTCAGACGCAGGAGTCTGACTTCAAGCGTGGGATTGCCCTTAAAAAGCGTCTCGGCGAGGCGCTCCCCAGCTATATGGTCCCCAAGACGGTGCGGTTCTTCGAAGGGTTTCCCCTTACGGCAAACGGCAAGGTCGACCGCGGCCGCCTGGCGGCCTTGCTCGCACAGTCACGCGCGCCGCACGACGGGTAGCCGCAGTTGGACTTCTTCGCACAGCCGGCGTTTTTTGCGCTGCTGGCCGTGGCCGTCGTGCCGGCGGCAGTGCTCGGCTTCACGGGGCGCCGCATCAAGCGCTATGGGCTTGTCGCCTCTGTTGTCTTTTTGGCACTGCTGTTCTCAAAGGACCTGGCAGCCGGGGCCTGCCTGCTGTTGTTTGTCGTGCTCTCAACGGCGGTGACGCTAGGCTATGCCCGGCATCGTCGCCGATTGCGCGCGCGTGCAGCAAGCACTGCGGGCACCTCGGGCGCCTCGGGCGCCTCGGGCACCTCGGGCGCCTCGGTCCCCGTCGCCCCCTCACGCGCCGCGTTCTTCCTGGGGATAGCCGTGCTCATCGCCCCGCTGGCGATCTACAAGCTCACGGCGGCCGCAGGCACTGGCCTGCTCGGGTTTCTCGGCGTCTCGTATCTCACTTTCAAGGCGGTACAGGTCTTCCTTGAGGTTCATGACGACATCATCACCGAGTTCTCGCTGCTCGACTACCTGGGCTTCCTGCTGTTCTTTGCGCCCTTCACTTCCGGCCCTATCGACCGCTCGCGGCGCTTTGCCGCCGATGCCGAGCGCCGCTACACACGCGACGAGTACCAGGCGCTGCTGGTGCGCGGCATCTTGCTGCTCCTTGCGGGAGTCGTCTACAAGGCAGTCATCGCTGCGGTCGTGTTCGACTTCTACTCGTGGATGCCCACGCGCTCGACGACGCTGCTGCTCGACATGGCCGTTGCGCTTAAGAACGCCTACTCGTATGGCATCTACCTGTTCTTCGACTTTGCTGGCTACTCGCTCATGGCGATGGGCGCCAGCTACTGCTTCGGGATACGGACGCCGCGCAACTTCCGCGCGCCGTTTGCGAGCATCGACATCAAGGATTTTTGGAACCGCTGGCACATGACGCTCTCGTTTTGGCTGCGGGACTTCGTGTTCATGCGATTCACGCGCCTGGCGGTCAAGCGCCGCTGGTTCTCGTCTCGACTGACCACCGCCTGCTGCGGTTATGTGATAAACATGGGTCTCATGGGGGTCTGGCACGGCATCACGGCCGACTACCTGGCCTATGGGCTGTTTCACGGGCTTTTGCTCGCGGCAACCGAGTGGTATCAGAAGAAGTCCCGCTTCTTTCGGCGCAACAAAGACAAGCGCTGGTATAAAGCCGCCTCGTGGGCGCTGACCGTGAACCTCGTGTTCTTCGGCTTCGCGCTCTTCTCCGGCCAGGTTCTCTCGACGCTTGCGGCCCTTGCGCTACAATAGCTTTCGCGCGAGTGCGCCCGTACCTCAGTAAGGAGCATCCCGATGCATGAAGCCGACACCCCCGACACCTCCGACGCCATGAACGCCCCTGGCGCGACCAACGCCACTGGCGCGACCAACGCCCCTGGCGCCCCGGACGCGACCCTTGACCAGCGCCTCGTCGAGCTCCTGGTGCGAATCTGCGACGAGCCTGGAGTCGCCGATGAGCGCGACGAGGACCTGTTTGAGGCAGGGCTGCTTGACTCGATGGCTGCCATCGAGCTTCTCGTGGCCTTGGAGGAGGGCTTCGGCGTCGTCATTGCGCCCACGGCCGTCGAGCGCGAGGACATGAACACGGTAAACAAGATAATCGCCCAGGTGAAGGCCTTCTCCCGTTGAAGCAGCTCGTTGCCATGGCCCTGGCAGGCATGCTGGCGCTGAGCGTGGCGCTTGGTTACCACGGCACGCTGCCGCCCCAGGGGCTCGCCGATGCCGGCTACTACTACGACATCCTCTCGGACGAGGAGAAGATGGCCAGCCCGGCCTTTATCGCAAGCGCGTTGCACGAGGACTCCGTGCTCGTGTTCGGCTCCTCTGAGTTCGGTGCCGGCGCTTACCAGATGGCCGAGCACCCCTCGGTGTTCTTTCGCGAGCACAACATCGGTTACTCTCCCATGTTCGTGGGCGGCGCGCACACGCAAAGCCTCCAGCACGCCATCAACGTCGGCGCGCTTGCGGGGCAGGCTCCGGGCAACAAAGTGGTCTTGATCGTGTCGCCGCAGTGGTTTGCGGGCACAGGCGTGCAGCCCCAGGCGTTTCGCTCCCGCTTCTCGTGGGAGATGTACGAGGCCTTCCTTGCACAAGCCGGCCTCTCGGCCGAGCTCAAGCAGCGGGTGCGCGTGCGCCTTGACGAGCTTGGCGTGGACCCTGCGCATCTCGACGCGTCCGCCGCCGCTGCGCCGGCCTCCCTGGCAGCGCCTTCGCTGGCCTGGCCGGCAGACATTCTCAACAGCTTTGTCTACGGCGCGCTCGACGACCTCAAGGCCCGCGAGGGGCTCCAGTCCGTACGGCAGCACGGGTACACTTCGGGGTCTCAGGTCATGGCCGAAGACACCGACCCAGATTGGGAGGGCCTGCGACAGCAGGCGGCGCGCACCGCAAGTGCCACGTGCGACAACAACCGCTTCGGCATTGAGAACAGCTACTTCAACGAGTACATCGGCCCTGATGTGGCGTCGTTTGCCGGCGCCGACCGCGCCGTCTCGTACCTCGACTCGCGCGAGTACGACGACCTGAGGCTGTTCCTCGACGTCTGCGACGAGGCCGGGCTTGAGTCGCTTGTCGTCATCGTGCCGGTCAACGGCGCCTGGTACGACCATACCGGCATGTCGCAAGACATGCGTGCAAGTTATTATAACAACATACGCACAATATGTGCAGAGAGCGCCACTGCCTATGCCGACCTCTCTGGCTTTGAGCACGAGCGGTACTTCCTGCGCGACGTGATGCACCTCGGCTGGCTCGGCTGGCTTGCGGTCGAGGAGGCGGTGCATGGCTTTGTCAACGGATAAGCGCTCGCAGGGCCTCGCTGCACTTGGCGCCCTTGTTGGCCGCCTCGTGTGCTGGGCCCGTAGTGCGCCCGAGAGCCGCACGTTGCTTTCGGCGGTGGCAGTTGGCGCGGCGACGCTCGCGCTGCTTGGCCTTCTCCTCTGGTTCTTCCTGCTCTCGCCGTACTCGGGGCCGGCTGACTTCGTGTACAACCAGTTTTAGGCCGCGACGAGACCCCGGGCCAAGCCCGGGGTGACACGTCGGCGCACGAGGGCCGCAGCGAGGTCCTGCGCTTTTGTCTCCATTGTCTAACGCAAAAACAGCGTGCTACACTGAGGCGTCGCTTTACTGATAGCGCAAGCTTCATAAGACGCCGCGCGCCAAGGGACGAGAACGCGACACAAAGGGAGAATTCCAGAGAGGAGGTCGGCATGAAGGCAGTTTTTGTTGACGACGAACGATGCCTGTCCTGCCATTCCTGCGAGCTTGCTTGCTGCGTGCAGCACTCGCAGAGCAAGACGCTTTTCAAAGCGATTGGTGAGGAGTGTCCTCCCCGCACCCGCATCCATGTAGAGCCCCTCGGCCAGGGGGCGTTTCCCCTGCAGTGCCGCAACTGCGAGGACCCGCGCTGCGTCAAGGCCTGTGTTGCCAAGGCGCTTTACCTCGATTCCGCCTCTGGCGTGG
>JAITHV010000032.1 GCA_031279835.1 Coriobacteriales bacterium
TTTAGTGCAGCAGCGACCCACGGAGGCCAAAGAGGCATAACCAGCACACAGGGGCCTTCCTGCTGCCCGGCCACAGGCAGCAGGCGCTGCCAAAGACTCGGGTCATATTGTCTGTCACATAAAATGTGACAGGGAGATCCGACCCCGCTGTCACACGACCCCGCTGTCACACGACCCCGCTGTCACATAAAATGTGACAGGGAGATCCGACCCCGCTGTCACACGACCCCGCTGTCACATAACACTGAGATCCGGCCCCTCTGTCACACTCGCACCGTCCCCAAGCGTCACACAGTCCCCAGGCGGCAAGCTGACGCCGAGGCGCGACCCCTCCTGCCACACCTGCCGTTGACGAAGCGCAGGTGGCTCTCTACAATTAGTCCCTCGGTAGCTTTGACGCTCAAGCAGTTCCTCGATCGCAAGTCAATGTATAAGCAACTATGCTAGAAAGCTGTAGTAATACCAATACCATAAAACATCAGTAAGGGTCTTCGCCAGCCATGAGCACACATGCACAAGCTAAAGCATCCGGGATGCCGCGCCGCTATACTTCTGTCAGCCTTTTTTGTGGCGCAGGCGGCCTTGACCTTGGCTTTGAGCGAGCCGGTTTCTCCACACTATGGGCCAACGACTTTGACGCAGACGCATGCGAGACCTACCGGTCACACAGCCAAGCCGAGGTAGTCAAGGGCGACGTGTCAAAGATAAGCGCCGCAGACATTCCCAGCAGCGACATCATGCTCGGCGGCTTCCCCTGCCAAGGGTTCAGCCTTTCAGGGCCGCGCAAGGTTGACGACAGCCGCAACAGGCTCTACAAGGAGTATGTCCGCATCGTGAGCGAAAAGCGCCCGGCTGCCTTTGTCGGAGAGAACGTCAAAGGGCTGCTCTCAATGGCAAACAAAGGGTTTATCGCCGCAATACTAGACGAGTTCTCTGAATGCGGCTACGACGTGTTCTACTTGTCGGTAAACGCGAAGCACTATGACGTGCCGCAAGACCGGGAGCGCGTCATCATCGCAGGCTTTCGCAAGGACCTACAGGTAACAAGCTTCGAATTGCCAAAGCGCAGCAACACGCTGGTGACGCTGGCTGACGCGCTGGCAGGCCTGCCTGCCCCCGCGGACGGCGAGGTGTGCGAGGCCCCGTTCTCGTCGCGGTACATGTCGCGCAACCGCAAGAGGGGCTGGGACGAGGCATCGTACACCATTCCTGCGATGGCCAAGCAGGCCCCCCTGCATCCGGGATCGCCCAACATGGTAAAGCTTGGACCCGACAGCTGGCGTTTTGGCGACGACGGGGAGACCAGGCGCCTGAGCTGGCGCGAGTGTGCGGCCGTGCAGACGTTTCCGCCTGAGATTGCGTTTGCCGGAGACCTGACGAGCAAGTACAAGCAAATCGGCAACGCCGTGCCCGTCAAATTGGCGGAGCAGGTAGCCTTCGCGGTCTGCTCGGTATTGGGGGACAAGCTATAGGCGCAAGCCAAACAAGCAACGGCAAGGCCTTTGAGTTCGCCTGCCTCCAGGCGCTTTTTAACGCACTGGTCGGGTTGCAGGAGGTGACAATCGCTCAGTCAGCTCAATTTGACAGTGCGCGCGCCTACTTTTTGAGCCTTGCTGATGATAAAAAATACCAGCTCGACCAAGCAGCGACTGCTGCCGCGCGTGTCATTGTGCGTCTCGAGCCACTGTTGAAGGATTCAGACAATAACACGCCCTTGCTGCTGTCACTTCAAGGCGACGCAAAAGGCAAGGTCGGGGACGTGCGCGACGTGCTCTGCATGCGCGAGCTGACCGGCTGGCAAATAGGGCTATCGTGCAAGCACAACAACAACGCTGTCAAGCACAGTCGATTGTCCAGCACTATTGATTTTGGCAAGGAATGGCTCGGGGTTCCGTGTTCAATCGACTACTTTGACGCTGTGACCCCGATATTCGAGGAATTGGACTCACTGCGCAAGGAATCAAGTGGCACCGCAGCATGGTCAGATATTGAGGATAAAGGCAAACGCTTCTATGTGCCCATACTGTCTGCTTTTGTCGCCGAGCTGCAACGGCTTGACTCTGCTTGTCCGAACACGATACCGACGGAATTGTTTGGGTATTTCTTAGGGCGAACAGATTTCTATAAAGTCATAGCCGAAGACGCGCGAAGGGTGACGCATGTTGAGGGGATAAACCTCCACGGCACGCTCAACAGCTCCTCGAGAGTCCAAAAAGCGATTGCAAAGGTCAAACAGCTCCATCTGCCAACACGGTTTTATCATGTGGGCTTTAAAGAAAAGTCGCAAACAACGATTGATGTTGCTTGCGACAACGGCTGGCAGATCTCGATGCGGCTCCATAATGCAAAGGCCTGCATAGAGCCTTCGCTGAAGTTCGACATCGAGCTCGTGTCACTGCCTAAGGATGTGTATAAACACGATGAGCCTTGGGGCAACACCGCTCTACTCACCTTATAGATGTAACATACCCGCAGTTGCCCCACGACCTGCCCAATCGACCTCCGTCCGACCCCCGACCGGCCTGCGACTGACGCCGCGATCTGCGCCAGGCATTGAATCAAGTGGTGTGCTGAGGTACTATGAACTTTTCGCAAGCGCACAAACGGTGTGCTCAGTGCCATCTTGCACATGGCCGCTGTCGGCACGAACCGTTCTTGGTGTTTAATAAGGAGCAGTGTTGTTCGGCTTAAGTCCACTCGAGATAGCTATCATAATATTGTTCGGGTTCCTCATCTTCGGGCCCGACAAGCTGCCGCAGATAGCGCGCACGGTCGGTCGCCTTATCCGCCAGTTCCAAGGCGTCCAGGAGCAGGTCACCAAAGTCGTCAAAGACGAGATCTACGAGCCTATAAAAGACGACATCGACAGCGTCAAAAAACCGTTCGAGGGAATCGCAAACCCCTTTGAGGGCCTGAAGGAGCCCCTTGAAGACATCAAGAACTCGCTGAGCCTTGACCCCACCAAGGCCAAGGTCGAGCCCGCAGGCGACGAGACGCCCGCAACAGCAAACGCATTAGAAGGGGACAAGCCCGCAGGCGCGGCCGACACCCCCGTGACGACCGACACCGCGGCTGCTGCCGTAGCATCTGCGGGGAGCTTTGCCGAGCGCCGCGCGCGCCTTGAGAAGGAGCATGCCGAGCGAAAAGCAACACTTGAGGCTGTCACCCCAACTACAGCCCCGACCCCGACCCCGACCCCAGCCCCCGCCGAGCCCCAGCCCGCCCCTGCCGCCCCAACCCCAGCTCCGACCCCGACTCCAGCCCCCGCCGAGCCCCAGCCGGCCCCCTCTCCTCAGGAGCGTGGCAATGACTGACGACAAGCGGATGAGCATCTGGGGCCATCTGGCCGAATTGCGCAGGCGACTCACGGTCATTGTGATCTCGCTGCTCGTCATCACCTGCACCGCCTACTTTTTTGCCGATCAGATCGGCATCTTCTTGCTGCGCCCGGCAGTGCCCTACTTCGAGAACCCCAACAACCTCCCCTATGACGAGCTCGTGCGCACGACCAACATGCTCACTGCGCTCGAGCCCTTCACCATCCGCTTCTTCATCGCCTTTGTGACCTCCATCGTCGTCGGCTCGCCCATATGGATCTGGCAGATACTCGCCTTCTTCCTGCCGGCGCTTAAGCCCAACGAGCGCAAATGGGTTCTCCCGACTTTCTTCACGGCCATCCTGCTCTTCTTGGTCGGCGTCACGTTTTGCTACTTGATCATTCTCGACCCCGCGTTTGAGTGGCTGTTGGGCCAGGCCGAGGGCTTTGCGGTCATTCTCCCCTCGACTGCTGAGTACATCAACGTCATCCTGCTCTTCGAGGTCGCCTTTGGCATCGCCTTCGAGCTGCCTCTCGTGATCTTCTACCTCACGGTGTTCGGCATAGTCCCGTACAAGAAGCTGCGCAAAAGCTGGCGCGTCGTCTACGTCGTGCTCCTCATTGTGTGCGCCATGGTCACGCCCGACGCAAGCCCGGTGACCATGCTGCTCATGTTTGCGGCCATGGCCGTGCTCTACGAGTTCTCGCTGCTGTTCTCGCGCGTCGTGCTCGCCAAGCGCATCAGGGCGCTCGAGGAGCGGGCAAGGGCTGAGGGGGCATAAGATGCATGAGTTCTCTCTCATGCAAAGCGTGCTCGACACCGTTGAGGGCGCTGCACGCGAGAACAACGCCCAGCGCGTCACCGAGGTGCGCCTGGTTATTGGCGACCTGGCCGAGGCCGTGTTCGAGGCCATGGAGTTCGCCTTCGAGGCGCTGACCCCCCAGACCGTCTGCGAGGGCGCCGTGCTCACCATGCGGGGCGTGGCGCCTCGCTCGCGCTGTGCTGCTTGCGGCATTGAGTTCGAACACGACCGGTATCATTGGGCGTGCCCGTCCTGTGACTCGCTCGCGACCGAGCTGCTCGCAGGCCGCGAGCTGTACATCGACGCTATCGAGATAGAAGAGCCAGAGAGATAAAGGGCGGAGACCCCATGGACATCCCCATAGGCAAGCCGATACTCGACCTCAACGACCGCATCGCAGCCGAGAACCATGCACTGCTCGGGAAGCACGGCGTCTTCATGCTCGACCTCCTTGCCTCGCCCGGGGCTGGCAAGACCTCGCTCATACTCGCGACCATCGAGCAGCTGCGCGAGGACTACCGCATAGCGGTCATTGAAGGCGACGTGGCCTCTGACGTCGATGCCCGCACAATCAAGGAGCAGGGCATCCCCGCCGTTCAGATCAACACAGGAGGCGGTTGTCATCTAGAGGCACAAATGATACGTCGCGCTCTCGACGTGCTTGACCTCGACGCGCTCGACCTGATACTTATAGAAAACGTCGGCAACTTGGTCTGCCCCACCGACTTCTATCTGGGAGAAGACCTCAAGGCGATGATCCTGAGCGTGCCCGAGGGCCACGACAAGCCGCTCAAATACCCGGGCATCTTTCAGGCCGCGCGTGTTATTATCCTCAATAAGATAGATACGATGCATGTGTTCAACTTCAACGAGCGGCAGTTTCGCGCAGATGTTGCCGCGCTCAACCCGCATGCGGCACTACTGCCCGTGAGCGCGACCTCCAGGCGCGGCGTTGCTGCCTGGACGCAGTGGCTCGCAGCGGCCATCGAGGAGAAACGCGACGCTGCGCCCGATCCTGGGCGCGGCATGGTCGCCGACGACACACGAAAGGCCCTCCCATGCAGCTGATCATCACCGAGAAGAACGACGCTGCCAAGCGCATCGCTGATCTGCTCGCCGAGGGCAAGGCAAAACCCGAGAAGGTCTACGACACGCCGGTCTACCGCTTCACACGCGGTGGAGAGGAGATGGTCGCCATCGGCCTGCGCGGCCACATCCTCGAGCTCAACTTTGTGCCCACGCTGAGCTTCACGGAGCAGCACGGCTGGTTTGGCATCGACAACGACGGCGTGGTCGTCGCGGCCAACATCCCTGCGACGCTTGAGCGCCCCCCCTTCAAAAAGCGCAAGCCTTTCTCGGAAGACGGCGTTGACCTCAAGGCTTGGAAGCTCGCCGGCCTTCCGTATCTCGTGTTTGCGCCGCTCGAGAAGCTCCCCGCCGAAAAAGGCATCATCCGCTCGATAAAAAACCTCGCCGCCAAGGCAAGCAGCGTCATCATCGCCACCGACTTTGACCGAGAGGGCGAGCTCATCGGCGCCGACGCGCTCGCCATGGTGCACGCGGCGAGTCCTGGGCTTCCGTCACAGCGCGCGCGCTACTCTGCCTTCACAAAGCACGAGATCCTCCATGCCTTCGAAAACCTCGTGGACCTCGACGTCGACCTCGCGCAGGCGGGCGAGTCACGTCAGTGGATCGACCTCATATGGGGCGCTGTTCTCACCCGATACCTCACCATGGCCAAATACTCCGGTTTCGGCAACGTCCGTCCCTCAGGGCGCGTGCAGACTCCGACGCTCGCTCTTGTCGTCGCCAAAGAGATGGAGCGCCGTGCCTTTGTGCCCGAGGACTACTGGGTCATCAAGGCAGCCCTTGATGCCGACAAGGACGCGTCGCGCCCCTCCGAGATCCCCGTCCCCGAGGGTGAGCGCTCAGCCGGCTACTTCGAGGCCACACACGCAACTGACCGCTTCAAGGCCGAGGATGCTGCAACTGCCGCGATGGATGCCGTCGCGTCGGCGAGAACGGCCACGGTCACTGCCGTCGAGCACAAGCGCCGCACCGTTGCGCCGCCGACCCCCTTTAACACCACCTCGCTTCAGGCGGCCGCAGCAGCCGAAGGGCTTTCTCCCGCGCGCACCATGCGCATAGCCGAGTCGCTCTACATGGACGGCTACATCAGCTACCCGCGCGTGGACAACACCGTGTACCCTGCGACACTTGACCTGCGCGAGACGGCCGCTGTGCTCAAGGCAGTGCCCGCATATGAGCCGTATGTGCAGGCCTTGCTCAAGGCGCCAAAGCTCAAGGCGACGCGTGGCAAGACGGAGACTACCGACCACCCCCCTGTGTACCCGACAGCGCCGGCCAACCCCGAGAAACTCAAGCCCGAGGAGTGGAAGCTCTACAACCTCATTGCCCGGCGCTTTTTGGCCACACTGAGCAACGCAGCTGTCGTCGAGGGCACCAAAGTCACCCTAGAAGCAGGCGGGGAGCCTTTTGTCGCCAAGGGCGACGTGCTTGTCGAGCCAGGGTTTCGCGCCATTTATCCCTATGGGCTAAAAAAGGACGACCAGCTGCCCCGTCTGGCGCAAGGCCAAGTGGTCTCGTTCTTCGGTGCCGTGTGCACCTGGAAGCAGACCGAGCCGCCTTCCCGCTACTCACAGGGACGGCTCATTCAAGAGATGGAGAAGCTCGGGCTTGGCACCAAGTCCACCCGCCACTCCATCATCGAGCGCCTCACCGAGGTGCGCTACATCCAAAACGACCCGGTGGAGCCCACCGCGCTCGGCATTGCCGTAATCGAGGCTCTCGGCGCCTTTGCGCCCCACATCACGACTCCCGACATGACCGCGCAGCTTGAAGACGAGATGAGCGCCATCGCCGCAGGCACCAACTCGCGCGACAAGGTGGTCATGCACTCGCGCCTTTTGCTGGGGGAGATCATGGACGGGCTTATCCCGCGAAAAGACGAGGTGGGCGAGGCATTGAGCGACGCCGTGACTGCAGACGCACGTGTAGGCGCGTGCCCTAAGTGCGGCAAGGACCTGCTCATGCGCTCGTCTGCCAAGACGCGCTCCAACTTCATCGGCTGCGCAGGCTGGCCGGACTGCGATGTGACGTATCCGGTCCCACAGGGCAAGATAGAGTCAGTCGAGGAGCTGTGCGCAACGTGTGGCAAGCCGCAGATCAAGGTGATCCAGTTTCGCCAAAAGCCGCTGACGCGCTGCATCGACCCGCAGTGCCCCTCCAACAAAGAGCCTGACATACCCATGGGCCCCTGCCCGGCCTGCTCTGCCGCCGGCCGTGACGGCCAGCTGGTGGCACAGCGGTCACCGCGCTCGCTCAAGCGCTTCATGCGCTGCACCAACTATGACGTCTGTGGCGTGAGCTACCCGTTGCCGCAGCGCGGGGAGCTTTCTGCGACCGGCACGTACTGCGAGGGCTGCGGCGCTCCCAAGGTGGTCGTCACCACGCGGCGCGGCCCATGGGAGATCTGCCCCAACTTCGAATGCCCCCTGCGTGAGGCTGCTGAAGAGGCAAAGGCAGAAAAAGCTGCGGAGAAGGCCGCCAAGGTCACCAAGGCCGCCAAGTCCGCTCAGGAAACCAAGGTCACCAAGGCCTCAAACAGCAAAAAGGCCGCGAAGCCCGCCAAGGCCACCAAGGCAGCGAGCAGCAAAAAGGCCGCGAAGCCAACAAAAACGGCACGCGCCGCCAAGTCAGACAGCACGGCAAAGGCCAAAGGGACCACCAAGAAAAGCACCCAATAGGCGCCAAGCCACCGAGAGTCAGGAGCACGCAACATGAGCCGTCCAAAGATCACCATCGTAGGAGCAGGAAACGTCGGCGCGACTGCCGCCTCGCTGCTGCTGCTCAAAGACCTCGCGGACGTCGTGCTCATCGACGTGGCGGTTGGCATGGCCAAGGGCAAGGCGCTCGACCTCATGCACATGCGCTCCAACGAGCAGTTTGTCTCGACGGTGTCAGGCACCGGCGACTATGCAGACACCGCAGGAAGCGATGTGGTCGTGGTCACTGCGGGGGTGCCGCGCAAGCCCGGCATGACGCGCGAGGACTTGCTCGGCGTGAACGCCGGCATTATAAAGTCTGTGCTCGAAGGCGTGCAGCCTGCTTCTCCTGACGCCGTCTATCTTTTTGTGACCAACCCGCTTGACGTCATGACTAATCTTGCTGCGCGGATTTCCGGTCTGCCGCACGAGCGCGTGCTTGGCATGGGCGGCGTGCTCGACACCGCCCGCTTCACGTATGCCATTGCCCAAGAGACAGGGGCCGCCCCACAAGAGATCGAAGCTCTGGTTGTTGGGGCTCATGGCGAGGCGATGGTGCCCCTGCCGCGCTTGTCCACCGTGGGCGGCACGCCGCTTGACAGCCTGCTCAGTCCTGACGCTTTGGCGCGCGTTGTCAGCAACACCGTGCAGGGCGGGGCATCGGTGGTCGAGCTGCTGCAGACAGGGTCGGCCTTTTATGCCCCCGCGTCCTCCATTGTGCGCATGCTTGAGGCCATCGTGGGCGACACAGGCGCCGTGCTCTCAACGTGCGCGTTCCTTGACGGCGCCTACGGCATCGACGGCATAGCCATGTGCGTGCCCGCGCGCCTTGGCGCTGGCGGCGTGCAGGGCATCGTCGAGCTCGACCTCGATCACAGTGAGCGCGCCCAACTAGTCGCGTCTGCTGCTGCGATCAGGGCGCAGATCGACGCATGGGCATGAACACGCCATGAAGCACGCGGCCACGGTTCCTGCGTCTAGAGAAAAGCCGAGGCGATCGCCCCTGCGCGTGCCTCTCTGGTATCCAGTGCTAATATCTACATTATTTATTATACTAATTATAATAATAGCATATATACTTATTGCTGATAACCGCGCCCAAGCCTTGTCGCACGTCATGGGTCGCACGCAGGTCACCAAGCAAGCCTCGTCGCTCAATGGAAGCTCGCAGCAGGCGGTGCGCACGCTTGACCGGGTGCTCGCGCGCGGTCAGCGCGAGTCCCGGCTCAGCTCGTCATATCGCGCTGCAGGAGACGTCTATGACCCCAACAACGTGCGGCTCGACGTGCCGCTTGTCATGCAGCTGCCTGAGCTGCCGACAGGCTGCGAGGCCACTTCAGTGGCCATGATGTTGAAGTACCTCGGAATCCCCGTGACAAAGCTCGAGATTGCTGACAAGATGCCCTATGACGACTTTGACCCTACGCGCGGCTTTGTGGGCAGCCCCTATGACTGGGCAGGCGTTACCATTTATCCCGAGGCGTTTGAAGACCTGGTTCGCAGCTACGCCGGCAGCTATATCAACCTGAGTGGCGCCACGCTAGAAGACCTCAAACTGTACTTGCGCGCCAGCCGGCCGGTTGTCTGCTGGATCAGCAACGGCGAAGACCTCTTGCACTGCGTGTGCGTGACCGGTTATGACAGCGAGGGCTTTTTTGTTAACGACCCGCTTGTGGGCGCCGCCTACATGGACAACGAGACGTTCGAGGAGCTGTGGGAGTATCTTGGAAACCTCGCCCTTTGCTATTGAGTCTTGCCGGGTGGTCAACAGAAATGTCGCACTACATACATGTAACCAGCCGTAACCAACAGGTGAACAATTATTTATTTTTTTTGCGGAAA
>JAITHV010000085.1 GCA_031279835.1 Coriobacteriales bacterium
TCACGATCGACGTTGAGCGAACGGAGGAAGTGTCGTGGTGGGTTGATGGCGGTGTGGCCAACGACTCGCTTCCCGAGTCTCTTGCCTCGTCCATGCAAAGCGATATGTTGCTCAATGTAAATAACGCCGAGCACCTTGTGCTTGCGCCCGGCGAGACCTTTAATCTCTTTCCCATCCGTGTTTGGCAGGCGCAGCTCGACACCGTCGGCAATTATTTCGTAGAGCCAGACTACACAGTCGAGCTGTTGGGGGCCGACGGTGTGGCCAGCTGCTCACAGGTAGGCACCGAGGGGCAGGAGTACTACGCGCTCACTGGTCTGCAGCCAGGCATCAACCTGGTTCGGCTTACCTATGACCCCATACGCTATTATACCCAGCCAACAGTGCGTAACCGGCAAGACACTGGCAGCACCTATCATATCTGGAGTGACTATGCTTTGGCGCGAGACCAGGGAAACCTGTATTTGGGTGCCTCTGAGCCGCGCGACACGGGCGTCGTCGTGGTTGAGGTCATCGATGGCGGAGAGGCGGCCAACACCGCGAACCTTCAGACCAACATCGACCTGCGCGAATACGACTACCTGGCATTCGACCGCGACAAGACCGACCACGCCATTTACACCTTCACCCCGACTGCCGATGCAGGCGAGGTCACCGTCCGCACGCACCGACCGGTCCATGAGGGCACGGGTGTCGAGTGGGGGAGCGCCTGGGCAGACGTGCCGAGAAACCTCGACGGCAGCTTCACGGTTGACGCCTACGACGGGCGCAACGTCGTCGAGGTCTCTGCCGCAGGATCTGACTACAAGGCCTACCACGTCGTAAGCGGCCGGGCGCTCGGTGTCTACGTTGCCAGCAGTGACCCCGATTGGCAGCCCGGCGACCCCTTTAAGGTGGGCGACACCGCCTATGTCTCATTTGCCGGCTTGAAGCAGCCGTTGCCTAAAGTTGCCGGCATCTACAACCCTGGGTATCCCGCTGGTGTTTGGGTGCAGTATGCTAGCTCTGATGGGCGGACGTTGATCAGCAGGCGAGTGCAGTACCTCATCAAGACCGTGAACACCGTAGAGGTGCCCATAACGCAAGAGGGGAAAACAGTTCTATCAGATGGGCAGATACACTCAAGCTGGATTGGCATGACATTAGGGAACCACAGGCTCACGATGCCTTCAGTCGGCGTCGCTCCAAACTTTGACGCGCCTGACAATCCGAACATGTTCTTCTGCGCACTGCCCGACGTCGTGCTGAGCACCGAGGCCGAGCCTGGGCCCGGCGCGGGCGCTTCGCTCAGCGTCACGGGCCCTGCCGAGGCCGTTGCAGGCGAGCCCTTCGACGTGGCGGTGTCTCTGGATAAGGCCGAGCAGGCCGCGACCCTCGTGGTCTCGCTCGAGCTCTCCGAGGGCGTCGAGATCGCCGAGGACCCCGCCGCCGTCACGGGGCTTGCGGGCTTCGAGGTCATGGACGTGTACAAAAGGTCAGGCACGCGCACGGTGGACGTGACGCTTGCCGCCTGGCACCCCGGCGCGACGCTCGACGCCGCTGCCGAGGTGCTGCGCGTCTCGCTCGTCTCGGCTGATCCCTGCGCCGCCTCGGTCACGCTCGCGGGTGCCGAGCTCGCGCGCTACCTCGACGCCACGACCGCCGACGTGGAGGTCGCGCTGCCGCAAGGCGAAGACGCCACCGTCACTGTCACGGTCGAGGAGCCGCCCGTGGTCTGGGGCTCCTTCGACTTCAACCGCGACGGCAAGGAGACCCTGGCCGACCTCGCCTTCGCCCAGCTCTACTACCGCGCCTCGTCCGATGTCGGCGGCGAGGCCTGGGCCATGGTCGCAGAGCGCGGCATGGACGTGAACGAGAACGGCGTGGTGGACCTCGCCGACTACGTGCTGGTCCTCAATTACCTGTACCACCGGTAGGAGGCCGCCTGGCAAAGCCAAAAGCTCTGCGGAGCTCGCTTGCGTGCAAGAGCACGACACGCTCGCTTCTCGCGCTTTTTGCAATCGCCAGGTTTGAAAAGGCCGGTCGCAGCGCCCCGCTGCGGCCGGCCTTCCGTGTGTGATGCAGAGTTGCTGGCAGATGTCACCGAGTGGCGCATCAATCAATCAAACGGTCGTTGACTTAGTTTGAAGGCAACCAAAAGGCGCTCGGCTTGATCAGCATGTCATGAGGGGTTAAACTTAGCTAGAGAACTTAGCTAGATACCAAAGTAAAAAAGGGAGACTTGATGCGCACCGTCAATATGCATGACGCCAAGACCAGGCTTTCGGCTCTTGTGTCAGAAAACAAGCCCTTCATTCTGGCCAAGGCCGGCACTCCTGTGGCTGTGGTCATTCCTTACAACGAATACAAACAGTCTGTTGCTCAGACTGACCAGCGATTCGGTTTTATGCCAGAGATCGAAGTGCCTGAAGACTTTGATACCCTGATGGCAAATGAGATAGCTAGGCTGTTTGGGGCGTAAGTTGAGATACTTGCTTGACACGCACGTGCTCATTTGGGCTGCCAATGGCGCGCTCGACAGCAAGGCTACGTTAAAATCTACCTTGGCTGCCATTAAAGACATAGATAACGATCTTTGCTTCAGTTCTGCTGCAGTGTGGGAGATTGTGATAAAGTCGGAGCGAATCAACGTTGACCCCGAGCGACTGTGTTCTGGCCTCGTTGCCCGAGGTTATCGAGAAATCCCCATAACTACTGCTCATGCACTTGAGGCAGCAAAGCTGCCCGACATACATAAAGACCCTTTTGACAGGATAATGCTTGCGCAGGCTCGCCTAGAAGGCATTTGCCTCGTGACGTGCGACAAAGTTGTGCTGAAGTACCAGGAAGGCGTCTTGGAATTCTGAATGCCCCTGCTCAAGACAGCCACGCCAACTCCACTTCCGGGACTCTAAATGGTTGTGCTATGCTGTTCGGCAGAAACTACACAGGGAGCTGGCCTCCACACCGCTCCCGACAAGGGAGAAAGGACACTACGCCGTGAAAACCCATGATGCTGCCGACAAGCCTCAACGCTACTTCCAACCCGAGATAGAGAGAATTGCCCCGGCAGACCTCGAACAGCTGCAGCTCGAGCGCCTCAAGGCAACGGTCGCCCGCTGTTATGAGCGCATACCGTTTTATCGCCAGGCCATGGACTCTCTTGGCGTCTCTCCCTCAGACGTCGCGTCACTCGGCGACCTGGGCAGGCTGCCGTTCACCACGAAGCAAGACATGCGCGACGCGTACCCCTTCGGCCTGTTTGCCATCGACGTGCACGACCGCGTGCAAAGGCTCCATGCCTCAAGCGGCACAACGGGCAACGCGACGGTCTGCGGCTACACACAAGGCGACATCGACAGCTGGGGCGACTGCTTTGCCCGCTGCATCGCGCAAGTAGGCGGCGGTCCCGAGTCAATCATGCAGGTCTCCTACGGATACGGGCTGTTCACCGGCGGCCTGGGGGCGCATGAGGGCGGCATCCGCATGGGCTCAACCATCCTGCCCATGTCGAGCGGCAACACGAAGCGGCAGGTGCAGATGATGCGCGACTTCGGCGTCGACATCCTGGCCTGCACTCCCTCGTATGCGCTGCTCATCGCCGACACGGCCATCGAGATGGG
>JAITHV010000105.1 GCA_031279835.1 Coriobacteriales bacterium
CGCCCGAGCGACGGCAGGCGAGATCGGCTGGCCGCTGATCGAGCTGGTAGCAGACATCGACGAGGCCGGCAATGGCTCCATCAAGGTCTCGGGGCCGGTGAAGCGCTCTCTGTTTGGATCCCCGCGCCTGACCGACGTGCCGAGTCCCTGTGTCCTGATGATCCAAAACATTGACCAGCTTCAAGCGCTTTTTAGAGGAGAAGAACGCTCGATAGGCCACACGAGCCGTATATTGGGGTCGAGCAGTGACGCAGGCGGGCACCAGTTCGGCTCGGGCGGGTTTGGCCAGGGCGGGCACGGGTCCGGCCAGTCCAATCCCCTGGTGCCCATGGGCTTCATCCAGAGGTCCATGCAGGCAGAGGTCCTCGGCTACCTGAGGGCGCTGCGCTCTCACGGCAAGGTGTTCTTCATTGTGACTGCTGCTGAGCACGTCGAGACTTCCCCGAGCGAGTCTCTGCCTCGCCTGGGCCTCTTCGGACAAGCAGAGGCCTCATCGGGTGATCCCGGGCTAGACAGCATGGCCTCGGGTACCGGGTCAGGCGGCTTCTCGCATCGGGGATCGGGCGACGCGCATGGGCAGCTGCCCGTGACGGGCGTGCCACCGCTCGACAAGCCCCTGAGCGAGCTTATCGGCACGCATCGTGTGATAGAGGTCCCCCCGCCGACCCTTGCCGAGCGCTCTGAGATACTGCGGAACTTCGCGCGCGAGCATCCCTCGTTCAAAGAAGTGGACTTCGAGTACCTCGCAGCACTGACTCGTGGCATTGCGCGCAGCCAACTGCTCAAGGTGGCGTTGAGCGCGGTCGAGGAGGCGTACCGAGAGTCGCTGCGCGCCGGCAAGCACAAGATGGTCTCACTCGGCGAGGCCCTCTCCCACATCGTGTCGCATATCGATCCCGGCTCACCGTATCGCGAACAGGTCGAGAACATTATCGTCGAGCAGTTCAGCAGCGAGCTGCGCGATGACCTGTCCTTTATGTGATAAGTGTGATAGCATTCGTAGCATTCCACAAGGCACATGACCCGGTGCCTTGCTGGATGCTTGTCGGGTAGGCCTTCAGGATGCCGCTTGTGGCGACTGAGCTAGTCTGAGGCTGCTGGAGTCAAGTGATGACTTGCTAAAGGCCGATGACGACTGTGCATGGCTGTTGGGAGGACTAGGTATGGACATCTCAAGAAGAACTGATTATGCGATACGCCTCATTGCCGCGCTTGTCGAGCATGACGGCATGCCGTTGTCGGTGCGCGAGGCCGCTGAGATACAAGACGTCCCCTATGCGTTCGCGCGCAGCATATCGCATGACCTGGTGCTCAGCGGCTTTGTTCGCTCGCAGCGCGGTGCCCATGGCGGCATGGTGCTCATCAAAGACCCCGACACCCTCACCCTGCTTGAGCTCATCGAGTCAGTGCAAGGAGAGATTCACACTGCCATCTGCACGACGAGTCCTGGATGGTGCAGTCGCGACGAGACCTGTCAGTTCCACGCCACCTGGGAAGGCGCGAACAACTTGCTGCGCGACTACTTCTCCTCAGTCACCATAAAGCAGCTGCTCAATGGGGGTCGTGCTCATCTGACAAGCCGCTCGGGGTGCTATATTGCAGAAGAGTCCCGCGCCCAAGACGGCGCGTGAGGCGATAAGGCCTGGCGGCGACAGCCGGTCTGATGGCACAAGCAGTGACTGCGGCAGGCTTGGCCGGGCTTTCAAGGTTCGTTGAGCTTGTGCGCGAGCGGGGAGCCGAGCTCTACCGCGACCTGCCGTGGCGGCGCACATGTGACGCCTATGCGGTGCTCGTGAGCGAGGTGATGCTTCAGCAGACGCAGGTGTCTCGCGTCTTGGGGCGCTGGGAGGAGTGGGTCGAGCGTTTTCCGAGCATCGACTCGTTGGCAGCGGCTCCTTTGCCGGAAGTCCTCGGGCGCTGGCAGGGCATGGGGTACAACCGCCGTGCGCTCGCTCTCAAGCGTTGTGCCGAGGCGTGCTCATCGGCTGGCGGCGTGCTTCCAAGCGACTATCGCGAGCTGCTCGCGCTTCCGGGCATCGGTCCCTCGACCGCTGCCGGCGTCTGCGTGTTCGCCTATGGCCAGCAGCAGGTGTATCTAGAGACAAACGTGCGCGCGGTGTTTCTCCACGAGTTCTATGCCCACTGCGACAAAGTGCCCGACAAGGAGCTCGTGCCGCTCGTGCAGGCGGCCTGCTCGCTTGACGCCGCGACGAGGCCGGACGGTCCACGCACGTGGTATTACGCGCTGCTTGACTATGGCGCGTACCTCAAAAAGACGGTTCCCAACCCCTCGCGGCGCTCTGCGCATCATGTGCGCCAGTCGTGCTTCGAAGGCTCGTCACGGCAAAAGCGCGCCGAGCTGCTGCGCTGCATGCTTGCACAGGGCACGCTGTCGGACGTTGAGCTCGAGTCGGCCCTGGCGGCCTTTGAGCTTGCTGCCGGGCGCGTGGCGCCTGACTACGAGGAAGTTGAGCGCCTGATGGAAGGGCTAGAGCGTGACGGGCTGGTCGTTGCCGCGCCAAATGGGGCGGGCGGGCACGACGAAGGCGCACAGAAGTCCTGGTCTCTCGGCGCCTAGTGGCGCTCAGCGGCCTGCCTACGAGCACTTGCGGTACAATAGTCAGGCTGCCCAAAGCGGTTTTATTACTGCGTGTGGGCACTCTTTGTATAAAAAACCACGGATTGTAAGGAACACCATGCAACTGCGTGCGCCGCGCGGGACCAACGACCTGCTTCCTGCATCTGCCCAGGCGTTCGACTTTCTGGAGCAAGCTGCCCACCGGGTCTTCTCGCGCTATGGCTACCGCCTCGTCGAGACACCGCTGTTCGAGTCTACCGAAGTCTTTGTGCGCGGCATCGGCGAGGCCACCGACGTCGTGGGCAAGGAGATGTTCTCGGTGCTGTCTCCCCAGGCGCTCGCGCGGCTTTGCGACGGCAGTGCGCCAAAGGCCGACGAGCAACTCACGCTGCGCCCCGAGGGCACGGCGGGCGTCGCCCGTGCCGTCGTTGAGCACGGGCTTGCGGCTTCGGGGGCCGCCCCGGCAAAGCTGTGGTACCGAGGGTCGATGTTTCGCCATGAGCGGCCGCAAAAAGGGCGGCTGCGCCAGTTTCACCAAATCGGTGCCGAGTGCATCGGCGCTGCCAGCCCTTCGGCGGATGCAGAGGCAATAATCATGCTCATGCGCTTTTTTGAAGAGGCCGGCCTTGCGTCGTCATTATTGCGGCTGCTCGTTAACTCGATGGGCGACGAGAACTGTCGCCCGGCGTTTCGCGAGGAGGTCAGGGCTTTTATCCTTGAAGCTGCTGACGGGCTCTGTGACGAGTGCCGCAGGCGCGCCGACACCAACCCGCTGCGTGCCTTCGACTGCAAGAGCCCCACGTGCAAGGAGGTCATGGCGGCTGCCCCCCGAATAACCGAGCGACTGTGCGACGAGTGCGCCGGCCATTATGAGGCGGTCAAGGCCCGCCTTGACGCTGCTGGCATCGTTTACGAGGAGCAGCCGCTGCTCGTTCGCGGCCTCGACTACTACACGAGAACCGTCTTCGAGGTGCAGGTAGACGTCGGGCTCGGCGCCCAAAACGCCATCGGCGGGGGAGGGCGCTATGATGGGCTCATAGCGCAGTTCGGCGGAAAGCCGACCCCTGGCCTAGGGTTTGCGGTAGGCCTGGAGCGCATCGTGCTCGCCCTCGAGGCCAGCGGCGGCATACCGGTGTCGCCCTTGGCGCCCCAACTGTTTGTCGCTGCCGTTGACGCTGACTCGCGCGCTGCGGCATTTGCGCTCGCCTGTCGCCTGCGCGACGCCGGCATGCGTGTGGAGCTTGACCACCAGGACCGCTCTCTCAAGTCACAGTTCAAACTTGCCGACAAGTCTGCGGCGCCCTGGGTCGCCGTGATAGGGCCTAACGAGCTGACGGTCGGCTCGGCCACGCTGCGCTCGATGTCAGAAGGCGCCGAGCAGCAGGTGCGCCTTGACGCGACTGAAGACTTTGCACGTATCGTCAACACCATGAAGGAAGGCTTATGACCGATCAAACCGATTACCTCAACTCGTATTGCATGCACAGCCACACCTGTGGGCAACTGACCGATGCCGACAAGGGCATGGCGGTGACTCTCACCGGCTGGGTCGGCCATCGCCGCGACCACGGCGGGCTCATATTCGTCGACCTGCGCGACCGTGGCGGCGTCACTCAGTGCGTGTTCGACCCCGATGCCTGCGACGCAGAGTCCTTTGCGTTGGGAGAGAAGATGCGCCCCGAGTGGGTCATACTCGTGGAAGGCGCCGTGCGCCTGCGCCCTGAGGGCACGGCAAACCCTTCCATGCCCACGGGGGCAGTCGAGGTGCTTGTCAGCTCGGCTCGCGTGCTCAACAGCTCAAAGACGCCGCCCTTCGCCATTGCGGACGGCATAGAGACCGAGGAGCTCACGCGCCTGAGATGGCGCTACCTCGACATCCGCCGCCCCGAGGTGCTCAAGGCCTTGCGGCTTCGCAGCACGGTGACGGCGGCGCTGCACACAGCGCTCAACGCCCGCGGGTTCATGGAGGTCGAGACGCCCGTGCTGGGGCGCTCGACTCCCGAGGGGGCACGCGACTTCCTCGTGCCCGCGCGCACAAGCCCCGGCGCCTTTTATGCCCTGCCACAGTCTCCCCAGCTGTTCAAGCAACTGCTCATGGTGGGCGGCGTCGAGCGCTACTATCAGGTCGCGCGGTGCTTTAGGGACGAGGACCTGCGAGCCGACCGCCAGCCCGAGTTCACCCAGCTTGACATCGAGATGAGCTTCGTCAGCGAAGACGACATCCTCTCGCTCATGGAAGACGTGCTGCGCGAGGCGCTCGCGCCGGTCGGCCTTGAGGTTCCTGAGCGCTTGGAGCGCATGAGCTATCACGAGGCCATGGAGCGCTTTGGCAACGACCGTCCTGACACCAGATTTGGGTTAGAGCTCAAAGACATTTCTGCTCTGGTCGCCGGCTGTGGCTTCAAGGTGTTCGCTGCGGCCGTAGAGGGCGGTGGCGTGGTAAAGGCGATCAACGCAAAAGGCGCCGGCTCATTAAGCCGAGGAGAAATCGACAAGATAGCCGCAGTGGCAACCGATCACGGCGCCGCCGGCATGGCGTGGATAGCGTTCACCGAAAGCGGCGATGCGAAGTCTCCTATCATCAAGTTCTTGGGCGACGAGCTGCTAGAGCGTGTCAAGGCCGCCCTTGACGTGGAGCCAGGAGACCTCGTGGTGTTCGGCGCCGACTGCTTCGAGACGGTCAGCGCGGCGCTCTCGGCGGTGCGGCTCTACCTCGCCGACCTGCTCGAGGCGCCCCGCGACGGCCACGGCCTGTTGTGGGTCGTGGATTTTCCGCTGCTCAAGTACGACGCTGAGGAGCGGCGCTACACCGCCAACCACCACCCGTTCACGCGCCCTAAAGACGAGGACCTCGACAAGCTCGAGTCTGACCCGCTGGCAGTCGGCAGCTATTCCTACGACCTCGTCATGGACGGCTTCGAGATCGGCGGCGGGACGTTGCGTATCCACAACGAGCAGCTCCAGCTGCGGGTGCTTGCGCAGCTGGGGTTTGTGGAAGAAGAGGCGCGCGAGCAGTTTGGCTTCTTGCTTGAGGCGCTCAGCTTCGGCGCCCCTCCTCATGGCGGCATCGCGCTCGGACTTGACCGCCTCATCATGCTGCTTGGAGGGTTTAGCTCCATCCGCGACGTGATAGCCTTTCCGAAGACATCCAGCGGGGCAGACCCGATGACCAAGGCGCCCGAGACGGTGGCGTCCCGCCAGCTCAAGGAGCTCGGGCTGCGGACTCTGTAAACCTGAAGGAGAAGGCCTGAAAGCCCGGCGGCGTCTGCACGCTGGGCGTCCGGCCCCGTTGCAGAAAGGCACAGACATGGATTACCAGAAGCTGCTCGACGACATCAAGGCGGCAATGAAGGCGCAGGACAAGCCGCGCCTCGCCATCCTGCGACAATGGCATACCGAAGTCAAGAACATCGAGGTTGACGAGCGACGCTCCGTCACGAGCGAGGACGTCACCGCGATGCTTCGGCGCCTCCTCAAGCAAACGCGTGAGACCCTTGACGGCTCGATTCGAGCGAACAACGACCAGCAGCGCACCGAGACGCTCACGACGCAGGTCTCCATCCTGGAGTCGTACCTGCCGCGCCAAGTGCAGGGCGATGAGCTCGACGCTCTTATCGGGCAGGTGCTGGCAGGTCTCGGCACGACTGCAAAAAAGGACATGGGAAAGGTCATGGGCGCGCTCTCGGCCAAGACGGGCGGCAACTTTGACAAGCCTGAAGCAGCCGCGATCCTCAGCACACGGCTAACAGATAATTAATGAAATAATGGCAAAAGTCTATGAGTAAAGGAGACGACGATGATGACAGTCACTTTTGGTGGAGAAAGACTGACGCTTGCAGGCGAGCAGCTCAAGGTCGGAGACGTGCTGCCAACGGTTACAGCGTTTGACAACAACATGTTGGCGTTCAACACGTCGGAGACGAACGGCTCCCGGGTGTTCTTGACGGTCCCGTCGCTCGACACCCCGGTCTGCGACCTCGAGGTGCGGACGTTTAACGAGCGTGCGGCCGAGCTGTCTGGCGTGAGCATTTACTGCTTGAGCGTCGATCTGCCTTTTGCCCAGGCACGCTGGTGCGGCTCGGCAGGAATCGAGTCGGTCAAGGTCCTCAGCGACTACAACGGCGCCGAGTTCGGACGAGCCACAGGGACCTTCATCAAGGAGCTCGCGCTGCTCACGCGCGCGGTCTTTGTAGTGGATGCGGCAAACCAGGTCGTCTACACAGAATACGTGTCCGAGATAACCGAGCAACCCGACTATGACGCGGCGCTTTTGGCCGTAAAGAAGATCGCAGGCTGACGAAGCGGTCGGTCATGCTGCCTGCCTGCGGCGGCAGCGGCCATGCTCCCCGAAAGACAAAACAGGTCAGATGGCATGTGCTTGTCATCTGACCTGAGAGTTCTTGGAGGCGACGACCGGATTCGAACCGGTGGTGAAGGCTTTGCAGGCCTCTGCCTTACCGCTTGGCCACGTCGCCCTACGAGATCCAGTAGCTAAGAGCCGGCCGAAACGTCATCAGAGGTTTCGCTTGGCCGGCTCAATACTGCGATGGAGCGGACAACGGGATTCGAACCCGCGACCCCAACCTTGGCAAGGTTGTGCTCTACCAGCTGAGCCATGTCCGCATGAACAAGTAGCTATTCTACGGAAGCAGCCAGAATCACGCAACCCCTTTTGTCACTTTTTATCAAAAACCGGCTAGAGACCGCCTGGTTCACGGCGACCAGGGCGGCGAGCGGAGCTGCGAGCTGCGCCTTGTACGGCGCCTAGCCTTGACCAGCGCCAAAACCTGCCGCTGTTGTGGCGGGCTGGCCCGCGCTTGAGCCGGGCAATGGCAAGCAGGGCGGTTCCTGAGGCGAGGAAGGCGAGCATCGCAGATGGCGCCAGTGCCGCCGCAAGGCCTGCTCCGCCGCCTATGTCGGCGCGTCCTGTTCCCGGGAGCTTGTCGGTGTTTGGCAACTTCTCTGACTCGAAGGGCTTCTCCACAATGCCTGCCGGCTTGAGCGAAGTGTTGGTGAACAGCACGCTCAGCTCGTCGTCCTCGAGGTCCATGCTCGCAGTCAGGACCCCGTCTCCTTCGGCGAAGAGGGCTGCGTTTGCCGTCTCTGCCCGGTAGGCCGTAGCGAACTCCCCACGAGCCGTGCTGTCAAGCAGCTCCTCGATCTTGTAGGAGCCAACCGGAAGCCCGGCGACCGTTGCCGTCTCGCCGGCCTTGAGCCAGACGACTGTCGGGTGGCCGTTTGCGTCAGGCGCGCTCAGGCGCTCTTCGGTGACACCGGTCACGAGCAGCGCCTCGCTCGTCTCGCTGTCGACGCCCGCGTTTGCGGTGAGCGGGACGGGTGTCCAGTCGTCCGTTCCTTCCGAGTCGTCAAGCCAGCGCACCTGAAACGGGAAGAGCCTCTCGCTCGACGTGTCGGGTAGGCCGCCAGGCGCACGAAGTTCCTTGCTCATGCTGATCGTCGAGGTGACCACGTTGGCGTTCACGAACGCGAGGTAGTAGTGCTGGTGCATGAGGGCAGGAAGCGCCTCGCTGGCAAAAGGCTCATACGATGGCATCTGCATGCCGGCCGCGCTGTAGTTCTGCGTGCCCGAGCTGTCGGTCCCTGTTACGTCGTAGGCCGCCATCATGCCGTCAGGGGACTCTTCGACGACGCGGTACAGCTCGCCCGGCACCGGTGTGGGCAAATCGAGGTAGCACCCTCCCGTCGCGTTGAGCGTGAAGCGTCCTTGCGCGGAGTCGGTCACCGTCGCGTCGCTCCCTCCAAAGTTGAGGCCAGAGAGGTCAGCAGGCGTCCAAAGAGCGCCGTCGGTGGAGCGCTGTACCTGAAACGCATAGGGGTAGCCGCGGTCGAACACCGTGACCGTGTCGGTTATCTCTACAGAGAGCTTCTGGACGTACAGCCGTATGTCGGGCTTTGGCTTGACGTTGGTGAACACCACGTTGCGTGGCGTCAGCTGATAGTTGGCCGTAGGCGTCGCCTCAAGCTCGACGGGGTCGGCGACGTAGTTGCCCAGGGCGTTGACCGAGGCCGGGGCGCGCTGCGTGAAGGTGCCCGAGGCGGTGTCTGTTTGGAAGTCCACGCGGTCAAGCGGCGTGCCGTCGCGAATCTCCACAACCTGGTAATACCCCGGTGGGAGGTCGCGAATCGTAGCGGTGTTGCCCATGCGGATGTCAAAGACGTCATGGGTCTCGTCCACCGAGCACACGCTCAGCGTGTTGCTCGCGTCAAGCTGCACGCGCTCGTCAAAAGGCCCCGTAGGGCTGCTCGAGTAGTACAGAGAGAACCAGTACTCTTGCGTGCCGTCGTCGGGCGTCGTGTTCTCGACCTTCTTGGATATTTGGAGAAACCCCAGCGACGTCGCCCCGAGCGGCAGCGCCACGTCGGCGTACATGCTCGTGACAAGGCCGTCGTTGGCGGCGCCAGAATAGGCCTGCACATGGTTCCATTGTTGGATGCCCTGGGCGTTTGCCCAGACGAGGGTCACAGGCGTGCCAGCAGCCAGGCCGACGTCGTTGAGCTTGGCCATGGCGTGTATGGTCAGCTCGTCAGCCGCTTGAGCTCCTCCAAGCCCCCGGGCGTCAGGCACCTCGAGGTAAAAGACCGGGCTTGTCCACGTGACGTCACCTGACGTGGCACACTGCGTGCCGTCGAAGTACCATCCGGGAGCGCCGGTCCCATAAACCGGCGCTGTTGGCAGCGTGGTCGGGGAGGTGAAGGTTGAAGTCGTGGTCCCACCATTAAAAGTTACATATGATACCCCCGAAAGCTCGGTGCCGTTGACCGTCAGTAACACCTTGTCGAGAAGCCCGCTCGTGCCCCGGTAGTCGTTGAGGGTTGCCTGTGCCCTCAGCGGCCCGTAATAGTTGGTGCTGGTGCCCGTGTCGTGCACGATGGCACCGGTCGAGTCGATGGCGAGCGCAAAGCCGGTGGGCGCGTTGCCGAGCACTGGCCTGTTGGATTGAGCGTCCTGGATCATGGCCGTGACAAGCCCGTCAAGGACTTGCTGTTGCGACGAGGGCAGCGACGTGGTGCGAATCTGAACATGGTCGCCTTCGAGGACCTTCCAGACGGCGACCTTGGTGGCCATGAGGCAGATGCGCTTGGCTGTCTGCCCATCAAGGCTGCCGAGGAGCTGCGGGTAAAGCTGCTGCAGCCGTGTGATGCTTTGCTGGCTCGTGGCGTCGTTGGTCAGGTAGTTGCCGCGGTAGCCGTTGCGGATAAGCCAGTCCACGGCCGGGCGGGCATAGGCCAGGCTTGTGCTGATGGACCATGGCGCCGCCACGGAGTAGCCCGCCATAGTGTCGGTTGTGACGCCGCCTTGCCAGGTGGTGGTGGCGACGCTATGAAAGTGAATGAAGGGATCGACGCAGTAGAGCTGGTCGAGGCCGCTTGCGGCGTCTCCGCCGATCGGGATGTCGCCCGAACCTGTCCAGATCCCGCCGTTGGGATAGTTCACGGTGTAGGTAATCTGCACATCGTCATAGTATTTGACTGTAGCCGTATAATCGTCGTCAGCAAAAGCCGATGTGGCAGGCGCCACAAGGAGGGCTAGTGTCGAGAGGAACAAGGCAAGCGCAAGCGCAGCTAGGCTTCGTCTCATTGAAGGGACTCCCCTTTCTAAAAGCGGTGCCTGCCGACATCCCCATGGCAGGCGATAACGGCATTGTAGCAGACAAAAGCATAATCTGAGCTTACGACAGACAAACAAATGCCGAGCTGCCGGTCTCTGCTGATGTTACATGGTTGGGTCCTGCGACTTCGGCTACATGAGGCAACGCCGCCATCCCCCGAACAATCAGTGATGCTAGATGGGAGTCTGCCAATAACTGTGACGGGCAACCCGCCTCTTGGCAGTATTTTAAAAAAAATCCCCCCTTGCAGTGCGGATACTATCTCAACGTAGTGCAACCCCTTCCTTGATCCTATAATGTTAGTACTGAACTGTTTTACAGCTACGAATGGTCGAGTTGGCGGCGGTGTT
>JAITHV010000122.1 GCA_031279835.1 Coriobacteriales bacterium
CCCAAGCCAACGTTACTAGGAGCAGTCAAGCCGCGATGTTCCCAAGTGGCCCTCTTTGGCCCTCTTTGACCCGCCTCAGCCCTCTTGCACGGATGCCAAAACGCGTGGGCGCGCCTTCAGACGAGCCCTGCCTGCTTGGCGAGCGCCTCGGGCGCGAGCGCGTGCGTCGTCATGTCTTGCGCCGTGATCAGCGCGGCCCGGTACAGGCTCAGGAGGCAGGTGTCCATGCCGACCATGCCCTCGGCCGCTGAGGTGTTGATGATCGCGGACATCTGGTGGGTGCGCCCCTCGCGGATGAGGTTGCGGATGGCGTTGTTGCAGTGCATGATCTCAAAGGCGGGGATCATAGAGCCGCCTGACGAGGCCAGCAGCTGTTGCGAGACGACGCTTTGGAGCACCATTGAGAGCTGCATGCGCACCTGTGCCTGCTGCTCGGCGGCAAATGAGTCCACAAGGCGGTCCACGGTGTTGACCGCGCCGATCGTGTGCAGGGTCGAGAGCACAAGGTGGCCGGTCTCGGCCGCCGTGAGCGCGATGGAGATCGTCTCGGGGTCGCGCAGCTCGCCGATGAGGATGACGTCGGGGCTCTCGCGCAGGGCCGCGCGCAGTGCCGTCGCATAGCTGATGGTGTCGATGCTCACCTCACGCTGACTGATGAGGCTCTCCTTATGGCGATGGAGAAACTCGATGGGGTTCTCCAAGGTTATCACGTGTGAGTTGCGATACGTGTTTATCCGATCTATGAGACATGCGAGCGTCGTCGTCTTGCCGCTGCCGGCCGGGCCGGTGATGAGCACCAGTCCACGACGCAGCTCGGTGAGGTCGAGCACGGACTGCGGGATGCTGAGCAAGGCAGGGTCGGGCAGCTCGAATGCCACGACACGGATGACGGCGGCAAGCGAGCCGCGCTGCTTGTAGGTGTTCACGCGGAAGCGCGACATGCCCTTGATGGCAAACGAGAAGTCGTCGTCGCCTTTCTCGATGATGGTCGCCATCGAGCGGCCGTCGGCCATCTCGTAGATCTGAGCGATGATGTCCTCGGTGTCTGCGGGAAGCAGGGCCTGGTCGTTGAGCGGCTCGATGGCCGTCCCGCGCTTGTAGCTCAGCGGACGGCCGGTGATGATGAAGATGTCTGCGACTCCCTTGCTCACCAGCTCGCCGAGCAATGCTTTTGCGTCCATGTTTACCTCGTTCTCTTTTGTGCCCGTGTCGCAAGACACGGCTGCCTGACTGTTATGTGGAATCCGCGCCGATGGGCGGTTTTCTCCCTATAGTTGACCATGGCCACTGTTACGACGAGACCGTCTGCCACTGCCGCACCATGCACGAGCCGTCGGTCCCCACGGCAATGGTGACCACGAGGTCCCGCAGCTCGTCTATGGCAAAGCTGCCCGTCACGAGCAGCACGCCTGGCCCGCCGTCGGTGACCGCGTATCCGGCTTTGGCCAGGCGCTCGCCCCGCTCGGCAGGCGGCGTCACGATGACGGTGCTCACGAGCCGCGCCCGCCATGTCTGGGCCCTGCCGTCGGCCTCATAGTAGTCGCTTGCTGCCTGTGCCGACATCTGCGCCAGTCGAAGGTCTGACCGTGCCGTCGAAAGCGAGAGCACGGAGAAGACCGCGAGCAGCATGACGACCAGAATGGTGATCAGCGTCGTGATGCCGACGCCGATGGCGCCTTTGCCCGAGGAGCGCTGCTGGGGCGGGGCCGTCTTGCGCACAAGGTTCCTGCCTGCCATCACGCCCCCCCTCTTGACGGGTCAGTGAGCTCGCTCACGCTCGGGATGCCCGTGCTGTCGGGAAGCCCGAGGAACTGAGTGTCGGAAGAGCACAAGGTCGTGACTTTGAACTCATGGACGAGCCTGCCATCGGCCGTCAAGCCGATGACCGCCTCACGCACGGGACCAGCGGTGGGCACGAGCACCGTGACCGTGTAGCGCGCATGCGCAACGTCCACCGGGTCAAACTCGTCGTTGAAGCCGTAGACGAGCAGGAGCTGGCCTGACTCGACGACAGGCTCGACGTCTCGGCCGATGGCCTGTAGCAGCGCGTCCGGGTCGCCTTCACAGTCCTGGTAGATCGCGGCGATGTCCTGCGCCTTCACCGAGAGATGCGTGAGCGCGGCGCCGACGCTGCTTGTCGCGCGCGCGTCGATGAACACCTGCAGCACCACAACGGCACACAGCATGAACACCACTAGATCCAAGACCAGCTCGAGAAAAAACGCGCGGGAGCGCGACGACTTGGCGCTCATGAGACACCTGACTTGACTTGGATGCTCGTCTCGCTCGTGCTGCCTTCGACCGTCACGGCCCGGATGTCGAGCAGGCCGTTGGGGTCATAGTCGATGCGAAGGTCGCGCAGCGGCATGATGGCCTGCGTCTGGTCGAGGCTCAAGGCCGTCCCGGCGGCTATGGTCGTCTCGCGAAGCTGCCCGTCGCTGACGAATATCCAGGTCTCAAAGGACTCGCGCCCCACTATTTCTTGGGTAAGCACCAGGGCGTCTGAGCCATTTTGGCTCTCGATGCGCACGCCGCCTGCCACGTCGTTTTGGCGGACCTTCTCGGTAAGGTACTGAATGCTCGTCCTCAGGTTGAAGTCGTCCTGCATCACCTCAACCGTCTGACGATAGACGTTGGCCCCGGTCGCCGAGACGAGCAGGGCGCTGCCAGCGTAGACGCTGAAGACGACAAGCACGATCAGCAGGTCAAAGGAGTGGCGGCGGGGGTGCTTCGCGGCGCTCATCGCGCCACCGCCATGACGTTGACCTGTGGGAGAAGGTTCGAGCCGACCGGCTCGTAGTAGACCAGGTAGCGGGAATGGTCGATTAAAAGCCCATAGCGCTCTTCGAGGTAGGCGATGCTCGGCGGGTAGCGTCCCTCAACAGCGTAACACTGCACGGAGCTGCGTATCACGGCGTCATGCACGAACCTGACCTCGTTGCCTGTCATGCGGTCCGTGACGCCTCCGATGCCGAGCGCCACCGCGCCGGCAAGCAGTACGGCGTACAGGAGCGTGCGTGCCAGCTTTAGGGCGCCGATGCGTCCCTTGTGGCGCGTGTCGCTGCGGCGCGTCTGTGCGCGTGTCATGGCGTCGCCCCTAAAACCCCGTGAGGGCGCCGAGGAGCGGCAGCATGACCGACAGAAGAATGACCCCTACGAGAAGGCACATGACGACTACGAGCGTGGGCTCAATGGCTGCGACAAGGCCGTCGGTCTTGTGCTCAGCTGTCAGCGCGATCTGCTCGCCAATCTGGTCGAACGCCTCCGCGTCAGTCCCCGTCTTGAACCCCACAGCAAGCAGCGCCATAGTCGAGGCGGGGAACAGCCGGCTCCTCTCCACCGCCGTCAAGAACGACTCCCCTTTGCCCACGTGCTCGCGGATGAGGCGCACAGAGCGCCGCGCGCGCTTGTCGTCCACGAGCGGCTCGGCGTACTCAAGCGCCGCGTCGACGCTCAAGCCCGCCTGGAGCAGTGACGAGAGGGCGAGGGCGAATCGTTGTGTCGAGAGGCTGAGCGAGAGCGAGCGTGTGAAAGGCGCCGCCTGGAACAAAGTCCTGAAGAGCCGCTTGCCAAAAGGCAGCAGGCGCAGTATGACGACAAGGGCCACGAGTGCGGCTATGCCCCCTGCGAACACGAGGGCGTAGCTGCTGAGCAGCGCGCCGACATCGAGCAGGGTCGCCGCGACGCCGGTCATCTGAAAGCCGAGCTGCCGGAACACCTGGTCGAAGACCGGCATCGCCTGGGTGAGCAAGACGATGACTACCGCCAGGACGACGATGAGCATCGAGAGCGGGTAGGTCAGCGAGGAGCGAATGGACTGTGCGAGCGCGTCGCGCTTCCCGTAATAGTCGTTGAGGCCTGCGAAGGTCTCTTCCATGCGCCCTGTCTCTTCGCCGATGCGGATGAGCGAGAGCGCGTAGTCGGGAAGGTCTCCCTGCTTCTTAAGCGCCTCATACAGAGAAAGCCCGCCTGTCACCGCCTGGTACAGGACCTCGAGGCGCCTCTTCTCCGAGGCTGTCTGCGCGTTGCTGCGCAGGATGTCGAAGCCTTCAGTGAGCGGTAGCCCCGAGTGGTAGACAAGCTCGAGGTTGCTGAAGAACAGCTTCAGCTCAGCTGGCGACAGCTCTTTGTCTCTTCTGGCCATTCTAGTCGCTCTCCTTCTCCGTTAGTACCTGTTACGCTAGTAATAATACATAGGTTGATAATTAGTTCCGTTGCCGATCAGCGAGGCAAGGTTGATCGTTCCCTTGCTCGAGGCATTGAACGTCGGGTCCATATGCACCCATTCGTCGCCGTTGAAGCTGTAGTCTGCGATGACTTCTCCCTCGTCAAAGCTGTAGACGCGTATCCACGCATGGTAGGCAGTGCCCGCATAGCCGATAACGAGCTTGGCGGGTATGCGCTGTTCGCGCAGCATCGAGACGGTCAGCACGGCATAGTCAAAGCAAATGCCGGTCTTTGTGTTGATGGTGTCGTCGTTGACTGGGAGGTATCCCGGCGCCACTGTCTCGGCCTTGTATGTGTCGTAGTCGATGTTCTCGACAACCCAGGTATAGATCCCGTTTATGGCCTCGACGTCGCTCGTGGCGCCCTCCGCCAGTACCTGCGACAGTTCAGTAGACTCGTCGCCCGCCGAATACGACACGTACTGGCTGGGGCGCAAGAAGGGCGCGAACTCGCTGCTGAGCGTCACTTGCACGTCTTGCGAGAACACAGCCGCGTACTTGTCGCCCGAGATGTTCTCCCACACTCCAACTGAATAGGTGTTGTCTCCTTGGGAGAGTGGTATTGTTATGTATTGTCCTGGATTGTTGATAGTGTATTGATACTGTGCGTCTGCAACCTTGACCAGTACCTTTACCTTGATGCCGTCAAGCTTCGACTTGACGCAGATGTATCCGTCCTCGGCGTTTGAGTAGTCGAGGGTCGCCTTGCCGTTGTCGATGACACGTTGGGCAGGAGTGGTGCTCTCCAACACGACGGGCATTGCATCGCGCAGGTTGCCCGGGTTAGTAATGCCTTTGGGGGTCCCTGTGCTCGAACAGCCACCCAGGAGAAGGAACACTCCAAGGGCGGCTGCGGCGGTCACGCAGAGGGGAAGGGCAACGTGCACCAGCGGCGTTCCAAAACGCGCGAAAATGCTCTTTTTTTGAGGCTGCTGCATCCGTACCACGAAAACCCCCCGTGGCCTCGTAGAAAAATCCTTCGTCCAACAGCCTCATTGTACCTTATGCCCTGTTGTCAATAAACGCACGTAACTTTACAAGTACTTCACTCAAATCCAACGGTTTTCGGACATGATCATCCATGCCGGCCTCGCGGCACAACGACAGCTCTTCCACCGAAAAACTCGGCGACATCGCCACGAGGGGCACGTTGCGCGCGACTTCAAGGTTGAGTCGTCGGATGTAGCGCGCCACCTTGATGCCGTCCACATGGGGCATCCGCATGTCCATGAAAATGGCCGCATAACGACGGGGCGCTGAGAGGAACAGGTCGATGACCTCCTGGCCGTCAGAAGCGAAGTCTATCTGGATGCCCGTCGGCTCAAGCAGCGCAGTGATGGCGTCTCGGTTTTCGTGCGTGGCCGAGGCAAACAGGATGCGGAAGCCGGAGAAGTCGTCGATGCCGAGCGATGAAGGCGCGGCAGGGCTTTGAGCTGGGGCCTGGGTCTGGGCAGGAGCAGGGGCGCTCGGAGCAGGGGCGCTCACAGGGGGCGTCGCCACTCGGGGCGCCTCGTCGAAGACAAGCGGCAGGGGCTCGAATGCCACAGGGGGACGAGCGGCTGCAGGCTGCGGCGTCGGTGTGGCGCCTGGCTGTGTGTAGTGCAGAATGTCATGTGGCGCGCCCGGCTGCATGGCCGCAGGATCGGACGACTGCAGGCGAGCTGCCTCGGCCTGGCGGGCGAATTCCTCGCGGCGCAGCTCTTCTGCGCGCTGCGCTTCTATCTGATGACGAGTCTCTGCCTCACGGCGGGCCGCATCCTCGCGGGCCATGCGGGCCGCTTCCTCTACTCGGTCTGCCTCTTCGCGCGCCTGTCGGGCCTCTTCTTCGCGTCGCGCAGCCTCTTGGCGGGCTGTGCGGGCTGCTTCCTCGCGGCGCTCTGCCTCAGCGCGCCGTGCGGCCTCTTCACGCGCCTGGCGGGCTGCCTCCTCGCGCGCCTGGCGCTCGGCCTCTTCACGCGCCTGGCGGGCTTCTTCGGCTCGTCGCGCCTGCTCCTCGCGCTCGCGACGCGCAGCCTGCTCATGTGCGCGACGCTGCTCTTCCTCACGCTCGCGACGCAGCGCGTCTTCGCGTGCCTGCTGCTCGGCCTTGGCGCGCTGTGCCTCTTCCTCGAGGCGGGCTGCCGCAATGCGGGCCTCCTCCTCGCGGCGAGCGGTCTCTTCGCGATCCTGACGGGCGCGCTCGCGCTCCTCGCGGGCGGCCTCCTCGGCCTTTGCGAGCTCTTCGAGCCGAGCGGCCTCATCACGATGCGCCTGCTCAGCTCTCGCGGCCTCGTCCTCACGGGAGCGTCGTGACTCTTCCTCGCGCTCGCGACGGGCCTCCTCACGGCGCTCGCGGCGTTCTGCGCGGCGCGCAGCCCATCCTCGCAGCACTTTCTCTTCTTCTTTGGGCGCCTCTTCGGCCGATGCCGCGTCGTCGCTCTTCGCAGCGACCGCACTCGCCTCAGCGCCCGCAACGCCCTCAGCGCTCGGCAAAGCGGCGCTTGCTGCCCCTGCCCCCTCGGTCACGGAGCCGTGCGCAAAGCTGGGCTCGGCAGTTGGAGCATCAGGCACGTAAGCGTGAGGCGCAAAGGCAGGCGGTTGCGCCCCTGCCACTGCCGCCGCTGAGGCTGCCGCTGGGGCTGCCACTGGGGCTGCCGCTGAGGCGGGCACGGTGCCTGCCGCACCGCCGATGCCTCCTTCTGCTGAGGCCTCGCGTGGCCGCTCGACAAGCGGCTGAGCGGCATGTGGCTGACCGCCAAGTCGCGCCTTGAACGTCAAATGTATGGTGGTGCCTTTGCCCGTCTCCGTCGTCGCCCAGATGCGCCCGCCCAGAAGCTCTATGATGCCCTGGGCCAACGCAAGAGCAAGGTCGCCCGACCCCGACACCCGTTGTGCCAGCCCATCGGCCTGCGACAAGGGCACGAACAACGAGTCGAGCCTCTCAGCCGAAAGCCCCGTGCCGGTGTCGCTCACGTCAAACGCGACTGTGCAGTACCCGTCGCTCGTGTCAATAAGCTTGGTGGTTATCCCGACCTTCCCGCCTTCGGGGGTTGCTGCGATGGCGTGGTCAAGCAAGCCTGACACCGCCCGCACCAACAAGGCGCTGTCGGTGAACAACATCGAGGGAACTCGTCGGTCCATGTACACGGAGAAGTGCAGCTTCTTCGCTTCCAGGCGCGGCTTGGCGATGCCGACAATCTGGCGCAACAGCTGCTCAAAGCCGAACTCTACCGGGCGGGGCTCGAGCGTGCGCTCTTGCAAGCGCGAGAAGTCCACTATGTCGTCTACCACCTCAAGCAGATGGCTCGAGGTGCCCTTGATCTTGTCGAGGAAGAGGTCCTTGCCCTCCAAGGTGCTGCTTGCGCGGCCCTGCACGGCCATTGCGACCAGCTCGTGCATCGGCGGGCGCATCTCGTTGCCGAGCAAGTTCAGGTACTCGCCAACAGGGACGGCGGCGGCAGATGCCACCGGGGCACGGGCAGCGCGCGCTGCGGCAGCCTCGGCCATCGTCTGAGCGGCGGAGGCGGCCGCTCGGGCATCCTTGACCTCGGCCAGCGCTGCGGCCGCCTCGGCGCGCGCTGCGGCCGCCTCGGCCTGGGCCGCGTGCAGGGCAGTTTGCGCTGCCTCGGTCTCGGCCTGGGCCTCGGCCACTACCTTGACCGGGTCTTTTACCGGCCATCCGCCGAGCAAAACGCCTTCGGACTGCTCGCCTTTGCGAGCAGCGACAAGTGAGCGCAGCATCAGGTTGTTCGTAAGCCCGTACGTGAGCGAGAGGCAGCCTGCACGCAGCAGGTCGATCTCGGCATCGCTGAATTGGTGCTCCTGGTTAAAGTAGGAGAACTCGGCGTATCCCCAGAAACTGCTGCCCATGTAGACCGGCAGGGCAAGCAGCGAGGTGATGCCTTGTGACTCGACGAACTTGCGCAGTCCCGCAGGGAAGCTTGAGGCGTCGCCTGCCAGAGGCGTGCCTGCGATGAGCTTGTGCATCCACTCGGGAGGCTCCGTGCCAAAGTCGAGGCGCGAGAGGCGACGCGCGCGCTTGCGTGCCTTGAGGTCGTCCCACCACTGGCTCTCGACTGTGTATACCAGATGCCCATCGGGCACGGGCAAGACCTGCTTGAGCAGCAGGACTCGGCTGGCGTTCGCGGCCTCTCCCAAGATGCTCAGGCAGTTGGCGAGGTCTTCCTCAAACTGTGCCTCGTCACTGACGAGCAGGATCTCGGTCACACGGCTGATTGCCGTGAGCAACTCGCCTGACGGCTCAGCCACCTGAGTCGCAAGCCTTTCAACAGCCTCGTCGCCCGAGCCGTTGGACGCGACCTTGGGGCTGCCGTCGCCTGGCAAGAGCGCGCTTGCGGCAGCAGCTGCGGCGGCGGCGAGCTCGGCGGCGGCGAGCTCGGCGGCGACAGAGGCCTGCGCGGCCTCAGCAGCCTCAACGGCCGAGGCCGCCTCGGCTTTCGTCGCTGCCATGGCCACATGTGCCGCGTCTGCGGCCTCGTTTGCCTGTGCTGCGGCGGCGTTTGCCGCTTCTTCTGCCTCGCGTGCCTGTGCGGCGACCTCCTGGGCCTGCACGGCGGCCTCCTGGGCCTGCATGGCGACCTCTTGGGCCTGGGCGGCGGCGGCGTTTGCTGCAGCAGCCTCGGACTTGGCAGCCTCAAGCTCCTCGCGGGCGGCAGACTCCTCGAGACGCGCCGCCTCGAGCTCCTCGCGGGCGGCAGCTTCTTTTGCCACCGCGGCCTCAAGCTCCTCACGCGCAGCGGCGGCCTCGGCTTGGGCGGCCATGAGCTCCTCGCGGGCAGCGACTGTCTCGGCTTGGGCGGCCATCGCCTGCTCGCGGGCGGCGTTGGCCTCGGCGTGCACCACGTCTGCCTGCTCGCGGGCAGCGGCAGCCTCTGCACGCGCGGCATCGAGCTCCTCGCGAGTGGCAGTCGCCTCGGTGCTCAAGCCCTCTGCCTGCTCGCGCACCGAGAAGGCCTCAGTGCGCGCTGACTCGAGCTCAAGGCGCATAGCGGCCGCCTGCGCCTCTGCGGCATGTTGGGCAGCCACGGCTTCCTGCTGCGCCGCTAGAGCGGCATGCTGGGCTGACTCGGCCTCCTGCTTGGCCTCAAGTGCGGCCTGCTTTGCGGCCAGCGCCTCCTGATGCGCCGCCAGCGCTGCTGCAAGCGAGTCTGCGGTGGCGGCGCACTCTGCGCGGGCAGCCGCCAACGCCTCGGCCGCAGCGGCGCTGTTTGCCTGTTCCTGTTGCGATTTGACCCGGTTTTCCATGACGGCGCTTGAAGGCCTGACAAGAATGGCGTCTGTGAGCTCAAAACGGTCGAGCGAGTCGTTGACCGCAGCTGCGACATGGCGCACTTCGGGCGCCCCCTTGATAGACTCGGTGTCGAGCCGGGCTCCTTTCTCCATTGCTTGCAGCTCGTCGTGAATAGAGTCGAGCGGCCTGATCACAAAGCGACTCAGCGTGATGTAGAGGAGGTTGAGAAGGATGAGCAGCGAGAAGACGGCTATGACGGCCGTGATGAGCACGGGAGCGAACTTGTAGTCGGCCACCTCGGACGACTCGACCCAAGCGACAATGGCGAGGTTTCCAACAATCCTGCCTTTTGCCAGGCCTTTGAGCGACGAGTCGTTTAAGGGGAGCTCTATCTCAAAAAGGCCGCTCTGGCCGCTGGGGTCCTGGATGGCCTGCTCGCGAAACGCTTGATACCAAGGCTGATCGGAAAGGTTGACAGCGTTGGTCGACATCGAGCTGAAGCTGTCGCTGCTCACGGTCCCGTTGGGGTCCATGATGAAGATGCCGCCGCCCATGGCGTTTGCCACGTCGGTGAGGTCGGGCTTTGACTCGACTGCGCCAAACATGTTGTCGATGTCGGTCGATATCACGCCGATCTGCACAATGCCCGGCTCATCGACGCGCGAGACGCCGTAATACTGGATGATCGCCCCGTCGCTCAGGCGGCGCAAAGGGGGTTGGATGTAGGTCTCGCCCTGGCTGTTGACCACGCGCATGTAGGGCGCGTACTTGGGGTCGGTGCTGAAGTCAAAGCCGAAGAAGGCGGGGTCGGAGCCCCACAGCTGGACGCCACGGGAGTCGGTGACGTTTATCTCCTCAATGCGCAAGGTGCCGACCAGGCGACGCATGTTGTCGGTCTGCAATTGGGTGCGGTCCTCTACGATGAGCTGGGCCACTGCGCGCGCTATTGACAGGTTCTGCTGATGGTACGTGCTTCGCAGGACGTCTTGGACGTTGCCCGACGTGGTGGACTGCTTGGCCGCGAACTCGAGCGCGGTGTCGAGACGGTAGGCAGTGTTCTTGTCCACTGTTGACGACACATTGTTGGTCACAGTGAACCCGAAGGCGATGAACACGATCAACATGATCGCGCATACTGGTATCAATACACGTGTGCGCATTACTGCCCCTCTATCTCCTTCTGTCTTGGCCGCAGCATGTCTGAGGCCCTCCGCTTGTCAGACATGCTGTTAGATGGCGCCACACTAGGTGCAAGTATCCATCACTTCCCTTGTCGGACGGCATGGCATTACGTCGGTGCAGAAACACAGCCCGGCGAAGTATCCAGTATAGAACACTTGCGATAATTCTTCGACCTGACACCTGCCCAAAATTCAGCTGTGGTTGCCAGTGGCTGCCGGACGCACGAGAGGTCGCCCGGGGTCGCCCGGGGTCGTCCGGGACGCACGAGTGCCGACGCGACGCGGCCGCTCTGCGGCTACAGGCCGCGGAAGGCGCGGATAAGGCGGTCGCGCTCATTGAGCAGCCCGCGCTCCAGGCCCACAGGGTAGGAATGCGGGTTGAGCAGCCGCTTGTTAGAGGCGTCGAGCTGCGCCAGCGAACGCTGCGTCTGTGCCTGGGCCTCAAGGGCGCTTGGCAGCGCGCCGACGGCGCAGCCGGCGCGAACGAGCGGCTGCAGCAGCTCGTGTGAGGTCGCGCCCGAGAGGTCCTTTTGCCGCAGCTCGTCAGTGGGGTCGATGATGCGGTCGTCAGCAGGAGGGCGCGTGAGGTCGTAGACCATGTCGCCCACCATGACGCCGCTCTCGCTCACATAGCGTCGCACCGAGAGCACGCCGGGAAGGGTGGACTTCTGAACCTGCTCCGAGACCTTTATGCGCGGCGTCCAAGATGCGCCACAGTCGTTGCTCGTGGCCGACATCTTGTAAACACAGCCGAGCGCCGGCTGGTCAAACGCCGTCGCAAGGCGCGTCCCGACGCCCCATGAGTCTATGCAGGCGCCCTGTTCGCCGACGAGCGAGCTGACCGTGTACTCGTCAAGGTCGTTGCTCGCCACGATCTTCACGTCGTGATGGCCGGCTGCGTCAAGCATCCGTCGCGCCTCCTTTGAAAGCCACGCAAGGTCTCCTGAGTCGATGCGTATGCCGAGGAGCCGTGAGCCTTTGTCCCTCAGCTCTTGCGCGACGACTATGGCGTTCGCCACGCCTTTGAGGGTGTCGTAGGTGTCTACGAGCAGCACGCAGTCGTGCGGGAATGCGGCGGCAAACGCGCGAAACGCCTCAAGCTCGTCATCGTAGGCCATGACCCACGAGTGGGAGTGCGTGCCGCTGACCGGGAGGCCAAAGCGCCTGCCTGCCTCGACGTTTGAGGTTGAGGCGCAGCCACCAACGATCGCGGCGCGCGAGGCAAAGACGCCGCCGGCCGGCCCTTGGGCGCGGCGCAGCCCGAACTCAGCGACCGGGCCGGGGGCAACGGCACAGATGCGCGCCGCCTTGGTGGCGACCAGCGTCTCAAAACCCACCATGTTGAGCAGCGCGGTCTCGAGCAGCTGACATTGGAGGATGGGCCCGGTGACGCGCATGAGAGGCTCGTGCGGAAACACCGCCGTGCCTTCGGCCACTGAGTCAATGTCTACCTTAAGCCGCAGCAGGGCGAGATAGTCGAGGAACTCAGGCGCGAACAGTGAGGCGCCTGGCGCCGCGTGCCCCTCGAGGGTGCGCAGGTAGGCGATGTCGTCGTCGGTGAAGCGAAAGCCATCAACATAGCTTGCCGCCTGCGCCATGCCGCAGGCAATGGCATAGCCGCCGCGAAAAGGATTCTCCCGAAAGTGCAGGTAAAACGACGAGTGCAGGCCGATCCTGCCCGAATGCCAGTACGATTGGGCCATGGTGAGTTGATAGAGGTCGGTTATCTGCGCCTGGTCTGTGCGCATCTCGTCTCCTTTTGTAGCAGGGTGGTCAAGGCAGTAGAGATGGAACCGTGCAGGGAGGCTTAAAAAGCGTGGGGAGAAGGCTCAGTCGTCGGCGCTTCTCTCGCCGCCTCGGTGACGGCGGCGGCGGCGGCCGTCGTGGCTGGCGTTGTCGTCTTGCCCGCCACGTGAAGCTGCCGCGTCGCTCGCGCCGCCTGCCCCCTGGCCTGAGCCGAGGCTGCCGGGACCGGGACCGGGACCGTGACCGGGACCGGAGCCAGAGCCAGGGCCTGCGCCAGGGCCCTTGCCACGGCCCTTGCCCTGTGCGCCGCCTCCGGTGCCGGCATGCTCGCCGCTGCGTTGCGGCGGGCGCTGCCTTTGGCGCGGGCGCCGCGCGTCGCCGGAAGAGCTGCTTGCTGCGCCTCTTGTCGCGCCGCCGAGAGAACCGGAGGCGCCGTCGTCTTGGAGGGGGTTTCGGATCCCTGACGAGAACTGCCCGGGGCGCCTGCGCTGGCGCTGCTTTTGCTGCTTGCCGCCCGTCGTACCCTGATCGCCTGCTACGACTGCGCCACCCGAGGCACGGCTGCCCGTGCCACTCGGCGCGTTGCGGTCGCGCCGGGTCGGCGAGGACTGCCGCGTGCGCGGCTTTCTCTCTCCTGACGACTGAGAGCGCTGCCCCTTGCCCTGCTTGGCGCCCTCTTGGCCGGACTTGTCCGCCACAGCGGCCTCGCCGCCTCGGCGCGAGCGGCGTGGCGCACGGACTCGCGCAGGCTCGATGGTGGCATCGACCAGCTCGCTTCGCTGCTCCGCCTCGCGGTCGAGCGCGCTGAGCGCCAAAATGATGGGGGTCGAGGCGCAATGCGAGAGCGCCTCGCGGCTTGCGCGGCAGCAGGTGATGCAGCCGCTCTTGTCATGCTCGCACTCGAGCTCGGCAAGCGGCACCGAGAGCTGCTTTCCGTCTTCTAGACGCATGTGTATAATCTCGCGCGGTGTGTCGAAGTCAACGACCTTTGCCTGCCCAAGCGGCGTCTCGGTGAGCGTGCCCTTCTTGGGGGCCCGCCGCTTGAAGTCCTTGTACGCCTCGAACTCATAACGCAGGCAGCACATGAGACGTCCGCAGGCGCCGCTGATCTTTGCAGGGTTCAGGGGCAGGTCCTGCTCTTTGGCCATGCGGATAGACACGGGATCGAACTCGCTTCCGAGTCGCGCGCAGCACAGCTCCTCGCCGCAGTGCGCCAGGCCTCCGATCATGCGCGCCTCGTCGCGCGCGCCAATCTGGCGCATGTCGATGCGCATGCGAAAATGTGACGCCAAGTCGCGCACCAGCTCGCGAAAGTCGACGCGGTTGTCGCTCGTGAAGTAGAACACGGCCTTGTCGCCCGAAAAAAGGAACTCGACCTCGACCGGGCGCATCTCAAGCCCAAGCCGGGCGACGTGCTCTCTAAAGACGCGCATCGCGTCGCGCCCGCGAGCCGCAAGCTCGTCAACGCGGTCATAGTCGCTCTCGACCAGCACGCGGAGCACGGGCTTGAGCGGCGACTTGAGCGCCGCCACCTGCTCGTCGGTCACGTCTATGCCCGGGTCCATGACAAGCCCGATCTCTTGGCCGCGCTCGGTCTCGACGAGCACATGGTCGCCGCTTTGCGGCGTGGTGGCAACGGGGTCGAACCAGTAGGATTTTGGGTTGAACCGCAATTTAACGGCTGTGACTGTGGGCATTCGTTGCATCCTCGCTATCTAGAGCCAACTGCCCCGCCGGGGCCTATGACTGCAATTGTTCACGTATGGAGAATAACGCTGCCTCAAGGGCAAGCTCCTGTCTCACATTATACTGTATCTGCTCTTGAGCCTGATCTATGGCCATAAGGCAGCGGACGACACCCGCCTCACTGACGCTGGGAGCAAGCCGGCAGGCATGGTGGGAGAAGTCCACGTTGACCACGCTCTCGCCTCGGCCAAGGCGCACGAGCAGGATGTCGCGCAGCCAGGAGCGCATGATGTCAAAGGCCTCCCCTATCGTCTCGCGCTCGCGGCTCGTCAGCTCGCGCTTGTGCCGCTCCTCAAGCTGCTTGAGCGCCCCTTTGCCAAGAACGCCCTTGTGCGACTCCATCTTGGCCTGCTGCTCAAGCTTTACCGCGTCGAGCGGCTGCTTCAGCAGCACAAAGAGGTCGCGCACCGACTCGAGCACGTCGAGGTCGTCGGCACGGTCGAGCCGACTCAGCGTCTCGATGACCGCAGCGCGCGCCTCGCGGCGCGCGCTTGAGCGCGCGAAGGCCTCGGCGCGGGACTTCGAGCCGCCTGTTGCCGCAAGGGCGATGCGGGCGGCGGCCGCGTCCACGCCGGTCGCAGCGACAATGCCTGCGACAGCCTCGTCTTCAGGCAGCGAGCGAAAGGGCAGCACTTGGCAGCGCGAGGCCAGCGTGGGCAAGACGCTCTCGATGGTTCGTGCGAGCAGTATAAAGACCGCCTTGCCGCTCGGCTCCTCAAGGGTCTTGAGCAGCGCGTTTGCCGTTGCCCCTCGCAGCAGGTCGGCGCGCGTGACAAGATAGACCTTGTAGCGCCCGCGCATCGGCGTGAGGCCGACGTCATGGACAAGCTCGGCCACTTGCTCGACGAGGTAGCCCGCGGCGCCGAGCGGCTCGATCACGTGGTAGTCGGGGTGCGTGAGGTGGCGGACGCGAATGCACTCGTCGCAGGCCCCGCACCCTCCCTTCCCGCACAGCAAGGCGCGTGCGAGCGCCCCGGCCGCCTCGGTCTTTCCGGAGCCGAGCGGCCCTGCGAACAAGTAGGCGTGGTGCACCGTGCCTGCTTGAAGCGCAGTGGAGAGAAACCTGGCCACGAGCGGCTGGTCGGCGATGGCGTCAAAGGGCGGGGCGCCCATGCCGCCTGATGGCTCAGTCATGACCACCGCTCGCTCTTCACGGCCGCGATGAGCGCCTCGTCTATCACAAAGGGTCTGTCTTGTGCCTGCAAGAACAAGTCTGCCAGTTGCTCGAACACCAATGCGGCGGTCTGCGCCTTGTCTTCGCGGCACGTCACCGGCCGCACGCGCCTCGGCTCGGCCTCAGCGATGCGGCCAAAGGCGTCATGGACGGCCTGGTGAAACGCAAGGCCCTCTGCCTCGAGGCGGTCAGCGCCAAAAGCCACTGCCTTCTCAAGCGCCGTGTTCACGTCGCGGCGCAAAAGGATGGTACGGTCAGGCACCAGGCCGTCAGACCCGAGGGCGTTCGCCTCAGCGACAAGCTGCTCGCCGAGGCCGCGCGCCGCGCCCTGGTAAGCGGCAGTCGAGTCAGTGAACCGGTCGCAGAGCACCACGGCTCCACTCGCAAGCGCCGGGCGCACCACTTGCGACACGAGCATGCTGCGCGCCGCCTCATAGAGCAACAGCTCGCTTCGCGCGTCGATCTCGGTGTGCGCGGGATCGAGCAGCAAAGAGCGGACCTTCTCCGCCAAGGGGGTGCCGCCCGGCTCACGAAGGCACAGCACCTCGTAGCCGCTTGCCTCAAGCCGCGCCTTGAGCAGCAGTATCTGGGTGGACTTGCCGACTCCCTCCCCGCCCTCAAAGGTGACAAAGATGCCCCGCGAGCAGTTGGCGGCGGCGGCGTCGTCAGCAACAGCAGCGGCGGCAGCGGCAGCAGCAGCAGCAGCGGCGGCAGCGGCGGCGGCAGCAGCGTCGTCGTCGGCGGCAGGCGTCGCCGTGTCGCTCGCGCCGCAAGCCGCCTCGGGCAGGGTGTCGCCGCGCGCGTCGATTGCGACGAATGCAGGGAGGCCTGCGACGCTCAGCCGACGCAGCGCCTCAGTGCCAAGGTCGTCATAGGCGATCGTCTCAGACGAGGTGACGAAGCCTGCGAGGTAGGCGGCGGCACCGCCTGCGGCGGCCAGGTACACGCTGCCAGTCTTCCTGCACGCGTCGCAGACCTCTTGCGAGCGCCTGCCTTTGCCGAGCGTGAGGCGTATTCCTGCCTCAAGCAGCTCGGGAGTCGCGGCGTCCATGCGCGAGGCGGTCGTCGGGCCTATGGCGCCGAACGGCCGTCCTGGGGCCGGCTCGGTAGGCCCGGCATAGAACAGGGCCTGGCCCTCAAGGCCAAACGGCAACGAGCCTGTTGCGCGCAGGTGCTCAAGCGCGCGCGCGTGGCCGGCATCGCGCATCGTGTAAATCGTGCCGTGCAGCTCAACGTCCTCGCCGACGACAAGCCCGGCAAGATCAGAGCGCCGTGCCGGCAGGTCAAGCCTGCGCGGGGACGGACTTGAGGGCTTGTTGGTTGGTGTCATATCTATAGTAGTCTGATGTTTATTGTGTTGCTCATGTAGTGCCTTGCAAGCATAGTCTTCTTTAAAGGCGGTCTCGTACACGGCGTCAGCAGCATCGAGCCCCGCAGTCTCGAGCACGTCGATAGTCATAAAGCGCTGGGCGCAGCAGCCGATGTTGACCGCCACGGGCAGCGCCGCTATATGACAGGGGGCGCTCATGAGGTGGACGGCGAGCGCTGTGGGCGTCCCGCCGAAGCCTCCCGGCCCGATGGCAAGCGCGTTCACCGCATCGAGCAGCTCGGACTCGAGCGCCTTGAGACCAGGCACCGGGTTGACGCTCCCAACCGGGCGCAGGAGCGCATGCTTGGAAAGCCCGGCCACTTTGTCAAAGGTCGTGCCCACACCCACGCCCACTACCAATGGCGGGCAGGCACTTGCGCCCTTTTCGGCAACTGCCTTGACCACTTCGTCGCGCACGCCCTCCCAGCCGGCGCTCGGGGGCAGCATCACGACACGCGAGGCGTTGTCGGAGCCTCCTCCCTTGAGCATGACATGCAGGCGCACAAGCGGCGTGGCAGAGTCGACGAGCTTGAGCTCGCTGAAGGCCGGCGTGTTGTCACCCGTGTTGGCGCGATCACACAGCGCGTCGCGCACGAGGCTCATGCGCAGGCCGTGATGAGCATACGCGCATGCTACAGCCCGATCTATGCGCCTGAGCACGCCTGCGGGGACAAGCACCTCGCCCCCCACTTCGAGCACCGCCCACACATAGCCCGTGTCTTGACACAGGGGAAGCCCTTCGTCTGACGCGAGGCTGGCGTTGCCGACGAGCTGCCCGAGCACGACTGACGCACGGTCGCGCGGTGCCTGGCTCGAGCCAGCAGCAGCGGCAGCAGTCGCGGCGTTAGCGCGCGCGGCGGCGGCGTTGAGCGCCGCGCGAAAGCCTGGGTGCATGCGGCAGGCCAACGCAGGCACGGCGGCCTGTACCAAAGCGGCAACGCGCTCGGCGTCGAGGACGGGCGCGCCCTGGCGCTCAGCATCGAATTGCTGCAAGTTGCTTGCTGCGAGGGGGGTTTTCTCTCCTAAGTCCATGGCACCCATGGTAGCACATAGCAGGCTGGCTTGGGTTAATGTGCCTGCCGCGTGCCTGCCGCGCTACTGCAAGAAGAGCCCGAGGAGCGTGGGCTTTGCATGGGAGGGCAGTTGCGCCAACGATATGCGCGTCAGCTCTTCCGGCGTTTCTCTCATGTCGTGAGAGAACCACAAGAGGTACGTGTTGTATATCCCGCCTATATGAAAATAGGCTTTGAACTGCGCTTCGACGTCGAGGCTTTCTCCCCCGTGCTCTTTGAAGGCTTTGTTCAACGTCTCGAGTATGAGGTACGACAGGCCGTTCTTATGGATAAGAAGCAGTTCCCTCTTGTGGCGGAAAAAATAACAGAAGATTGTGTGCATATAGTTCTCAAACGAGTGGTCCCGAGCTTGTAAGTATTCCGTCGAGTACCCGTGCAGTAGATTAGAGAAGTAAAACGCTATTATATCTTCTTTTGAGGAAAAATTACGGTAATAGGTGGAGCGGTTCACTCCTGCCTTCTCGGTGATCGCACTAATGGTAATCTCAGGATACGCCTTGCTTCGCATGAGCAGCAGCAGGCTTTCTGCCAGGTATTCTTTCATCATCTGTGTTGTGACGTTCTTGCGTCTCATGTAAGCAACACTCCTCCTGTCTCTGTTGCAGTTACGGTAGAAAGCGGGTTTTTGAACCGCAGGGTCCCTGCCCCTATGGTAGAGTATTTTAAGCGACATTTGCTGCTTAAACCATCATAGCAGGTGATCACAAGGAGGTCAAAATGGTTGTTGAGATGCGCAGAAAAGACCGCGAGCTGTCTTGCGAAGAAGCGGCAGAGATCCTGGCCAACGGCAAGTACGGCGTGTTGGCGACTGTCGACGAGAGCGGCCTTCCCTACTGCGTCCCGCTTCACTATGTGGTCATTGACGGCGACGTGTGGTTTCACGGCACCATTGAAGAAGGATACAAGGCCGCTTGTTTTGCCTATAACAGTAAGGCGTGCTTCGCAGTGGTCGATTCAGAGGACGGGATCAAGGCCCGCAGCGCCCTCGTCTTTGGCTCTGTCGAGGCTATGCCCGACATGCGGGCAGCCGCGCTCGAGGGCCTGGTCGAGAAATTCGTGCCGCCCTTTGCATGGGAAGAGGCAAAGGCCGGGATTCAATATACATATAATGATATAATGGCATACCGCTTGACATGCGATGTCATGACGGCAAAGCGTGTGGACCGGCCGAACAACAAGCAGTGACTGCGAGACCCGTCAGTTGCGACAGGCCTACAGGGTGGAGCGCAGTTGGAGAAAGCTCTTTGCGATGGCGCGGACGTTGTCGACGCCGAGGTTTTCCAGACGGTCGAAGCCGTCCTTCGAGTCGCGCACGATGGCCGAGAGCGATCCGTACTCCTCGATGATCTTTGACACCGCCACCTCATCGAGCATGGATATACGCGATATGGCCCGAAAGCCGCGGGGCGATATGTGCTCTTCGTCGGCAAAGCTCTTCTCGAAGCCGAGCATCTGCATGATCGTGCCGGAGTCTTTCTCGGACTCTAGCTCGAGCAGCGCGCGCGCGACCTGGCGCGCCTCGTCGGCATCCTCGGTGACCGCATAATCGCGGATGAGCAGCAAGAAGGTGTCAACCATGCCGCCGAGGATCTCCTCGAGCTGGTTGCGCAGCAGCCCGCTGTTGTTGCCGAGAAAGTCGATGAAGCGCTCGGTCTCGACGGCGATGTCGAGCAGGGTGCAGTAGCGCGCCATGAGGCCCGAGACGTCCGCGACGGTGGCGATGTCGTCAAGCTCAAGGAAGCTCAGGCGCATCGAGGCGCGCTCCAGGGTGTTTTTTAGGTTTTGGAGGGCGAGAAGCCCCTGGTTTGCCTTGGAGAGCAAGATGGCGTCTGTGTCGAGCGTGAGGCCTTCTCCCTTGCGGTACAGCGTGGTCTGGACGCGGCGTTTTGAGATGGCGATCACCGTGGCATTGGTCTGGGCGCTCGTGCGCGCTGCCGAGCGGTGGCGCATGCCCGTCTCGCTCGTGTAGATCCCTGGGTCGGGGTTGAGATGGAAGTTCGCGCAGACGATGTGCTTCAGGTCTTCGGAAAGCACGATGGCGCCGTCCATCTTAGAGAGCTCGAAGAGGCGCTGCGGCGTGAGCGGCGTGTCTATCTTGAAGCCGCCGTTGCCAAGCATGAGCACGGTCTCGACGTCCCCGATGCAGATGAGCGCGCCGTTTTGCGCGCTGATGATCATGTCGATGGCCTCGCGCAGCGGGCGTCCCGACGAGACGAGCGAGACTACCGGGTCAAAGAGGTTGTCGGTGCGGTCTGGCAGTATCGAGCGAACTTTCTCCATAGTCTACTCCATTGGCGAGGGCGAGGGCGCAGCCAGCGCCAGCTGCGGCGGGCGTATCGTGCGACAGGCGCAGGCTGCGGGGGCACACAGGGTCATGCGGCGCCGGGGGCCTCAGGGGCAGCGCCTCCTGAACCGCTCGCGCCTTTGCTGGAAGACGGCATACCGCCGAAGATCGGCGTGATCAGTTCGGTCTCGCGCAGGAGTGACTGGCGCTTGCGCGGCTTAGGTATCGTGCCCTTCTCGGACGTGAAGACCATGTCGTTTCCGTCATAGTCGGCCTTGATGATCGTCCCCGGCTTCCAACGCCCTTCGAGCACCCCTTCGCTGATGGGGTCTTCAAGCAGCCTTTGGATGGCGCGGCGCAAGGGGCGCGCGCCGAAGGTCACGTCGGTGCCTTCTTCGGCGACGTGCTTGCACGCCGCTTCCGTGAGCTCGAGGCTCATCTCCTGGGTGATAAGACGGTCGCGCAGGTCTGAGACCAGCAGCTGCACGATCTGCACGATCTGCTCGGTGGTGAGCGACTTGAAGACGATTATCTCGTCGATGCGGTTCAGGAACTCCGGTCTGAACAGCTTCTTCATCTCGGTCATGACGCGGCTGTTTATCTCTTTGTCGGACAGCCCCGTCTTGGCGTCCGACGTGGAAAACCCGATGGTCGTGCCTTGCGCGATCTCGCGCGCGCCCACGTTGGAGGTCATGATCACGATGGTGTTGCGAAAGTCCACCTTGCGTCCCTGGCCGTCGGTAAGGCGCCCTTCCTCCAGTATCTGGAGCAAGATGTTGAAGACATCAGGGTGCGCCTTCTCGATCTCGTCAAAGAGCACGACGGAATACGGGCGCTGGCGCACCGCCTTGGTGAGCTGGCCGCCCTCGTCGTAACCGACATAGCCCGGGGGCGACCCCACGAGCCGCGAGACCGTGTGCTTCTCCATGTACTCGCTCATGTCAAAGCTCAGCAGGGCGTCTTCAGTGCTGAAGAGGAACTCGGCCAGCGCCTTGGAAAGCTCGGTCTTGCCGACGCCGGAAGGGCCTAGGAAGATAAAGGAGCCGGCAGGGCGCTTGGGGTCTTTAAGCCCTGCGCGCGAGCGGCGGATGGCCTTTGAGATGGCGGTCACCGCCTCTTCTTGCCCGACAATGCGCTCGTGGAGCACCGACTCCATGCGCAGCAGCTTCTCAGTCTCCGCCTCGGTGAGGTCGGCCACGGGCACGCCGGTGGACATCGAGACGATGTCGGCGATCTCCTTCTCGGTGACGCTCGCGATCTTTTGGGCCGCGTCGTCGAGCCACTTCTCCTCGAGTTTATCGCGCTCGACGCGCAGCTGGGTCTCCTTGTCGCGCAGCTTGGCCGCCTTCTCGAACTGCTGCGTGTTGACCGCCTCGTCCTTCTCGACCCGGACTTTGCGGATCCTCTCGTCCATCTCGTGAACGTCAGTGGGGATGGTCATGTTGCGAATGCGCATGCGCGCGCCCGCCTCGTCGATGACGTCGATGGCCTTGTCGGGCAGGAAGCGGTCCTGCACGTACCGGTCCGAGAGCGAGACCGCCGCCTTGAGCGCCTCGTCGGTGAAGCGCACGCGATGGTGCGCCTCGTAGCGGTCGCGCAGGCCTTCGAGGATCTTGACGGCCTGCTCGTCAGTGGGCTCGTAGATGGTGACCGGCTGGAAGCGTCGCTCGAGCGCTGAGTCCTTCTCAACATGCTTGCGGTACTCGTCGGAAGTCGTCGCCGCGATGACCTGGATCTCGCCGCGCGAGAGCGGCGGCTTGAGGATGGCGGCGGCGTCTATGGAGCCCTCGGCGCTTCCAGCGCCGATGAGGGTGTGCATCTCGTCGATGAACAGTATGATATTGCCGTTTTCTTTAACACTTTTAATGACCATCTTGAGGCGCTCCTCGAACTCGCCTCGGTACTTGGACCCTGCCACGAGCGCCGGGACGTCGAGGGTGACGATCTGCTTGTGGCGCAGGATGTCGGGCACCTGCTCGGAGGCAATGAGCTGGGCCAGGCCTTCCGCGATGGCAGTCTTGCCGACGCCTGGGTCGCCGAGGAGCAGCGGGTTGTTCTTCGTGCGGCGGCTCAGGATCTGCATGACGCGCTCGGTCTCGACCTCGCGCCCGACCACGGGGTCGAGCTTGCCGTCTTCGGCGAGCTTAGTGAGGTTGGTGCCGAACTCCTTGAGGATGCTCTCCCCCTCCTGGCTCTCTTCCTCGTCTTCCACGAAGTCGGTCCCGCCCGCATGCACGGAGGTGCGGTGGAGAAGGTCGATGACCGCCCCTCTCACCATTTGCCCGTCAATTCCCATCTGCGAGAGGGCCTGCACGGCGATGCCGTTGCCCTCGCGCACGATACCGAGCAGCAGGTGCTCGGTGGAGATGTAGTTCTGGCCGAGCTTCAGGGTCTCGCGCAGCGCGAGCTCGAGCACGCGCTTGACGCGCGGCGTGAAGCTCAAGTGGCCGCTGGGAGCCTCGGGAGACGGCTCGACCAGGCCTTTGACCTGCGAGAGCACGTCATCGTAGTTGATGTTGAGCGTGCCGAGCGCCTGGGCCGCCAGCCCGTCGCGCTCGCGGAGAAGGCCGAGCAGCAGGTGCTCGGTGCCTACGTTGACTTGTCTGAGCACGCGTGCCTCTTCTTGTGCGAGCGCAAGGACGCTGCGTGCTTTGTCGGTAAACCGTTCGAATGACATCTGATGTGTTCACCTCTATCGTTTGTGTCGCTGAGCTGTTGGCTTTGCGTTGCCCTTGGCGAGGCTTCCGCGCGTCAAACTGCGCGCCTCGCATTATTCTAGTCGATCAAGTCTCCCACAACACTGCCCAGAGCGGAAGTCCGCCCAGAGCCTATCTGGCTGTTTGTAATCAGCCTGTCATGGTGTGTTCCCGCAGGGTCCCGAAGTGCGTCAGCGCGCCTCAGCGTGCCTCAGCCGGCGGCGCCTCAGCGCGCCTCTGCCGGAGGCGCCTCATCACGCATATGCGGAAACAACAACACGTCGCGAATGGAGGGCATGCCCGTCAGCAGCATGACCAAGCGGTCGATTCCTATCCCCACCCCGCCCGCCGGCGGCATGCCGTACTCAAGCGCGCGGATGTAGTCCTCGTCGTATCCCATCGCCTCCTCGTCCCCGGCCTGCTTTGCTGCCGCCTGGGCCATGAAGCGCTCGCGCTGGTCTAGGGGGTCGTTGAGCTCTGAGAAGCCGTTGGCGCACTCGCGGCGGCATATGAACAGCTCAAAGCGGTCGGTGATCAAGGGGTCTGCCGCGCTCTTCTTGGCGAGCGGCGAGATTTCGAGAGGATACCCGGTCACAAAGGTCGGCTGCACGAGCGTCGGCTCTACCAGCGCGTCAAACAGCTCTGCGACAAGCTTGCCTGTGCCCCAGGAGGCCTGCTCCTCGATGCCGTGGCGGCGTGCGACAGCCACGAGCTCCTCGCGTGAGCGCTTGAGGCTGACCTCCTCGCCCACGGCCTCGCTCACGAGCGCGCACATCGTGTCGCGCCGCCATGGTCCTTCGAGCGAGACCTCCTCGTCGTCATACGTGAAGCACAGGCCTCCCGTCGCAACGCGGCAGGCGGACTTGATGACTTCTTGTGTGAAGTCGGCGATGCCGTCGATGTCGGTATAGGCCTGATAGGCCTCAAGCATGGTGAACTCAGGGTTGTGCGAGTGGTCCATGCCTTCGTTTCTGAAGGAGCGGTTTATCTCGAACACGCGCTCAAATCCGCCCACCAACAGGCGCTTGAGGTAGAGCTCGGGCGCGATGCGCAGGTAAAAGTCACGGTCGAGCGCGTTGTGGTGCGTCACAAAGGGCCGTGCCGTGGCACCGCCGGGGATTGGGTGCAGCATGGGCGTCTCAACCTCGATAAAGCCCTGCTCCTCGGCCGTGTGGCGGATGGCGCTTATCACCTTGAAGCGTGTCTCGAAGGCCTTTTTGACCTCGTGGCTCATGACGAGGTCCACGTAGCGCTGCCGGTAGCGCGACTCTTTGTCGGCCAGGCCATGGAACTTCTCTGGCAGTGGGCGCAGCGACTTGGTGAGCAGCTCGACGCTTGTCGGCGCCACCGAGAGCTGCCCGCGACGGGTGCGCATGACGATGCCCTCAGCGCCTGCCCAGTCGCCGACGTCAAGGTCGGCGACGCGCGCGAACGCCGCTTCGCCCAGGGCGTCAATCCGGCAAAACAGCTGGAGGTCGCCTGTCGCGTCGCGCAAGACGAGGAAGACGATCTTGCCTTGGTCGCGCTTTGCGACGATGCGCCCGGCGACACGCACCACGTCGTCTGTGGACGTGCCGTCCTCTAGCCCTGCGTAGCACTCGCTGAGGCCTGCCGCGCGCGCGTTGCAGTCAAAGCGGCGGGCGTAGGGCTCCTCGCCGCGTGCCAAGGCCTCGGCGCGCTTTGCCTTGCGTACCTCTATGGGGTCGTCGGACGCGAAGCTGGGCGTCGCTGCGGGCGCAGGGTCGGGTGCAGGCGCGGACGCGGGCGCAGGGTCGGGTGCAGGCGCGGACGCGGGCTGTTCTTGCTGCGACATGCGGCGTTTACCTGCTTATCTTGATCACGGTGTACTCGGACTGCTTGCCCGTAGGGCCTTCGACCAGCACGGTGTCTCCCTTTTTTGCCCCGAGCAGCGCGCCGCCCACCGGCGACTCGTTAGAGATGCGGCCTGCCGCCACGTCCACCTCGGCAGCGCCCACAATTGTGAACACCCGCTCGGTGCCGTCTGCGGTCTGGACCGTGACCACGCTGCCGACCGATACCTTGTTCGAGCGCTTGGGCACGTCAACAATGGTGGCGTTGGCAAGAATCTGCGAGATCTCGGCAATGCGGCTCTCGAGCCACGCCTGCTCGTTTTTGGCGTCGTCGTACTCGGAGTTCTCAGATATGTCGCCGAACTCGCGCGCGGTGCGGATGCGCTCGCCTACTTCCGCGCGACGGTCAGTCTCGAGAAACAGCAGCTCTGCCTCGAGCTTCTCCCTGCCTTCCTGAGTAAGAATGATTTCTTTGTGCATAACGGCCTTCCTTGGTCAATATGCGAGTGTTATACCAGACAGCCCGCATGCCGTGGTGCAGAGCATGCATTGGCCAATAAACGACGCGGCATGCGTGGAAAGCACCACACCTGCCGCGCTCAACAGTTCGCGGGAGACTTATTTGGTCTTCTGCGCAGTCTTTCTGGGGGGAGTCTTCTTGGGCGCCTCTTCAACCTCTTCGATCACCGGCTCTTCGAACTCCTCGGCGCCATTGCCCTCTATGCCCTCGCGCACGCCGCGCACCGTCTTGCCCAAGGCACTGCCGATCTTCGGCAGGTTCTTGGGACCAAAGATGAGAAGTATTACCACCAATATGATGATAAGCTCCGGCATTCTCAAACCAAACATAGGACCTCCTATCTATCTGCGCAACGAAAACCTGCGTATGCCGCGACCTCGCTCAAAACGTCGGCAACTGCGAGACCGTCTGCTGCCCGTTGCACAGCATGCTAAACACTATCGACCGACGGGAACCTGTAGGCAGATAGGTTACCACTATTTATGCTGCGTGTCTTGCCAAACGGATTTCGCTCGTCAGCTACCAACTAGCGGGCTAGGGCGTGATATGCCATGACTTGACTTTCACAAGGACTCCACCGCCCTTAGTTTGGCAGCGGGGTTCTTACGTCTCTACGAGAGCGCTGCCACCGCCTCTAGCAATGTCGCCTTCCCGCTCTCGAACAGTGCGATATCCTCGGGGCTCGACACAACGATGTCGTACGCAGACGACTCGCCAACGGTCATCCTTTGTTCATACGGGGCAACCATGGCGGCACCCCCATTACCATGTAAACCAGTCTTGATGGCTGCTCTTGGAAGAGTGTCGGCCTCGGCTGGTTTTCTTCCTTCCTAAAACTCGCTACAGTTCTTGGCGAGCTTCATCAAGGCTGCCAGTCGCCGGCTCCGGGAAGGCTCAGTGCCCCTGCCGATCCTAAGGTCCGGGGGGTGTTGCCGCCGGAGCCGCGGTGCCGCCGCTGCTGATAGGGACCTGCCGGGCGAGACTACGCCAAGGCTCATCGTAATGTGGGTGCAGCAGGCGGAGCCAGACCACTGCGACGTGGCCGCGACCGACCTACGGGAAAGGATGCACCATGCAAGACTACGAGGTCACGGTAGGGCTGGACGTCGGCAAGTCGTTCCACCACATGTACGCCCTGGACAAGAGCGGCGCCGTCGTCGCGAACCGCAGGGTCGCCCAGCACGAGCAGGAGCTGGCCGAGGCGTTCGCGGCCCTGCAGGGCTGCGGCAGCGTGCTGGTCGTCGTGGACCAGCCGAACAACATAGGGGCATTGCCCATAGCCGTCGCCAGGAGGGCCGGGTGCGACGTGGCCTACCTCCCTGGGCTCGCCATGCGCCGCGCGGCCGGCATCCTTCCCGGCGACGCCAAGACGGACGAGCGCGACGCCTTCGTCATCTGCATGACCGCGAGGTCCATGCCGCAAAGCCTCAGGGCGCTGCCGGCGGAGAGCGAGCTCAGGGCCGGCCTTTTGGCCCTGAGCTCCTACGACGAGGACTGCCGCTGCGACCTCACTCGCGAGGTCAACCGCCTCAGGGCCCACTTGGTCGAGTGCTGCCCGCCTTTCGAGAGGGCGCTCGGCGAAGGCGCGCCCGGCCCCTTCGTCTTGAGGATGCTGGAGAAGTACGGAGGGCCGTGGGGCATGCGCAAGGCCGGGAAGGCGGCCGTCAGGCGCTGGGCGGCCAAGGAGAAGCGGGTGCCGGCCAAGGCCTTCGAGCGCCTGCTGGACGCGGCCTGGGAGATGGCCTGCGCCCCTGACGGCGCCGCCCTGCGAGAGCAGTTCGCGATACCCGCCTGCGCGGCGCGCATAGCCGAGCTGGCGAGGGCGCGCAAGGCCGCCGAGGCCGAGATCAGGTCCCTGCTCGCCGGCGACCCGTCGTTCATCGTGCTCACGTCCCTGACCGGCGTCGGCGTGAAGACGGCCGCGGCGCTCGTCGTCCATGTCGACATCGCGCGCTTCCCCGACGTCGACCACCTAGCGTCCTACGCCGGCATCGCGCCGAGGACGCGCCAGTCGGGCACCTCTGTCAAGGGAGAGTCCGCGCCGCGGGCGGGCAACAAGGCCCTGAAAAGCGCCTTGTTCCTCTCCGCGTTCGCCTCGCTTCGGGCCGACCCGCTGTCCCGCGAGTACTACGACCGCAAGCGCGCCGAGGGCAAGAAGCACAACGCGGCCCTCATATGCCTGGCGCGCCGGAGGCTGAAGGTCATGTACGCCATGATGCGCGACCTCAAGCCGTACCGCGCCGCCGCCTGAGACAGACGAAGGCGCAGCAAGGCAGGAGGCTTGATCGAGGGCCCGCCTTGCTGCGCCCCCGATCAAGGGAGAGCGGCAGGCCGGGGCTTCAAGGCGCTGCGCCGTCGCGCCTGGCCCTGCGGCCGGCACAAGGCAGGGCGCACTCGCCCTTCGCTGCGTTCTTGTCTCAAACGCCTGAGCCGCGCGGGCCGCAGCGATTCGCCCTTCGAATCGCGCGCGCGGGTCGAGCGGCGGCCTTCACAGCGGCGAGGGCGCTGCAAGGCGGCGCGGCTCAGCGCCTGCCTGTGAGAAACCACGCCCTGGTTTGACACAGGCCGCCGGCAGCGCGTGCGCCCGCGTCTGCCCCTGCTGCGTCGCGCCAGCACTTGCAGCCAGTCGTCAAGCCAAGTTGGCGTACGGATGCTCTTGCATCACGTACTCAGTAGGCTTACCTGTTCGATCCTCTTCAGCCGCGTACACCTTGGCGGCTAAGAACAGCAAATACGTACCCCCTTCCTCCATCATGACGTAACCGCTGGCATACATTCCTGACGGCATCGCGTACTGTGATGTGGGCGAGTCTTTCACGATGCGCGCAGGCTCAAACACGGGCAGTATTTGTCCAACCGCGATGCCATCGCCCTGGTACACCCTCACCACGCGCATATCTGAGAGGAAGGACTGGTACTGATACCTGCGATCACCCTCAAACACGCACGAAACAATTACGGGACTCCGCGCGATGACGTCTGCGGGGCCCGCATGCAAGTCAAGTGTCCGATCGGGCTCGGGCACCATGTCCTGGTCAAGCGAAAAGGCAGGCATGGCTCGATACGGCATATCCAGCAAACGGTCCATGTCTGCGTTGATGTCAGTGAAGCTTAAACGAGTATATATGCCTACAACAACACAAACGACCACAAGTCCAGCCCATACGCTTCCCCACACAAAGCGAGCCCGTGACGTGATTACGGGCAACCATCTCATGTCATCTCTCATGGATCCTGCCTTCGATCATCTCGAAGCGTCTGCTGCACAGCGTAGCAATCTCATCGTCATGATGGGAGGCGATCAGTATGGTCGCGCCCCTTTGCTGTTCCTCGCGAATAACACCATATACCAACTCTAGCCCGCTCGCGTCGAGGGCGTTGGTGGGCTCGTCGAGGACGATCAGCTCGGGTCGCTCCATTATCGCCTGCGCGATACCCAGTCGCTGCTTCATGCCGAGGCTGCATTTTCTGTAGGTTCGCCGGTCATCGCTGTCAAGTCCTCGTCGTACCTCAGGAAAAACGCCCGCGAAACGAGTCGCTTACCTCACATGCCAATGCCCGCAAACGGAAAACCGTTTGGGGCCGAGCGTGAACAAGGGTAACCTTGGCATGTGACTGCATTCACGGAGCGGAGGGTTACCCTTGGGAGACAGGATATCACTCATGGCACGCAAGGAGCTTACGAAGTCGAAGGCGCAGGAGTACTCGAGGGCCGGCAAGAAACGGAAGGGGCAGATGCTCGACGCCCTGTGCGAAGACACCGGCTGGAGCCGCGACAACGCCCGCAGGAAGCTCAAGAGGGCGCTCGGCGCGAGGGGCGCGGGCGCAGGGGCGCCAAAGGCGAGGGGCCCCTGAAGCACGGTGCCAGGGCCAGGGCGGTCCTGACCAACGCGTAGGCGCTGTCCGACTGCGCGTGCGGCCAGTACCTGGCGGTGCAGATGAGGGACGGCATGCTGGAGCGGCTCCTGGCCAACAGGGAGCTCAGGGACGGCCTGATGAACAAGGGCGCCGCCGCCGTCTTGGCCGACGACGCGGCCATCGAGGAGCTGCGTGCGATGTCAGCGGCGGCGATCGACCGCTACCTGAGGGGGGCGCGCAAGGGCCTCGAGCCGCTGGCCAAGTCTGCCACCAGGCGCTCGAGCTGCGCGCTGCGAAACGAGATCCCGTTCGGCACGTCCCACGCGCCCGTCGACAGGCCCGGCCACCTGTCGATCGACACCGTGGCGCACTGCGGCTCGACCCTCAAGGGCGACTGCCTCTGGACGCTGAACTCCATGGACGTGCTAACAGGCTGGACCGAGACGGTGACGGTGCGGAACAAGACGGCGCGGTGGGTCCGGCATGGCCACGAGGAGATACTGCCGGCCATTCCCTTCAAGGTGCTCGCCGCCAACTACGACGGCGGCTCCGAGTTCATAAACGCGGAGACGGCGGGCTTCTCCAAGCTCATGCACTACCAGATGACCCGCTCGCGGCCGTACCGGTCGAACGACAACGCGCACGTGGAGCAGCGAAACGGCGACGCGGTTCGCCGCTACGACTTCCGTTACCGCTACGAGGACGCCGAGGCGACGGGCGTGCTGAACAGGCTGTGGTACTGGGCGAGCCTGCGCAAGAACTACCTCGTCCCCTGGAGGAAGTGCGTCGGCCACACCAAGACCAGGAGCGGGCGGACCCGCGGCGCCTGCGACAGCCCGAAGACGCCCTGCCAGAGGGCGTTGGAGTCCGGTCACGTGAGCGCCGAAAAGAAGGCGGAGGCAGAAAAGACGCTCAAAGGTCTGAACGACGCCCATGTGACCAGAAAGATCAACGAGCTTCAGCACGCGCTGTTAGGGATACTGAGCGACAAAGCTATGCTAGAGTTCGTAGACGAGGCAGTAAGGGCGGTGACAGCCGCATGACATCGGGCCCATTTCGCGGGCATAATTAAATGAGGTACTATGCTATAGTATCTAATCATTAATCTTCTATATATATATAGATTTTATATATCACTAGTTCTATATCATGTTTATATATCGAAAAGAGGGTGCGAGAGATATCCTGGCTGAACCAAGCTGATACTGGGAGCGATGCTAGGTGTTAGAGGGCATGCCCAAGAAAGGCCCATGCCCACCCCGAACGAGCATGCTGGCCAGACCAGGCAACACCCGCACAAGCCTCAACGCCGGCCTCATGGACACCATGCATACGTCAATGAAAAAGGGCGTCAAGAGAGTCGATGCCGAGCAAGGTGCCGAGCACCAACTCGCGCACGCCTCCCAGCAGGGCTATCTCGAAAAGCCCCATCGCCGCCGCTAGGCCAATCGCGCGCGCCCAGCGCGACACGGCCACGACGCGCACAACGCCGCCGCCGCCGCCGCTGTTGCCGCTGCCGCTGTTGCCGCTGCCCACGAGTCCGGCCTGACACTGCAGCCGGGGGTCGAGGCGGCGCGTGAGGCCGAGCACCAGCAGGTTGACGCCAAGAATGATAGCAATAAAGGCAGCAAGCGCCGCCAGCGGCCCGACGACGCCGAGATAGGGGTAGCCCAGATAGAACGCTGCTGCGGCCAAGGCCACTGCGGCCCACACGGCGAGGGCCTCGCGCGGCCGCGCCAAAACGCGGGCCGTGTCGTCAAAGCTGCTGACCAGCTCGATGACCGCACAGGAGGCAAACACGCCGATAGCGCTGCCGGCACCGATGCCGGTGGCGTAGCGGATGAGGTTGTCCGTCTCTCTCAACCCAACATACGAGGTGACGCCATCTACTATGAGCGACATGCCGAGCGCGACGGTGGCCAAGACGACAGGCAGAGGCGGAAGGGCAGACGGGCGAAAGGGGCGTCGGCGGTAGAGCAACAAGATGGCGAGCACGGTGAAGACGAGCCCAAGGTAGATCCCTGTGTCGCGCGCGCAGGCTGAGAAGTACAGTCCGTCAACCTCGAAGGTTCGCGAGGTGAGCTGGTGGCAAAACCCGTGCCCGAAGAAGTAGAGGAGCTCTTGCATCGTCAGGCGCCTACGTCATGCGCTGACGACACCGTGCGGGCGGGCTTTGGCTCGGGCTTTGGCTCGGGCTTTGGCTTGGGCTTTGGCTTGGGCTTGGGCGCCAGGGGCATCAAAAGCCGCCTGTATCCGCTGCCTCAATGCCTGTGTCGAGCGGCGGCAGGCCGAGCTCCCGCAAGAACTGATAGAGCCGCAGGTTGTCGTAACCGTGGTTGATGGCGAATATTACCGCCGCGTCGCGCTTGATGAGCGGGTGGAGCGCACCAGAAGAGGTGATCGCGAGCATGCGCTGCGTGGTGCGCAGGTCTAAATGCATGGCGATTGCCACCGAGAGGTAGTAGTCGCGCCCGCCTACCCTCGTGCCGTCGAGCAACTGGTAGCCGTACGTGCGCGCGATGTTCGCGTTGCGGATGACGGTGCTTCTCTGATGCCCCGTGGCGAGGAACAGCTCGTTGAAGAAGTCGCGGATGTCGGGGTCGAGAAAGCTCTCCCAGCCGCCCTGCGGGAAGCTGTCGCCCTTCAACTTGTTCATCATCACCTGGGAGTCGAGCTCATGGCCAGACGTCATGGTTCCTCCTTTGTGCACCGTAACCGAGAGTGTAGCACAGCGAGCACGGCGAGGCCGTGACGAGGGACGCGCGAGGGACGCGCGAGGGACGCGCAAGCAAAAACCGCATGAAATACTACTGTCAGGGGCATGTCAGGGAGTCGTCGTGAGGCAGCGTCGCTCCGTCAACGCCGATGACACAGTTCTCACTTTTGAACAACAGAGCGCTAAACACCCGCAATTGTCACATGCTTCCTTATCACAGGATCCTATCATTCTCGCCGCATGGCAGGCGCTGATGCGTCTGACCGGACATCTCCCCCACTGTCTGGCGCATAGTGCCAGGAAAGGAGCCCGCTATGAAACAGTCCCGGACCGCCCCCAAGATCAAGAAGGTGCTCTGTTGTGTCGTCGCCTGCGTGTTTGCCCTCGCGTTGACCGTCGGGCTGACCGCCTGCAACGGCAAGCAGACGGCACAGGGCAACACGAAGCAGGCCAGCCAGCAAAAGGACGCGAACAAGACAAAAGGCAAGGACTCCTCTTCCAAGGCCGCCGCCAAGGCAAGCGTCTCCACCGGCAAGGCAGCACCCGACTTCTCCTTCACTGCGTCCGACGGCAAGTCCGGCAAGCTGTCTGACCTCAAGGGCAGCCCCGTGCTGGTCAGTTTCTGGAAATCCTCTTGCAAGCCATGCGCCAAGGATCTCGCCGGACTTGCGCGCCTCAAGAAGGAGAACCCGAGCCTCGTCGTGCTGGGTGTCAATGTCGGCGACGATGAGAAGGCCTTCAACGACTTCGTGAGCAAGCAGGACAAGAACATCACGTGGGTGCTTGACAAGAACGCCGACATAGCAGGCAAGTACCCATCCGACGGCCTCCCCTACTCGGTGCTAGTGGGCAAGGACGGCAAGGTCGCCCAGACCTTCAAGGGAGCCGGTGCCGACCCCTTCAAGACGTTCCAGGCCGCGTACCAGAAGGCGGTCAAGTAATCGTCACCTGCATTCGGGCACACCTGCCTCGCTTCGGGTGACTCGACGTCCCGGTCGTCGCACAGTGACTCGACGTCCCGGCCGTCGCACAGTGACTCGACGGCCGGGACGTCTCACCCGGGGTCGCAGCATGTCGCTGGGCCTGTAGCTGGGGACGGCCAGTAGACTTGACTGTCTGCGACGCGCAGACCAGCATGCGCCGTGCTATGCCTAGAATGAGAATGCAAGTCTGTAGCGGCATCTGATATGCTTGTGGCGTATTCGACAGGTCACGGCATCTCAGGGGATGAAGGAGCGCCCATGGACGATGTTGCGGCATTCCTCAGCTCGTATAAGCACACACTAGTCAAACAGGTCGCTGAGGGCGTGTTTCCGCCTGAGTACCTCGAGGCCTACGAGTTCGAGAGCTGCCTCAAGCATCATGGCGGCAAGGAAGTCTACCTGGTGCGCGACCGTCGCACGCAGGGACACGCCATCTTGCGCGTCACTGACGGCACCAAGGGCGCGGGCGCTGAGCGTGCCGACGCAGAGTACGCCATTCTCTCAAAGCTTGACCATCCCGGGATCCCAAAGGTTTATGGCGCTACTTCACTCGGCAGCCGTTCCTTTTTGGTGCGCGAGTACTTCGACGGCGAGCCCCTTGACGTGATCGCTTCCCATAGCGCGCTTTCTACGGCGGCCATTTACGACATCGCTCAGTGGCTATGTGTCATACTCAGCTATCTTCATGCGAAGACCCCGCCGGTGATCCACCGCGACATCAAGCCGCAAAACATCATCATATGCCCTGACGGCTCGGTTGGGCTGACAGACTTTGGCATCGCCCGAACATACCGTCCTGAGGCCACCTCCGACACCGAGTACGCCGGCACCCTGCCCTACGCCCCGCCCGAGCAATTCGGGTACGCGCAGTCCACGCCGCTTACCGACATATACGCGCTCGGAATCGTGCTCGTCTACCTCGCCACCGGCTCGCCGCTTCGCCAAGACCTGCCCGGACGCATCAAGGACGGACAGCTTCGCCTGCTCATTGAGAAGTGCATCGCCTTTGACCCTGCCGACCGTTTTCAGGACGCTGGCCAGGTGCTCAGGCGCATCAAGTTCATCAAGCGCGTCAGGCATATAAGGAGCGTCCGCTCCCGCAGCCGGCGCCTGGTGCTGCGCATAGCTACCGGCGCCCTCGTGGCAGCCGTCGTCGTGAGCGGCGGCACCCTGTTTGCTGCAAACGGCGGCTTTGAGGCCTTGGGGCGGGCGGTCAGCGGCGCGGGGGCAGAGACTGGCGGGGCGGGCGGGGCGGGCG
>JAITHV010000003.1 GCA_031279835.1 Coriobacteriales bacterium
CATCATGGCTTTGAGCACCTGGGCAAGTCCATGCTGTACGGCTGCATGGACTGCGGCGACTGTGGGCTTGAGGCGGTCGTCTATTCCTGCCCGATGAGCCAGTGTCCCAAGTGCCAGCGCAACGGCCCGTGCGGCGGCTCGTTCGACGGCTGGTGCGAGGTGTACATCAACGAGCGCTACTGCGTGCACGTGAAGGCCTATCACCGCCTCAAGAAGTACGACGAGCTGCACAAGCTCGACAGCTTTATCACACCACCTAATAATTGGGAGTTTTTTGAGACATCGGGTTGGAGCAACTATACGCATGACCGCGACAACGCGGCAAACCGGGAGTACCTCCCGCCACCAGGAACACGAGGAGGGCGCCCACCGACACCTTCGTAAGACCATGAGCGATGGGCGCCGCAAGACGCACAACGACGCACCGGCACAACACTATGAGAGGAGCATCGCATGACGTTCAAGTCAGACATCGAGATTGCGCAGGAGTCAACCCCGCTGCATATCCAAGAAATCGCCAAACATGCAGGGATCGATGAGGGGTATGTCGAGCAATACGGCAACTACAAGGCGAAGATCGACCTCAAGCTTTTGAGCGACCGTGAAGGCGAGCCGGACGGCAAGCTCATCCTTGTGACCGCCATCACGCCGACCCCGGCCGGCGAGGGCAAGACCACCACGAGCGTTGGGCTCTCTGACGGCCTGCACGCACTTGGCAAAAACGTCGTCCTAGCGCTGCGCGAACCGTCGCTCGGGCCTGTTTTCGGTGTTAAAGGCGGCGCAGCGGGCGGCGGGTATGCGCAGGTGGTGCCCATGGAAGACATCAACCTCCACTTCACCGGAGACTTCCACGCTATCGGCGCGGCGAACAACTTGCTCGCGGCCCTTCTCGACAACCACATCCAGCAAGGCAATGCCTTAGGGATCGACCCCAAGGCGGTAGTGTGGCGTCGCTGCATCGACATGAACGACCGCCAGCTGCGCAATGTCGTGGACGGACTCGGCGGGGCCGCCAACGGCTCGCCGCGCGAAGATGGCTTCGACATCACGGTTGCCTCTGAGATCATGGCGGTGTTCTGCCTCGCCTCCTCCATCACCGACCTCAAGGAGCGCATCGGGCGCATCATCGTCGCCTATACCTTTGACGGCGCGCCGGTCACCGCTGCAGACCTCAAGGCGCAGGGCGCCATGACGGCGCTGCTCAAAGACGCCCTCAAGCCCAATCTCGTGCAGACTCTCGAGCACACTCCGGCGTTCGTGCACGGTGGTCCGTTTGCGAACATAGCCCATGGCTGTAACTCGGTTGTGGCCACGCGTATGGCGCTCAAGATCAGCGACTATTGCGTCACCGAGGCCGGCTTTGGCGCCGACCTGGGCGCGGAGAAGTTCCTTGACATCAAATGCCGCATGGCCGGCTTGGTGCCCTCGGCCGTTGTGGTCGTCGCCACCGTGCGAGCGCTCAAGATGCACGGCGGGCACGCCAAAGACCAGCTGGCGCAAGAGGACCTCGAGGCGCTGGAACGCGGGCTGCCCAACTTGCTGCAGCACGTCGCCAACATGACCGAGGTCTACAAGTTGCCGGTTGTGGTGGCGATCAACGCCTTCCCTGCCGACACTGAGGCAGAGCTGCGTCTCGTAGAGGAGAAGTGTCGCGAGCTTGGCGTCAATGTTGCCCTCTCTGAAGTTTGGGAGAAAGGCGGCGCCGGCGGCATAGCTCTCGCCGAAGAGGTTGTGCGCCTGTGCGAGCAACCAAGCACGTTTGAGTACAGCTATGAGACGCGCGGAACGACGATCACCGAGAAGATCGAAGCGATCGCCAAGCGCGTCTACCACGCCGACGCCGTCGAGCTCGTGGGCAACGCCCCTGCCCAACTGACGCAACTTGAGAAAATCGGCTTTTCTGAGGTGCCCGTCTGTATGGCGAAGACCCAGTACTCCTTCTCGGACGACCCGGCGAAGCTCGGGGCGCCAAAGGGGTTCAGGGTCACGGTGCGCAACCTCAAGGTGTCGGCCGGCGCCGGGTTCATCGTGGCGCTGACCGGCGAGATCATGACGATGCCCGGACTGCCCAAGGTGCCTGCTGCCGAGAAGATCGACACCGACGCCACCGGCAAGATCTCCGGGCTGTTCTAGGGGAACATGGTGAACGCGACACTAGCAGAACAGGGAATCGGTTCCTTTATGCGGGAGCTTGCCTCATCGGCCCCCGTGCCAGGCGGAGGAAGCGCGTCTGCCATCACAGGGGCCATAGGCATGGCGCTCGGGGCCATGGTGGGCTCGCTGACAGTAGGAAAACCGGCCTATGCCGAGGTAGAGCAGGAGGTCATGTCGCTCAACGAGCTGGCTAACGCGCTCATTGACCGCCTGCTCGCGCTTGGGCAGCGCGACACAGAGGTCTTTGTGCCGCTGGCGCGCGCGTATGGCCTCCCCAAAGAGACCGAAGAGCAGCGCGCGCACAAGTCGGCAGTCATGGAGTCCTGTCTCGTCGAATGCTGCGCGGTGCCGCTCGACATCATGAGGGCCTGCAGCGAGGCCATCGACCTTCATGAGCGGTATGCCCGCGTTGGCAGCGAGCTGGCAATGAGCGACGTTGGCTGTGGGGTAATCTGCTGCAAGGCGAGCATGGAGGCGGCCTCGCTCAATGTGTTCATCAACACGGCGGCAATGACCGACAAGGCACGGGCTGCGTTGGTCAATGCCGAGGCCGAGTCCCTGCTCGCGGAGTACCGCCTGAAGGCAGACGCGGTCTTTGCCGGGGTGACCAGGAGGTATGTGTCATGACACAGATACTCAAGGGATCCGAGGTCGCTGACGCGCTGAGCGCGCAGACGGCAGCTCGGGCAGCCGGTCTCAGGTCGGCAGGAGTGACGCCCACGCTCGCTATTGTGCGCGTGGGCGAGCGGGCTGACGACATCTCGTACGAGCGCGGCGCCTGCAAGCGCGCCGAGAAAGTCGGCGTCGCCGTAAGGCACGTCCTGCTCGCCGCCGACGTCACGACCAAGGGGCTTATCGGCCAGATCGAGGCGCTTAACGCCGACAGCGAGGTTCATGGCGTGCTGCTGTTCCGGCCGCTCCCGCCGCACATCGACGAGGACGCCGTGCGCAACACGCTCAGCGTCTATAAGGACGTGGACGGGATAAGCGACCTCTCGCTTGCGGGCGTGTTCTCGGGCAAGGCATCGGGCGGCAACGGGAAGCATGGCGTCGCGGGTGCCGCGGGCGACGGCGACGAGGATGCCCGCACGGCATTTGCGCCCTGCACCCCGTCTGCCTGTATGGAGATACTCGAGCATTGTGGCATTGAGGTCGCCGGTAAGAAGGCAGTGGTCGTCGGGCGCAGCCTCGTGGTGGGCAAGCCGGCCGCGATGATGCTTCTCGACCGAAACGCCACAGTCACCGTGGCGCACTCACGCACAAAAGACCTGCCTGCGGCAGTGCGCACGGCAGACATCGTAATCGCCTGCGTGGGCCGGGCTGCCATGCTGGGCGCCGATTATCTTGCGAGCGGGCAGGTTGTCATCGACGTGGGCATCAACGTGACCGCCGACGGGAGCCTTGTCGGCGATGTGGAGCGCACTGCGGCAGAGGGCACGGTGGCGGCGTTGACGCCCGTGCCTGGAGGCGTGGGCGCCGTGACGACGAGCGTGCTGATGAAGCATGTGGTCCAGGCTGCGCAGGCGGCGCAGACACGGCACTAGCTCACGCCCAGTCTCGGCTCCTCGCGAGGGCACACACGTGCCCTCGTGCGACGGCTCGGCCTGTCACTGCGGTCTTGGCCCGCAATCTTATCGGCCGCAAGTTAAGATTGCGGATCAAGCCCGCATTGGCAGGGACTCCCGTCGACAGCATGCACAATGCTCAGGCGCCGCCAAGCATGCCGCCAAAGAAGAACACGAGCGCAATGAGAATGCCGACGATGGACTCGCCGGCGAGCAGCCCCGAGGCAAGCACGGTGCTGTTCTCGCTACGAGTCCAACGTGGCGCGACGCGCTCGGACACAAAGCGCGCTGCTGCGCCGAGGGCGACAGTCAACGAGAGGTAAAACGGCAGGTATATGCCAAGCCCGAGCGTGATCACCGGTGCGCCGAGAAGGTATAGCACGAGTCCTGACGCAGCGCCGATGCCGAACGCCGGGAGGTTGGGGATGCCGCCCACCAGCGCGCTGACCGCGCTTGCCTGTGCGGCGACGAACTGCTTTTCGGGACCAAAGCTCTCGGGCCCGTACACCGTGATGAGGACTGCGATGACCGCCGCGCCCACCACCGCGCCGACGATCCCGCCAATCGCCTCGCCGAGCCACTGCGCCCTCGGGCTCGTCTTGAGCAAATGCCCTGCCTTGAAGTCGTTCATAAGGTCGCCCACGAATCCGCAGCAGACCGTCGCAACCGCAGTCACCAAAAAGGCCTCGACGCCGCCGATCCGGCTCACTATGGTAATGGTCAGCAGCACAACAAGCCCAAAGACCTCCATGGGGTTGAGGCCGGCCTGCCCAGTGCATTGGGCTGCCATCGCCATCACCACCCATACGAGCGCGACACACAGTAGCGACTCGACAACTCCCAGCCCGAGCAGCGCGGCCATGATCGCAAAGACTCCTGCGACCGCAAAAGGGGCCCAGCGCAGGGGGAGCGTCGCGCGTCTGCCGCGCTGGTCGCTCGCCCCGCCTTTGCGGGAGGAGGAGGCCGTGGGCGTCGGGCGCAGCAGCGTGACTGCCTTCGCCGCCACTACCTTGACGACGATCCCGATGCCGCAGCCGATCATGACGCCGATGCCGAGCGAAAGCTTGACGCCTTGGGCGAAGTCGGTGTCCCACACCCCGAGCGCCGTCATTCCCACAACAATGCCAAAGTCGCCGACAAGCCCGCCGACAAGCCAGACGAGCGCTGGCACCACGCCGATCAAAAAACCCATTGCCAGCGCCATGGGCGAGCAGTAGATGCCGAACCGCACGCCAGGGATGCTCACCCAGCTGAACAGGATGCTCGGCAAGGCCGCCAAGGCGTCGCGTGCCACGCCGAAGGCGCCCGAGACGCCCATGGCGGCAAACAGCAGAATGGCCTTGCGGCCGCCCGTGTCTCCCGCCACCAGTGTCTTTGCGGCGCCTGTGCCAATCGGAAACGGCAGCGCGGAGTCTTCGATGAAGTGCCTTCGCATGAGCGCTGTGCCGATGCAGCCAAGCACCACGCCGCACAATGCGCAAAGCATGATAGACAGGACCGACACGTCTGCCGCAGGGTCAAGCAAGTAGATGCCAGGGATGGTGAAGGCAAGCCCGCCGGCGACCATAGCCCCGGCCGTCATGACCGTGGCGCTCACGTTCGCCTCGTTGATGTTCGTGTCTCGCCCGCCAGGACTGCCGCGGCGGCGCCTGGCGCCTACGCGAGCGAGCGCTTTGAGCGCGAACAGCGCAAAGAGCACCACAAAAAAGATTGGCCAGGGAAGGGCGCCGAGCTTCAGGGCCAGGTACACCGAGCTAGCGGTGATAATGACGCACCCAACGGCGCCGACAACAAGCCCGCGCAGCGTGAACTGCTCTCTAAATGGTCGCACAAGTCTTCCTCACTAGTTCGATGGTCCCAAGAAGGCGACGCGGCCTCCTCCCAAAAAAAAGCCCCCTGCCCTCAGCTACGGCATTCAGGGGCTGGCGGCGTCTCGATGCCGAGCGCGACAGCGGCCTCAACGCGCAGCTCGCCGATGGTGAGCTGATAGCATGCGAGCGCGTCAATCCAGCGCCGCAACGTCGCGCGCCCCTCATCGGTCAGCTCAAAGGTGCGCTTGGCGGGGCCTGCCTGGGTCGTGTCCCATTCCGAGGTCACGAGCCCGGCGGCCTCCATCGACTTGAGCATGCGGTACACGCCGGTCGCGTCAGGCTTCTTGCCGCCGAACATGGGCGAGTCTGCCGCCTTCTGGACTATCACATAGCCGTGTAGTGGCCGGTCGCTTTGTGCCAGGATCGTCAGGATAGTAGGCTGTGACAGGCGACTCAGCGATTGACCAAGTTGGGCACACTCCTTGAGGTCACCCGTGTGTTTGGGGTTGCAGATGGCCCACATGCGGTCTCCTTTTCGGTAAGATGACCAGTATACTAGATAGCGCGATGCTGTTAAATTGACGACTAGGAGGCAAGCGCATGAGCCTGAGCGCCCGTGTTGACGAGGCCGCTGACGTGTTGAGGCCCTTTTTAGGCACATGGGGAGAAACCCGCGACATCGAGCATCCTCCTACTGCCCTCATCCTGGGCACGGGCCTGGGCGAGCTGGCTGAGGCCATAGAGGTGACACACGCCGTCTCGTACACAGACATCCCCCATGCTTGCGCCGCGCGCATGCCGGACCATGCGGGCCGCCTTGTCTTCGGGGAGCTTGCGGGAACGCATGTGGTCTGCATGCAGGGTCGCCTGCATGCCTATGAGGGCTACACGGCGCTCGAGACGGTGTTTCCCCTGCTTGTAGCCGAGCGGCTGGGAGCCAGACGCCTTGTTGTGACCAATGCAAGCGGTGCCATAAACGAGCAGTTCTCGGTGGGAGACATTATGCTCGTCACTGATCATATTAATTTTACCGGCATGAGTCCGGTAACGCTTGATGCCGACAACGACGTGGCGCGCTCATGCTTCGACATGACCTACGCCTACACGCCACGACTGCGCGAGCGGGCGCGGCGTGCTGCCGCTTCCTGCGGGATGGTGCTGCGCGAGGGCGTATACCTGGGGCTTCGCGGACCGATGTTCGAGACACCGGCTGAGATACGCATGTTTCGGTCCTGGGGCGCTGACGCAGTGGGAATGTCTACGGTGCATGAGGTGCTCATGGCGTCTGCGCTGCGCATGGAGGTCTGCGGCTTGTCGCTTCTGACCAACATGGCGGCCGGCATGCTCGACCAACCGCTCACCGCCGAGGAGGTTGTTCAGGTCGGCGCCACAAAGGGCGCAGCGCTGGGGGCGCTTGTCGAGGCGCTGCTCGTGTGACACGGGGTTGTGTGCCACACGGGCCCCGTGTCACACGGACCCCGCTGCCGGTACTGTCGGCCTGACGGCAGGGACCGTCCCCGGCTACGGGCGTGCGCTCTTGCCGTATAATCAGCCTATGTATAACTTCCGGTATCACCTTTCGACCATCGTCGCGATCTTTATATCGCTTGCTGTCGGTTTGGTGCTCGGCGCAGCGATTGCGGGAAGCGACCTAGTCCGCAACACATCCAACGACCTCGTAGACTCGCTCGTTACGCGCTTCGACGAGCTGTCGCAAGAGAACAAGCAGCTGCAAAGCCGTCTAGACGACGAGAGCATGCTGGCGACAGACTACATCGTGCAGTGGGCCGACAAGCGCCTCGACGGGCGCACCGTAGTCGTGCTCTCGTCAGCGCAAGACGCTCGCAGCGACAGCTACGTCAGCCTGCGCAACACCTTGCGCCTCGGCAACGCCTCAATCGTGGACGTGGTTGTGAACCGTCAGTCGTTCGGCATTGAAGACCAGCAGACTCGCACTTTGCTCGAAGGCATTGTGGTGCCAGTCGAGGGCGAGAGGTACCAAGAGACGCTCGCGCGAGCACTTGCGGACGAGTGGACTTACAGCTATGTTCCCACCTCATCAGACTGGCCGCTGGCCGCTGACTACGAGGCGGTCCAGAACCCCGAGGCGTATTGGTCCGCACAAGCGCTGGCAGCCGAGGAGGCTGCCGCAGGGCTTGCTTCATCGCCAGCCGAGCCATCCGCGCCGGACGCGCCGGACGCGCCGGACGCGACAGGCGAGCCAGGCACCGAGGACGCCCAGGGAGGATCTGGCACGGGCGAAGGGGAGGGCGCCGGCGACGGCGCCGGAGGCGGCACGAGCGCGACGGGCGGCACGGACACGAAGGTTGGCGCAGGACTGACCGGCATCGTGCCACTGACAGCATTCCAGAAGACCTTTTATGCCCATTACCCGCTGACCCTGACGCTCATCAAGCAAGGCATCATAACGGTTCAGACCGACTACCAGCCGCTGATAGACCACCAGTCCCCTGTGCCCAGCTCAGAGCAGACCGCCATACTGAGGCTCGCTGCACTGTGGAAGGTCCCCTATGGCGCCAACGGGTTTGTGGACACCCTGGCCGAGCCTTCATATCAGAGCGGCCCGCTCGGCGCCAACGAGACGGGGATACTCATTGCGAGCGCATTTAACGTGAAGGGCGAGGCCGGATTGTTGCCGTACCCGTCATGGCTTAAAGAAAGCGTCAGGCAGCAGGCAGCGCAAGGCGCTGAGATTCCGAGAGTGGCCAGTTACTACTCGCTCGTAGTGCTGCTGGACGGGTACTATCAGTCGTTGGCATATGCCGCGCAAGAGCGCAGCCTCAGTTGCGAGACTGTTCCTGAAGATGTTTGCGGAAAATATAGTATAGTAGCATTGTTGTCCGGAGCGACAAAAGGAATCTATGGAACCGACCGGCCATCTACCGAAATGCGGTTTCCGGATCTCCCCACAGACAAGACTGGCCGACTGCCGTTTGCGAGCTGAGTTGTCAGTCATCAAACACACATGTGGCATCCCCAGCGGGAATTGAACCCGCGTTTCCACCTTGAAAGGGTGGCGTCCTGACCACTAGACGATGGGGACGTTTTAGCAACCGAAAAATGCGCCCGACTATTCTACCAGATCAGGGGAGTAGGTCGGCACAACCTCGACAAGGCATTCTCTGACACTGCGGGAGGGGTCTTTAAGGCACTTCTCAAGCTTATTGAGCTTGTCAGTAACCTCTGACTCGGTGACCGTCGTGCCCGTCGAGACCATGATGCCGCTCACGACGGTGCCGCTCTGCAGCTCGCCCTGCATAAGCAGCTCCTCATGCAGCTTCTCGCCCTTGCGCAGCCCGGTGTATTCGATCTGAATGTCTTTGTCTGGCACAAGCCCGTTCAGGCGGATAAGGTCACGTGCAAGGTCGACGATCTTTACCGGCTCGCCCATCTCGAGGATGAATATCTCCCCGCCTTTTGCCATGCCGCCTGCGGTGACCACGAGCCGCGCGCTCTCGGGTATGGTCATGAAGTAGCGTGTGATCTCGGCGTGAGTCACTGTGACGGGGCCGCCTTTGTCAATCTGGCGTTGGAAGCTCGGGATGACGCTGCCATGCGAGCCGAGCACGTTGCCGAAGCGCACCGCCGAAAAACAGGTCGATGATCGCGAGGCGTAGCTTTGCACGATCATCTCGCCGAGGCGCTTGGTCGCGCCCATGACGCTTGAGGGATTGACGGCCTTGTCAGTCGAAATGAAGATAAAGGTCTTGGTATCGTGGGCATCGGCGCACCGAGCCATGTTAAGTGTGCCGAAGACGTTGTTGAGCACTGCCTCGCGCGGGTTCGTCTCCATGAGGGGCACGTGCTTGTGCGCAGCCGCATGAAACACCACGTCGGGGCGGTATGTGGCAAAGAGCGCCTCGAGACGCTCGGGGTCGCGCACCGAGCCGATCTCGACGAGGATGTCGATGTCGGAGTAAAGCGCGTTGAGCTCGTTTGCGAGCTCAAAGGCCGTGTTCTCGTAGATGTCGAAGATTATGAGGCGTTGGGGCGCCACCGTGCAGGCCTGTCGAGCAAGCTCGGATCCGATGGAGCCGCCCCCGCCGGTAATGAGCACGGTCTTGTCCGCGAGGTAGCCGCTCACCATGCACGTGTTGAGCACCACCTCCTCGCGCGAGAGCAAGTCTTTAAGATCCACGTCGCGCAGTTGGTATTTGTCTAGCTCTTTGACATGCATTTTGCTCACGTTGGGCACGTCGGGCAGGGTGAGAAGGTGACAGTTGGTCTGAATGCAGATGTCGTAGATCCGCTTGCGCTGCTCAGTGGTCGCGCTGGGCATTGCCACGACGATCTGAACGATCTGGTGGCGGGCGGCGAGTTTGGGTATATCCTCGGTCGGCCCTGCCACTTTTACGCCGCGAATGCGCTTTTTGATCTTGTTCTTGTCGTCGTCCACCGCGATAATGGGCAGTCCCTGCATGGCAGTGTCGCCTTTATTCATGCGCTCGATAGTATATGAGGCAACCTCACCTGCGCCTACGACAAGAGTGCGCGGCCGCAGGGGCCGAGGTGGACGCCACTCAGATGCGTGTCGCCTTCGATAGAGCGAATATAAGGCATAACGCGCGCCGCCTGCCACCACCAAGAACATCAGCCAGGCCAAGCCGTACACGCGAATCGGCAGCCTCCCGCTCGCAATGAACTGGACCAACGCTCCTGCAAAGGTCGCACAGAGCGTTGCTGCCACGAGCATGCCTATGTCTTTGCCTGAGGCATACTGCCACATGTTGCTGTAGAGCCTGAACACAATAAAGCTTGCCACGTTGCTGGCAGCCATGATGCCGAAGGTGAAGAGCCAGTCGGTAGTGGCGAGCAGCTCGCTCGCCGTCAAGGTAACAACAGTCGCGAGAACGAGCGCAAGGTATGTCGCGATTACGTCGATCGCGACTAAGACAAAGGTTTGTAGGTCGGGCTTAAAGTTCATAGCCCCCATTATACCCTGCGCGCCTCGGCTTGCTCAGAGCATGTGGACAAACAGGCCACTGCGGGGCTTTGGCTCGAACCACGTTGACTTCGGCGGCATGAGCCTCCCTGCGTCAGCCACGGCGAACAGCTCCTCCATCGAACAAGGAAACAGCGCGAACGCCACGCCGCCGGCAGCATCTGCCCGCCTCTCAAGCTCTTCAAGGCCGCGCACGCCTCCCACATAGGCGATGCGCTCGCTGGAGCGCGGGTCGTCGATGGCGAGCACAGGGCCGAGCAGGCGGTCTTGGAGGATTGAGACGTCAAGACAGCCGACGGCATCGGCAGGCCGCGTGCCCGCAGGAACGCGCAAGCGATGCCAGCTGCCCTGCAGGTACATTCCCAGCTCGCCTCGTTCGGACGGCTGCGACAGTGCCTCCGGAGTCGTCAGAAGCTCGAAGCTGCTGGCGGCAAGGGCGAGCAGCTCGTCTTTACTGTGACCGTTGAGGTCGAACACGACACGGTTGTAGTCGAGCACTTGTAGCTCTTCAGAAGAGAAGAGCGCTGCCAAGAAGTGCGAGGCACTGCCCGAGCACGCAGCGCCTTGGCCCGCTAGACCGCAGCCAAGTTGCTCGGCAACGAGCGCGGCAGCGGCCGCACGGTGATGGCCGTCGGCGATGTACAGCGCCCCGGCATCTGCAAAACCAGACATGATCGATTGCTCGCATGCGGGCTTATCCACACGCCATACCGTGTGACGCACGCCGTCCGGCGCCACGAAGTCATACAGCGGAAGGCTTTCGTCCACCGTCTGGGCAATCGCCGACGTGATTGCGGCATGGGGGCGGTGCTCCAGCAGGACCGGCCCGGTATGGGCACCAAGCGCCGTGATGTGCTCAAAGCGGTCGCGGCACTTGTGCTCGCGCGTGTTCTCATGCCGCTTGACGAGACCAGCGTTGTAGTCAGCGACCGAAACACACGCGACGACGCCTGTCTGCTGGCGCAGGCCTTTGGTGAGGCGGTAGAGGTAGTAATGGGGCCTGCCGTCAGGCTCGTCTGCGATGACGCCGGCGTCCTTGTCGGCATCGAGCAGCGACTTGGCGAGCCCGTACACGCGCTGGTCGTATTCGCCGACATCAGACGGCAGCAAAGCAGTAGTCTTGTCTATGCGCAGAAACGAGCGCGGGTGTGCCGCGATTTCTGCCGCTGCCTCTTTGCGGCTGTACACGTCATAGGGCAGAGCTGCATACTCTGCGGCATACTCAGCGCACGGGCGCATGCAGCGAAACGGAATAACCGATGGCACGTGGTGCTCCTTGTCAGTCTGTTTGAGCAGCCGCCAATGTCGGTTGCCGCTTTCACGGGCAGTTATGGTATCATAACTTGTTATGAGACGAACACAAAATGCAGCAGTCCTCTCATCCCGTTGTGCAGGCATGTTCCCGCGTTGCGCTCGCATGCTCCTTGCGATCGCCCTGGGTGCTTTGCTGACGCTGAGCTCTCTTCTGTCTCCTCACGCTCCCGCTGTTCGCGTGGCCTATGCGGCGACTTCTGCCGAGAAGCAGGCCGAGGCAGACGAGATGATGCGTCGCCTTGACGACTTGCAGACTGAGCTCAACCAGATAAACATTGACTATGACAATGCCATTGCGGTTCATGCAGAGGCGGAGAGAAACCGAGACGCGGCGCAGATGCGCGAGGAATCGGCGCACAAACGCATTGGCGAGCTGCAAGGTCAGCTGGGCGCGCGTGCCCAACAGATGTACCGCAACGGATCGACCTCTTTTCTTGATGTGATCTTAGGCGCGCAGTCTTTTGAGGACTTTGCTGCCGCCATCGACATGGTTAACCGCATCAACGCGCGTGACGCTGACCTCATTGCCGAGAGCAAGGTGGTCCGCGCCGAGGCCGAGGCCGCCAAGCTCGAGTATGCGCGACAGTCGCGGGTCGCCGCAGAGAAAGAGGCGGAGATAGCGACGCTGAAGGCGCAAAAAGAGTCTACAGCTGCTGAGATGTCGGCTCGGATCGATGAGCTCAAGGCGCAGGCCGCCGAGCTGCTGGTGCAAGAAGAGCTTGCTGCTGAGGAAGCGCGTCGCAGGGCCGAGGAGGATGCCCGGCGTGGGGGCGTTCCGGTGCCGGAAGAGTATTACGGCCTGGTTCCGCCGCTCGTGCATCCCTGCCCGGGCTACTCGGTGATCTCGAGCCACTTTGGGCCCCGAGGGGGCGCTTATCACCTTGGCACCGACTTCGCTGCCCCAACGGGCACGCCTATTTACGCGGCAGCAGGAGGCACGGTTATATCGTCAGGCTCACATGCTACTATGGGTTTGTATGTGACTATCAATCATGGCAACTCGGTGCGCACCACGTATATGCACGCCTCGGCGCTCTACGTGTCGGCGGGCGAGACCGTGGCGCAGGGACAAGTCATCGCCGCAGTCGGCTCGACCGGCGACTCGACCGGCCCGCACTTGCACTTCCAGCTCAACATCGGCAGCGCCGCATACAACCCTCTGGTCTTCCTCTAGCGGCTTCTTCGTGCGGATGGCACATTTTCTGTAGTCTCGCGCGATCGTGCGCGGCTGCTCCTCTCGCCCCGGGCTAGACCGGCGGCCCCTTACCCGTGAAGCCTTACCGTGTCTATCTCGGCATAGCGGGCGCCGTCGCGCCCCAGCACTGAAGACATGAGCGAGACCTCGTCGAGCGCGAAGCTCAGCTGTGGCACGTCAAGGCAGAGCGCGTCAGTTGTTTGCACATTGCGAGCTATGGTGACATGCGGCCGAAAGGCGCGACGTTCGAGCGAAAAGCCGGCATCGCGAAACTCGCTTCCGAGCGCACGCTCAAGTGCCATGAGCAGCGGCAAGGCCTCTCCTGCAATTCCTGCCCACCAGGTGTGGCCGCGCCGATGACTGAAGCTGCCAATGCCAGAGAGCGAGAGCATGCTGGCTGGGCGCGCGGTTACCGCCGGCCCCTTGGCAGGCGGCCATTCATCAGGCTGCCATTCATCAGGCGGCTGGGACGGCTGGGGCGGCTGGGACGGCTGGGGCGGCTGGGGTAACTGGGGCAGAGGCTGCGCCATTGTCCTCCTGCAGGCTGTTCGCATAATCCGCCGTGCGTCATCCACGCGGCCAGTCTCGCCGATAAACACAAGCGTGAGGTGTATGCCTGCCGCATCGACCGCCCGTCCCGAGCGCGCTTGGCGGCATAGGCTGTGCGCGACGCCCGCAAGCGTCGAGCAAATGTCGTCGCAGGGCCGAATCGCGACAAACAGCCTCATGGGCCTCGCCTCGCCTTCTCGTGCGGTGTCCTTCTCCTCTATAAGTGACACCACCTTAACACATCTGCCGGAGGCAAGAATGTGGCTGCCCCAGCACCCCAGCCCGTGTTATTCTGATAGTACCTCGTAACACTGTCGGGGGACCCAAACTACCAGGAACAGCAAGAGTAAGGAGAACCAGGCCATGTCCGCTGTCACCGAACTAACTGCCGATGTTTTCGACACTGAAGTGCTGCAATCCGAAAAGCCGTATCTCGTCGACTTCTGGGCCTCGTGGTGCGGGCCTTGTAGGGCGATTGCGCCGCTTGTCGAGCAGATTGCCGACGAGTACCAAGACCGTTTGAGCGTCGGCAAACTCAACGTGGACGACGAGCAGATGATCGCCCAGCGATATCGCGTTATGTCGATACCCACCATTATCTTGTTCAAAGACGGCGAGGCAGCGGCCGTCTCGGTCGGGGCTGTGTCAAAAGAGGAGTTGCTCCGCCGCTTCGAGCAGCACCTGTGACAAGTCAGGAGCTGTCATGTGCACAAACGGCATCAACGCGAGTCAGTTACGAGGCGCTATCGAGCAGGTTGACGAGGCGGTTGCCTTGACGCGCCGCTGGACGCACCGCTGCTACCATAGCGCCTTTGACGGGCAGCTGCCCCGGACTGCCGACAAGCTCAAGGCGGTCCAAGTGCTGCTCGACGAGGCGCGCGCCTTGTTGAGCGAGGCAGGCGACCTCGTTGAGCAGGAGGTCCCTGTTGCCTCAGTTACTGTTGAGTTAGTATAAAAGCACACGAATACAAGGAGAACGACTGTGAGCAATGAGCGCCCCCAGTCCGGCACCGGCAAGAGGACGGCTGCCGGTAGAGCAGCTGTCAGGAGCGCGACCGTCAAGAAGGCGGCTGACAAGGTGCCGCCAGTCCTTATCCTGCCAAAATCACTCAGCGTGCCTGGCGTGGTCGCTGCGGCGGCGGCGACCTTCGTGTTCTCGGCGGTTGCATGGATTGCAGCAGGCAGGCCGGGCGGGCAAGGCAGGGCGGGCAACGCTGCCGCTCCGTCTCGCCCCTCAGGGCCTCGCCCCCAGAAGCGGGAGGACTCGCATGGCTGAGCTCGTCCGGTTCTCGGTCGCCATGCCAGACGACCTGCTTATGCAGTTTGACAACTTAGTGGCACGGCGCGGCTTGGCAAAGAACCGCTCAGAGGTCATCCGCGACCTCGTGCGCGAGGCCTTGGTTGACGAAGAGTGGGAGGACCCGCTGCAAGAGATCGTGGGGACGCTCACTATCGTCTTCTCGCACCATGCCTCAGACTTGCAGGGCAAGCTCGATCATATTCAGCATGCGTACTTTGGCCTTATCACGAGCAGCATGCATGTGCACCTGGACGCGCACAACTGCCTCGAGGTCATAGTCATGCGCGGGTCGAGCGCAGACGTGCGTGGCGTCGCCGACGCCATACTCGGGGTCAAAGGCGTCAAGCACGGCCGCCTGACCGCGACGACGACCGGCCGCTACCTCTGACGCTCGCCGCGTTATGAGTGACAGCCCCCGCATCAACTTGCCGCAGACGCGCCGCATCCACGTCCAAGGCGTTGTGCAGGGCGTTGGCATGCGGCCGTTCGTGTACCGGCTTGCCACTGAGCGCGGGTTGGCGGGCTGGGTGTGCAATGCGGCTGACGGCGTTCACATTGAGGCGCGCGGCCAGGAGCATCTGCTCGACGACTTTGAGCGTGCGCTCGTGCGAACCGCGCCTCCTGCAGCTTGCATCGAGCAGATGAGGTCGCAGTCTGTTGAGTTAGTGGCAGGGGAGCATGGCCACGAGGCGCACGACACGTCTGCCCGTGCCGTCCGTGCGCCCGAGTTCGAGATCCGCGCGTCATGTGCAGCTGGAGAAGCCAGCACGCTCGTGTCTCCCGACCTCGCTACCTGCGACGCATGCCTGCGCGAGCTGCATGACCCTGCGGACCGACGGTACCGGTACCCGTTTATTAACTGCACGAACTGTGGGCCGCGCTTCACTATCATCGAGCGGCTTCCCTACGACCGCCCCGGCACGTCTATGGCCGGCTTTGCGATGTGCCCGTCATGCGAGGAAGAATACCACGACCCAGCCGACCGGCGGTTTCATGCACAGCCCGATGCGTGTTTTGACTGCGGCCCGCGCCTGACGCTTTTGGCAGGTGACCGCTCCGAGACCGCACGCACGCGTGAAGAGAGCGACAGGCTCATAACGCGCGCTGCCCAGCTGCTTGCCGAGGGCGGCATACTCGCCGTCAAGGCACTCGGCGGGTACCATCTTGTATGCGACGCAACGAACGAGGCGGCGGTTTGTCTGCTGCGCGCGCGCAAGCGGCGCCCTGCCCGGCCGCTCGCTGTTATGGTGGCCTCTCTTGAGGCGGCTTGCGCGTTGTGCGAGGCAAGCGAGCAGGAGGCAGCGCTGCTGGCGAGTGTCGCGCGCCCCATTGTCTTGCTGCGCAGGTCGCAGGCGGGCGAGGCGGCTGCTCAGGTGGCTCCTTCGGTCGCCGGGCCCCTGCCCGAGCTGGGCGTGATGCTGCCGTCAACGCCTTTGCAGCACCTGCTCATAGAGGCTTCAGGCAGGCCGCTCGTCATGACATCGGGCAATATGAGCCATGAGCCTATAATTGCCGACGAACTCGAGGCGCATCGACGCCTGCAGTTCGTGGCCGACGCCTTTCTCGACAACGACCGTCCCATCCGCTCGCGCTATGACGACAGCGTGGTGCGTGTCATCGCGGGCAGGACCCACGTCATTCGTCGTGCCCGCGGCTATGCCCCGCTCCCTTGCCCCCTCCCTGACGCGGCGGTGCGTGAAGGGCTGCCTGCCATTCTTGCAACAGGCGCCGAGCAGAAGAGCAGCTTTTGTGTCACGCGGGGGTCGGAGGCCTTCGTCTCTCAGCACCTCGGCGATCTCGAAGATGCTGACACATTTAGCAATTATCGGGAGACGATCGGCCTTTACACGAGGCTGTTCGGCCTGAGCCCGGCCGTCTGCGCCTGCGACAGTCACCCCACCTACCAGGCAAGCATGTGGGCGCGCAAAAGCGGGATGCCGCTTGTTGAGGTGCAGCACCATCACGCCCACATCGCCGCCGTCATGGCCGAAAACGCGGCGGCTTCTGCGACTGTCGATCCCGCTGCTGCAGCCAGCCGCGTCATTGGCATCGCGTTCGACGGCACAGGCGCGGGAGACGACGGAGCAGTGTGGGGCGGAGAAGTCCTTGTCGCCAGCTTCGAGTCTTTTAAGCGCTTTGCCCACCTTGCCTACCTGCCCCTGCCCGGTGCGCAGGCGGCCATAACTCACCCAGACCGCATGGCGTTTGCCCTTCTGCATGCCTGCGGCCTGCTTGATCACCCTGGCGCCCGCGACTTGCTCGACCATCTGGGCCCCGAGCGCTGCACGCAGCTTGCCGCGATGATTGAAGGTGGGATAAACACCCCGGCCACCTCCTCAATGGGGCGCCTGTTCGATGCCGTGAGCGCGCTGCTTGGCGTTGTGAGGCACTCGACGTACGACGGCCAGCCGGCGATCGAGCTGGAGGCCGCGCTGCATGCAGACGGCGCTAGCAGCGTCGCCCCCGAGAGTGTGGCTGGCTCTGGAGACAAACGGCGCTACCGCTTCGGCCTGGTTTCTGGCCGTGGTGAGCGGGTCGAGTCACAGGTCGGCGGGCGGGGCGGTGAGCGGGGCGGCTGGCTGGACGGCGGGCTGGACGGCGCTGCCCCTGTTGTCTTCGACCCGCGCCCCGTTGTGCAGGCGCTGCTCGACGACCTCCTAGTCGGTTTTTCGGTGGCGCGCCTGTCGCGCTGCTTTCATGACGCGGTCTGCGTCCTTGTCGTCGACGCGGCTGCCGCAGCGCGGCGCGCGACTGGTCTCTCCACTGTCGCGCTCAGCGGCGGCGTGTTCATGAACCGCTATCTTGTAGAGCGCGCGGTCCCGCTTTTGGAGAGCGCAGGCTTCACGGTGCTGCTCCACCGCGACCTGCCTGCCAATGACGGCTGCATCGCCTACGGTCAGGCAACGGTTGCTGCGTGCCGGCTAGCCGACAGGTCGCAACATGGCATACTGACTTCTCTCGAACCGCCCCTTGGCTGCCTTGAGGCTCCCTCAGTGCCTGCCACAAACCAGAATGGAACATGACCATGTGCCTGGCCATCCCCGCAAAGATTCAGTCTATTGGCGACGACCGCCTGGCGGTAGTGGACATACTCGGCGTCACGCGAGAGGTTGCCCTTGACCTTGTGCCAAAGGCGTCAGTCGGAGACTTTGTGCTCGTTCATGCCGGCTACGGCATCGAGGTGGTCAGCGAGCAGTTTGCTGAGGAGACTCTCGACCTGATCAGGGAGTTTCCTGAGCTGGTGGGGCTTGACTAGGAGGCAGCGGGAAGGTCCATGGGTTTATCACCAACTATGTTAAACAGTTTTAAAGATCCTGTGCTCGTAAGCGAACTTATCCGTGTCATCGAGCGGCTTGCGGATCGACTTGGCCGCACTGTTCGTCTCATGGAGGTCTGCGGGACTCATACCGTCGCTATTGCGCGCAGCGGGTTTCGCTCGGTGTTGCCGTCAGAGATACAGCTGGTCAGCGGGCCGGGCTGCCCGGTCTGCGTGACTGCAAACGCCGATATCGATCGTGTCATCGCGTTGACCCATGTGCCAGGCGTCGTCGTCGCCACGTTTGGCGACATGGTGCGCGTGCCCGGCTCGACGAGCTCTCTGCAACAACGCAAGGCCGAAGGTGCCGCTGTCGAGGTCGTCTACTCTCCGCTCGACGCACTTCGGCTCGCGCAGAACAGCCCTGACACCCCGGTAGTGTTCGTCGGAGTCGGCTTTGAGACCACGACGCCACTTGTGGCCGCGACCATTGAGCGCGCCTCAGCGCTCGGCCTTCAGAACTTCAGCGTGCTCGCCGTCCACAAGCGCGTCCCGCCCGCGCTTGAGGCGCTGGCCACAAGCGACGAGGTTGCGCTCGACGCGCTTATCCTTCCCGGCCATGTGAGCACCATCCTCGGCGCCGGGCCTTATGAGTTTGTTGCTAGCGAGTTCGGCATACCGGGCTGCATCACGGGATTTGAGCCGCTTGACGTGTTGCAGGGGGTCGCGCAACTGCTTGAGCAGCTGCTTGAGGGCAGGGCATCAATCGAGATTGCTTATCGCCGCGCGGTGATGCGGGACGGCAACCCGACCGCGCTTGCGGCCATTGACCGCGTGTTCGAAGTCTGTGACGCCGAGTGGCGCGGGCTGGGCGCCATCCCGGGGTCTGGCTGCTGTGTGCGCGACGACTACGCCGACTTTGACGCTGACCGGCGCTTTTGCATCGTGCCCGAGCCGACCGTCGAGCCACGCGGATGTCGCTGTGGAGACGTGCTGCGTGGGGTGATGGCCCCGTCTGCGTGCCCGCTGTTCGGTACGGCTTGCACGCCGGTCTCACCGATCGGGCCGTGTATGGTCTCAAGTGAGGGAAGCTGTGCGGCGCACTATCGCTACCAGCTCTAGAACCAGCTCTAGAAAGGAGCTCCGTTGAGCAATTCTCAGAACGCGTCCGACGGTCATCCTGTGGCAGACGGGGCTGTGCCGACCGCGTCTTCTCATCGTCGTGTTGTCGTGGTGGACTTTGGCGCACAGTACGGGCAGCTCATCGCCCGGCGCGTGCGCGACTTACAGGTGTACTCGGAGCTGGTCCCCTTCGACATCGACATTGACGAGCTTGCCGCCGACCCGCCTGCAGCGCTTATACTCTCAGGCGGCCCGGCCAGCGTGTACGCTCCCGATGCCCCAGCGCTCAACCCACGGCTCCTCGAGCTTGGCGTGCCGGTTTTGGGTTTTTGCTATGGGATGCAGGCCATGGCTTCTGCACTTGGTGGCACAGTCCCGCGCACTGACGTGGGGGAGTACGGTCCCGCTGAGCTAACGCGAGCAAGTGTAACATCGCGCTTATTAGCAGATACACCAGCTGTACAGACCGTGTGGATGAGCCATCGCGACTCGGTCACGAAGGCGCCTGCTGGCTTTACCGTGACCGCTTCTACGCCAACCACCGCCATCGCGTCGATGGAGGACGTGTCGCGCGGCCTGTACGCTACGCAGTTTCATCCTGAGGTGCACCACACCTCGTATGGCAACCAGATGCTGAGCGCCTTTCTGTTCGATGTTGCAGGTCTTTCTCCCGACTGGACCATGACGTCGATCATTGACGAGGCTGCGTTGGCGGTGCGTGCCCAAGTGGGAGACGAGCGTGTCATTCTTGGGCTTTCGGGCGGAGTGGACTCGAGCGTGGTGGCCGCGTTGCTCGCGCATGCAGTGGGAAGCCAGGTGACCTGTGTGTTTGTTGACCACGGCTTGTTGCGCAAGGGCGAGTCCGAAGAAGTCGAGGCGGTGTTCACGCAGCAGTTCGAGGTAGACTTCGTGCGTGTCGATGTTGCCGAGCGCTATGCGCGCGTGCTGGCAGGTATCAGCGACCCTGAGGAGAAGCGGCGACGCATCGGCAGCGAGTTCTGGCACGTTTTCTTCGAAGAGGCGGCTCGCCTGGAGGCGCGCGACGGGCGACCAGTCCGTTGGCTCGCACAAGGCACTATTTATCCTGACGTTATTGAGAGCGGCTCGGCAAAGGCAAGCAAGTCGGCAGCCACCATCAAGAGCCACCACAACTTGATACCGTTTCCGCGGGGGGTGCACTTTGACCTGATCGAGCCCCTGCGCAACCTGTTCAAAGACGAGGTGCGCGCCCTGGGGACCGCGCTTGGACTGCCTGAGCACATCGTGCATCGGCAGCCGTTCCCGGGCCCGGGGCTTGCGGTGCGCATTATCGGCGAGGTCACGCCCGAGAAGCTGGCGATACTGCGCAATGCCGATGCTGTTGTGCGCGAGGAGATCGACGCGTACAACGAGGAGCTTGCAAAGGCAACAGGCGTCCGCGACTCTGAGCGCAGCGTATGGCAGTACTTTGCGGTGCTGCCCGACATACGCAGCGTCGGGGTAATGGGAGACGAGCGGACGTACGCGCATCCGATCATCGTGCGCGCCGTTGAGTCGCGCGACGCCATGACGGCCGACTGGGCAAAGCTGCCCTATGAGGTGCTGGGGAGAATCGCGACGCGCATTGTTGCCGAGGTCGAGGGCGTGAACCGCGTGGCCTATGACATAACGAGCAAGCCACCGGGGACGATAGAGTGGGAATAGTTAGAATCAGTAACTGAATATTTCTAGTCCACTCCAGTGATTCCTGGTGTCTTTCAGTCGCTGAGAAGTACACGGTGTACAAGCTTTTGATATCAAGCAGACCGTGGTACAGACCGCGGCGTAGACCTTGACCTTTCTGAACATGTAGATATAATATAATTATGAAAGAACTACGATTTGAATGGAACGAACAAAAGAACTTGGCAAATATCGCCAAGCATCAAGTGTCGTTCAATGAAGCCCAAACGGTTTTTTCGGATGCCAGAGCAAGAGTGATAGCTGATCCAGATCATTCAGATGACGAAGACAGGTTTATCATCATGGGGATAAGCAGCAAATTACGGGTATTGGTGGTTTGCCATTGCTATCGTGAGAATGACGAAGTGATCAGAATCATCTCCGCGAGAAAAGCTACAAAGAATGAGGTGAGCAATTATGGCTAAAGATGAAATGAGAAATGAGTACGACTTTAGCTCCTCTAAGCCAAATCCGTACGCAAAAAAGTTAAAGAAGCAAATTACTATCCGCCTCGACGAAGCCTCTATTGATTACTTTAAGCAGCAGGCTTCGGAAGTAGGCATCCCTTACCAAAGCCTGATTAACCTCTATTTGGCCGACTGTGTCGAAAGCCACAAAGAGTTAAAGGTTGCTTGGAGTTAACTCCTGTTTGGAAGTTATTAGCGTGTGGTAGTTCGCAACAAGAAGTCTGTGGTTGCTGCGTAAGCTGCTTTTGGGTCTCATCGGGTCTAAGTCAAAATAGCTATTTTGAATGTGAGGACATATGCCGATAATATTTGACAATACAGATTCTTCAAATAAAGAGGTGTTCTCAGCAAAAAGGGTTGGAAACAAAGTTCTTGTCCGGTTTACTAATAACGGTAAGGAGTATTCATACTCTGACCAGAGAATCAAAGTAATTAAAGAGGCCGATAGCGGTAGCGCAGAAGCTGACAATCTTGTAATTCCTCTTTACGCTCTCGATCACAACTGTTGGAAATGTGGATATAGTATTCAAATCCCTACTTACATCAACTATGAGAGCCATCTCGAACCGTTAAAGTTCCCTTGGGATAGGGTAAGGCTAAACAAGGAAAAGTCAGATACTGAGCAGCTGCTCCATGTTTTTACGGATGCAGGTATCGAATACTATCCAGTTTCAGTTGTAGGGCAAAATCCTGGTCTCGATCAATTATTAGCTGAGCAGAACCCTGTACTTGTCGATAAAGCGAAAATGCGGAAGCGTGAAACCAGCAGAATGCCTGGATATCCATATCTTGCTGCGCACTGTCCGCGCTGTAAAGTGGTCCAAGGATGGTTTCCAAGTGTGTATTATCAAATCAATAGAGTCATAAGCGTGGATGAAGAGCTACCGATAGTCGGCAGTGTTGAGTTGAAGAGAGATTCGATAAACAGCATCGGACCGGGTAATACTGTTGAGGAGCTTTGGAGTTATATACCCACGTCCTAGGGTTGGCTGTGCAGTTTACTATGTTTTATTAGAGTTAATTCAAGCTGCGCTGATAGCAATTTGATAGCAAAAAATCAGCGAGAGAGAAATAATAGGGAGAAACAGTAGAAACAATAGGGGAAACAACACCATATACTAAACAATATAGCTTAGTATATGATTGAATCAGCTGCGTGGGAATAGTTATCAAAGGCATTTTGGCGATGACCGTTTATCGTTGCTTTAGTCAAAGCTCAGCGGGTGGTCGTTACACTAACTTTTGGGACATGACCTAAGCGAGAAAGGGAACATGAGATGAGCAGTGGGAATTGAGGGAATCCAAGAATGTATCAACGGCCAGCATATACACTGACAGAAAAAATAGCTGACTATTTGGCAAAAGTCGTCGAAACAGTGACGCTACTTGAGGTCCGTACAGACTTCAAGCGTGACATCAGACTGCATAGAAAGAACAAAGTGCGGTCGATTCATTCGTCACTCGCAATCGAAGGCAACACGCTTACCCTTGATGAAGTCACGGCAGTAATCGCTGGAAAGCTGGTCGCGGGCAAGCAAGTGGGGATCAAGGAAGTAAAGAACGCCTACGATGCATACGACAGAATCATGACCTTCAGCCCCTATAAGCTTGAGGACTTTCTGAAAACACATAAATTGATGACGGACGGGCTTGTCAAGGAGTCTGGCAAGTTCCGCAGAAGCGATGTGGGTGTGTTTGATGGTGATGCGGCAGTTCATGTCGGCGTCAGGCCGCAATTTGTGCATGGGCTGATTAGCGGTTTGTTCGGGTGGGCTAAGGAATCTGATTTGCACCCCATATTAAAAAGTGCCATCGTGCATTCAGAGATTGAAACCGTCCATCCATTTGCAGACGGAAATGGTCGTATGGGGCGGCTTTGGCAGACGCTGATACTAGCAAAGTGGAATCCGATATTTGAGTGGATGCCGATGGAATCACTAATTTATAAAAATAGGCAGCAATACTATGATGTGCTTCAGTCGGCACAGTGGACAAACGATGCGGGTGTATTCATTGAGTTCTCCCTCTCTGTACTACTCGAAACAGTCAAAGCGCAGGCAAAGTCTCAAACAGAGGAAGGCTCGTCTGCTGAGCGAATAATGAGTAAAGACAGCGATAATTATGAGCGAAGTTTGAGCGAAGTTTTGAGCGAAGCCGATTTGAAAAAGGTCAGGCCGATTCTTGCATCCTAAATTCCCCCGCCAAAATTATACCTAGAGACTACTCCGCAACCAATTCAACTCGCAATGCACAATCATGGTAGCCGCCATGAAGTATTGCTTGAGCTCTCTGCACTAGCAATAACACCCATTTCTGGACTGAAGCCAAAGAAACCTTGAGTAGTTTCT
>JAITHV010000024.1 GCA_031279835.1 Coriobacteriales bacterium
CCAGCCGCGACATACTCGTCATCAGGAAACGAGGCCCTACCCCCGGCACCGCTCTCCACTAAGACGACGTAGCCGAGCTTAATGAGTTGGCCGACCGATTTTGGCGTTGCGGCCACTCTGTTTTCCCTTGCCAGCGTCTCCGCTGGAATCCCGATTGTCTTTGGTGCCTCACTCATCCAAACATCCTCTCTCCCTGTGTCAAGAGCCCATTATGCAAAACGGGGCCTATTTGTTGGGCATGTGTATCGCTCGGCCTTGCGCTGCCAGCGCTGCCTCACGCAGTGCTTCGCCAACAGTGGGATGAGCATGGACGGTCGCTATGAGCTCGTCAAGCGTGGCCTCCAAGCCTATCGCCAGCGCCCCTTCCACGATAAGGTCGGTCGCGCGCGGCCCCACGATATGAACGCCCAGTATCTCGCCATACCTCTTGCCTGCGATAATCTTCACCAGTCCGTCGCTGCCCATGACAAGGCTCTTGCCGTTTGCCGCCAAAGGAAAACGCCCGACAATATAATCGACGCCCCGCTCTTTGGCCTGTTCTTCTGAGAGGCCGACGCTTGCTAGCTCGGGGTCGGTGTAGACGCAGGACGGAACGGTTTTGCCATCGTAGTCAACGTAATGGCCCAGGGCGTTTTCTGCGGCCGCCTCGCCTTGTTGGCTTGCGACATGAGCAAGCATGGTGCCGCCCGTGCAGTCACCGATTGCATAGATGCCTTCAACGCTCGTGCGCTGCCGAGAGTCAACGACAATGCAGCCTCTGTTGGCAGCAATGCCGATTCCTTCGAGATTCAGGGACTCAGTATCGGCGCGACGGCCGATGGCAACCAGAACCCTTTCGGCCGAGAGAGTCTGAACGGAGCCCATGGCCTCAACCGAAACCTCCGCGACCTTGTTATGCTCCTGAACAGACAAGAGCTTCGCCTCGGTCATGACTGCTATTCCCTTGGCCTCAAGCTTGCTGCGCACGAAGGCGCCCATCTCCCGATCTATCAGGGGCACTATTCTGTCCATCATCTCGACAATAGTGACTTGTGTCCCAAAAGCCGCATACGCAGTCGCCATCTCGACGCCAATTACGCCGCCGCCGATGACGACCATGCTCTTGGGAACCGCCGCCAAAGCAAGGGCGTCAGTGGAGTCCATGCATACAGGAAGGTCGAGGCCGGGGATGGGCGGCATAATCGCAGTAGAGCCAGAAGCGATTATTGCCTTGTCGAACTCTATCTGCTCACTGCTGCCGTCAGCAGCTTTGACCTGCAGCGTGCGACGCTCCGTAAAACTCGCCTCTCCCTTGATGGTCCGCACTTTGTTGGCCTTGAGCAAGCCCGTGACCCCCACGACAAGCTGAGCAACGACGCCAGCCTTATACGCTTGGGTTTTCGCAAAATCGAGGCTTGCGTTGAGCGTCACTCCGCACAGGGACGCTTTTTGGGCCATTGTCAGATACCCTGCCGCATGGAGGAGCGCCTTCGTCGGAATGCAGCCTGCGTTCAGGCAGGTGCCGCCCAGCTCCCCCTTTTCTATCACGGTGACGTCACCACCGAGCTGGGCTGCCCTGATGGCCGCGACATATCCACCGGGACCGCCGCCGATAATCGCTAGCTTTGTCATAATGCGTCTTTCTCTCAGTAAAGAAGCAACGAGGGCTTCTCGAGCGTCATTTTAAGTTTTGCGAGGAATTGTGCGGCGACCGACCCGTCAACAGCTCGATGATCAGCAGTCAATGACAACTTCATAAGGGGGCGGACAACAACTTCTCCGTCTTCTACAACAGGCGTGTCCTGTATCGCGTTGACGCCAAGAATGGCAACCTCTGGCTGGTTGATGATGGGTGTGAAGGACTCGATTCCATACATCCCAAGGATGGTGACCGTGAACGTGCCACCCGAAAGCGCGTCAAGACTCAGCGTGCCTTCGCGGGCACACGTCGCAAGCTGGCGTATCTCGGCGGAAATCATGCCGAGGCTTTTGAGGTGTGCGTTCGTGACAACCGGCACGACCAGGCCATCGGCAAGTGCGACCGCAACACCGAGGTTCACATAGTTGCGGAAGAAGATTTCCTCACCCTCAATTCGGCAGTTGAGCAAGGGGGACTCGAGCAAAAGGCGAGAGACCGCATATACCAGCAGGTCGGTGTAGGATGCCTTCAGCTCTGCGCTTGCAAGCTCGGCGCGAACACGCACAAGCGCTGAGACGTCAATGCTGATATCGTAAGAGACAGTTGGAGAGATATCGACACTTTGTCGCATGCGCGTGGCGATAATCTTGCGCATCCCGCTCATGCGCTTTGCTGTCTCCTCTTGCACAAAGCCGCCCGCGCCTATCTGTTTTTCAAGTGCTCCAAGGACGTCTGCCGCCATGATGCGGCCCGAGGCATCCACGCTGTTCAAGTCGACGCCCTTTTCGGCAGCTATCTTGGACGCCAGCCCAGAAGCTTTCGGGGCCGCTTTTGTCCCTGTTTCTGTTGCGCCGGACTCTCTTCTTGCAAGGAACTCCTCTACGTCTTCTTTGGTTATCCTTCCGTTAGGCCCGCTGCCAACCAAGACAGCGAGGTCAATGCCGGCCTCTTTGGCAAGCTTCTTGGCCGCAGGAGACACCACGACGCGCCCGCCTGACGCGACAGGAACACGGCTCTCGGAATCCTGTGCCGGCGGTGGCACAATCGCAGGCTCGTGCTCTGAGGCAGTCGCTGCCGACAGTTCTGCCAACTGAGCAGAGATATCCTCGTTCTCGGTGCCGACAATTCCCACCGCTACGAGGCAATCGACTGTCTCATCCTCTTGCACGACGATTTTCAACAAGGTGCCCTCGGCCGTGGCCTCGACGCTGCCGGTGAGCTTGTCGGTCTCAACATCAAAGACATTCTCGCCAAGCGCGATCGCATCGCCTTCAGCCTTAAGCCACTTGACGATCTTGCCCTCGGTCATGGTGAGTCCTAGCTTTGGCATGACAATAAACTGAGCCATTTGCTCTCTCTCCTTACGAATAAACTATAGTTGGGATGCCATCAAAACAACTGCCATCTCGTACGACCAGGTGCAGCAGGACGGCTTACTTTTGAAACACATGCAGGGCAATTGCCTCTTCTGGCTTGACACGCCAAGGACCCGACCGACATATGCGTAACTGCAAATCGTCCCCGCTGACGACTTTGACCTCCCGTTCCCCATCTAAGGCAAGCATCATGGCACAATCAACCGTGACGCGCACCCATTCGCCGTCTTTAAGCACGCGCTCGTTTGCAATTCCCACATCCTGAACGACGCCCGCGGCGATTGCGGCTTTTGTGCGTCGTCCTTCTGGAGAGACATCAAGCACGAACCCGCCCTCGTCGCAGTCCCGTATGATTTGGCAGCTTCCGGCTATCGCAGAAAACCCAATGGTTGCAGGATGGCATCGGGTCACGACAACCGTTCTTATGCGGTCGACATCCCATATTGCTTTTGTGCCAACAAAGCAGTCATCAGTGAGGACCGCATCAACCAGTGCCAGGTCGACCATGTTCCCATTGACCCAAACCTCTATGCGCTTCTCGCGGACACAGGCTTTGTAGGGGTCAGGCAGGGCGGCGACTGCCGCAGCCGCCATGCCCACAACGGTGCCTTCGATCATTTGTGGAAACACATTGTTCGTTCCCGTCGACACGGGGACAATAGGCGTTTGCCCGACGCCCTTGGCAACCGCCCGAGAGGTGCCGTCGCCGCCCAAGACCACAATGCAGTCCACGCCGAGGCCTTCCATGCATTCTGCGGCGTGCGTGCTGTCGTCGGCGTTGCCCTCCATAAGTAGATCGAGAATCCTGATTTCTGCCGTTAGAACGCCTTCCCGCGCAAGGCTCTCCTCAACAACGCGCCCGAACTGAAAGGTGTCCGGCATGAAATACACCGTGTCAACTCCAAAAGCTTGAGCGGCAAGGACAACACGCTTGACGATATTGACTTTCTCGTTGTTGTCGATGACCGTCGCAAACGAGACCAGTCGGCGTATGTCCTTGCCAGAAGCGGGGTTTGCTATGATGCCCAAGCTTGCCATCTCAGCGTGTCCTATTATGCAAGTTTCTTGACTGCTGCTATAACATCGTCTTTGTTGGGCAGATAGTACTGCTCCAACACAGGCGCAAAGGGAACGGGTGAGTTCAAGGCGCCGATGCGGATGGGCGGGCCGTCCAGAAGGTCGAAGAGCTCCTCGGCTATGATGGCGGATATCTCACCGGCAAAGCCACCACGCTTGCACTCTTCTGTGATGACGACCACACGGCTTGTTTTTTCGATGGATTGCGCGATCAGTCCAACGTCAAGAGGGTTCAGAGTCCGAGGATCAAGGACCTCAAGCTCGACTCCCTCTTTGGCCAGGGTCTCGGCAGCGGCGAGCGCTTCTGAGACCATCTTGCCCGTTGCTATGACCGTAACATCTGTGCCTGCTCGCTTGATGTCGCCTTTGCCAAGTGGAATGGGATCGAGACTGGCGACTTCTCCCTTTGCCGCATACATGGCCTTGTGCTCCAAGTACATGACGGGGTTGTTGTCGTCGATGGACGACAGCATCAGTCCGAGCGCGTCTTGAGGCGTCGACGGATACACGACCTTCAACCCGGGAACATGCGTGACCCACGCCTCGAGCGACTGCGAGTGCTGCGCCGCCGCAGAGACGCCGGCCCCAAGAGGCAGGCGCACGACCATGGGCAATGAGATCTTGCCGCCGAACATGTAGCGCATTTTAGCCGCCTGATTGACCAGCTGGTCCATCCCGACTGTCAAAAAATCGCAGAACATCAACTCGGCAATGGGCCGCAGGCCGGTTGCCGACGAACCTACTGCGGCACCAATGATGACACCCTCGGATATGGGAGTGTCACGGACGCGATCTTCTCCAAATTCATCAAACATTCCTGCTGTAACGCCAAAACAGCCTCCGAAAGCGCCTACGTCTTCGCCAAAGAGAACGACGTTGTTGTCTTCACGCATACGGATACTCATACCCTCACGAATTGCTTCACCATAGGTCATGACGCTCATCGCACACGCACCTCCTCAACAATATCTGAATAGACATCCTCGACCGTGCTCTCGACCTTTGGAGACGGGCTTTCTTCGGCAAAAGTTATGGCGGCTGCCAGCTCGGCAGCAACCGAATTGTCTATAGCAGCGATCTCGTCGTCAGTGAACCCGGTTTCTTTCATGATGTTGACGAGCCTGGGCAACGGGTCTTTTTTGAGCCACTCTTCTTGCTCCTTGGCAGGCTTGTAGGTTCCTGGGTCTCCTTCAAAATGACCACGTTGACGGTAGGTTTTGCACTCTATCAAGGTGGGGCCATGACCCTTGCGCGCCCTTGCCACAGCCTCGCTCGCTGCCTCATAGACCGCGAGCACGTCATTGCCGTCCACCGCAATCCCCGGGATTCCATAGGCAGACGCACGATCGGCAATGTCTTTGATCGACATATGGCGCCCTTGGCTCATGGATATTCCGTAGTAGTTGTTCTCGCAAACGAACACGACCGGCAGCTTCCAGATACTTGCCAAGTTAAGGGACTCGTGGAAGGTGCCCTGGTTGGTGGACGCATCGCCAAAGAAGCAGACGACGACCTTGCCGTTGTTGAGGTAACTGCAAGTCAGGCCTGCGCCGACCGCAATGTTGTGTCCTGCGCCGACAATGCCGTTTGCGCCGAGAATGCCTCGCTCCCTGTCGGCTATGTGCATGGAGCCGCCTTTGCCCTTGCAATAGCCAGTCTCGCGACCGTAGAGCTCTGCCATCATATACTTAAGGTCGCCGCCTTTGGCGATAATATGCCCATGCCCTCGATGGGTTGATGTGATGAAGTCCTCATCATCCAAACACGCGCACACACCTGCAGCAGCCGCCTCTTCACCAAGATACAAATGCACGAAACCGGGGATCTTGCCCTCCGCAAAAAGGCTCTGTGCCTTGGACTCGAACTCCCGGATCTTTCGCATGCGAAGGTACATATCTTGAATCTGTTCCTTGTCGATCTTCATCACGTTCCTCCATTCTTCTTTCTGGTTTACTGCTTCACCATTACTTCCAGTGCCACGAGAACCGCCTCAATGGTTTCATCTTTGTCGCCAAGCTGCTCAAGCTTGATGCCGGGCACCGTCAAACCTCCCTTCACGGCGTTCACAACGACTTTCCCGATTGGCAAGATTGCGGCGATGTCCTCTGCGACCACGGCGCTTGGGTCGCTGGCAGCTACTGTGACCCTAATCTCGACCTGCTCGTCCATGTTTTTGAGCTCGCAAAGTTCCACCAAGCCGCAGAGGCAACTTTTTGAGACTGCGTCTCTTACCGCTTTTTGGGCGGCCTTGTTTACGTCTTGTCCGTGGAAATCCATCCCTATACCAAATTCGACTACAAAACACTTCATAGTTTGCCTCCTACACCTGGACAACTAATCAGACCTTGCTTTGAGAATCGTAAGACAATTGTTGCTAAATTGCTAGCGATTTTTGTCTCAATATTTGAGAATTGATGCAAAACTGAGATTTTTTGGAGCAAGTTCTTGTGAATGAATGAGATTATTGAGATTTTACTTCCAAACTCCTTCTACGAAGAACTTTGAGGTTAATTCCGAGCTGGTTAATCCGGCGATACAGCGAGGCGCGGCTCATCCTCAAGGCTGCGGACGCATCAGGGACATTATAGTTCCACGCCTGAAGGGCAGAGACGATCTCGTGGTATTCTTCAACCTCGAAGCGCCCTTGAGCGGCAAGGGTGGTCAGCATGCTGGATGACGCCGAAAGCGAGGATTTTGCTTTCGAGCCGATTATTCCCCTGAGCTCATCGACTTGAAGTGTGACGCCGGTGCTGGCGTAGAACGCCCGCTCAAGGCTGTTCCGGAGCTCTTTGACATTTCCTGGCCAGAGATAGTGCTCTATGGCATCCAAAAAAGCCGCGTCTATTTTTTTTCTCATTTCGGGATTGCGGTCGTTGAAATGGTCGAGGAAGTGCTGCGTGTAGAGCGAGATATCCTCTGGCCGCTCCCGCAAGGGCGGGATGTCGAGCTTGAGCACGTTCAAAAGATAAAACAGGTCGCCTCTAAAATGCCCCAAATCTACTTCTTTGCGAAGGTCAATGCTGGTGGCAGCTATTATTCGGACATCTATCTCCTTTTCTGCCACACCTCCGATTTTTTTTACTCTGTGCGACTGCACCACTTCAAGAAGCTCACCTTGGTACTCTAAGGGCAGCTCTCCTATCTCGTCGAGAAAAATCGTCCCGTGGTTTGCCAGCTCGAACTTTCCCAGATAACCTTCGTCGCTGATTTTTTGTTCTGTTCCTTTTTCGAGCCCAAAAAGCACGCTCCCCACCTGGTTGCGCTGCAGTGAGGCACAGTTTACGACAACAAACGGGCCGTCAGACCACTCGCTCCCATTGTGCATCGCCTGCGCAAACAGGCTTTTGCCTGTTCCAACTTCTCCTTCAATGAGAATGTTTCCATTGTATCGAGCAAATCTCTGGGCCATCGCGAGTGTTTTTTTCATTGTGGGGTTCTTGGCCAGAATATCGTTGAAGGTGCTCTGGGCGCGGTTGCCAGAAAGAACATTGACTGAGTTAATGATTTGGTCCTGCCGTTTAATGTTCACGCTGAAAGCGCGCTCATCAGAGCCATAGATAGTCGAGCTAATCTCAACGCTGCAAAACGTCCTTTCTGAGCCTATGATCAGTGAGGTGTTCTGGGTAGAGTAGTGGATGTCTTTCTCCCACGTCTCGATTTTGCCCCAGTCCACTTCGGGCATGAATTGCCTGAAGTCCATTCCTGCCAGATGCTCTGCTGATATTTTGAAATCTCGGCGGGCGGTCTTGTTTGTCCAGACAATGTGGAACCGCTCGTTTAACAGCAAGATGCTTTCGGGGTTGGCATCGAGCGCACTGTGCAGCAGGTCCCAGCGATACAGGCTTTTTAACTGCTGTTCGATACCGAAAGTCGCAGCCATTATCAGCCCTAAAGTGTGGGGGTGCGCGTCTTCGCAGGCTCCTGACATGTCCAAACAACCCACCACCTCTCCGTCTATGCCGTGTATCGGAGCGGCAGAGCAGGTCCATTTGTGGTGTTCCCGGCAAAAGTGCTCCGGACCAATCATTTGAATGGGAGTGTCGTAATCCAACGCAATGCTGATGGCATTGCTGCCTACCTGCTGCTCGCTCCAAAGCGCGCCAGGAGTGAAGCGCAGGTCACTTGCCATTTTAGCTATCCGCTCGCTCCCTATCGTCTTGAGCACATAACCGGCGCTGTCGGTAAGCACGAGGAGAAAATCCGAGTCGGTGACAATGTTCAAGACGTTTTCCATCGAAGACAGCGAGATCTCGACCAACGTCTTGTTCTCTTCCAGAATGCTGGAAAGGACATCCCCGTCGACAATCCGGCCATGGCCTTGATCAGGGTTTACGCCGTTACGCCTGCACTTGGCCCATGACTTGGCCACATGAATGTCGACGTCATCGTTGATTACGCCCTTTTGTATGAAATCCTGCCAGTTCTTGTGGAGTCGTTTTATGTCCATCACGGCAGTCCTCTCTGCTGGAGCTCACGCCCGGTTTGCGCCTGCCTTTTTAATAAACTTCGCGCTGTCCACAATAAAACGCGCGTGTGTGCCGCTTCCTATTGTGCCCATGACATCATGCGCAGAGACCGCAAACTCGATTTTGCGTCCTTGAACACCAGTAATCGTCGCCGTCGCAGAAATTGTTGTGCCCGGCAGACTCGCTGCGACGTGCTCGACAGCGACAGCCGTGCCAACCGATGTCTGCCCTTCATCAAGCACCAGGCACATACAGGCAGCCTGCTCCATAAGCGCGACCATCATCGGCGTGGAGAACACGTCCAGGCTTCCACTACCAACCGCTGCTGCTGTGTTGCTGCCGTCCACAACAGTCGTGACCGTTTTTGACGTTCCCACGAGCGGGTCGGTGGCCTTGTTGTCCATATGCGCGCTCCTCCCTATTGGCGGTTTTGGGCGGCTTTGCTTCTCAACCGTGCAGCCCACGTCACAACGTGCTCAATAGGGATACTACTCCTACTTTGCGTCTAAGGCTATACCGTGACTGTCAGGCTGCGAATTCTGGGCCATGCTTCGCGCAGGATGACAGACGGGTCGCAAACAGCAACCATGCTACTATTGCGGCAGTTCCAAAACTATCAGAGCGTTTGAGGTCTTAAGGAGAAACATGCAGCTGTTGGTAAACCGATCTACCGACCCGACCTATAATCTGGCCCTCGAAGAATATGTTCTCACGCAGCTTAAACGAGAGCTTGTCGTGCTCTGGCGCAACAGCAAGGCCGTGATACTAGGACAGAATCAAAATGCAGTAACAGAGGTTGACTTGGACTATGCTCGCAAACAAAATATTGCCGTTGTCCGGCGCCAGTCTGGCGGCGGAGCGGTGTTTCATGACCTAGGCAATGTCAACTACACATTGATAAAGCCTTTTGACGGGGATGATTTTGGTGACTACCAGATGTTCACAGCGCCATTGCGCGATTTTCTCCTCAAGAAAGGCGTCTCTGTGAGTCTGAGCGGGCGCAACGATCTCGTCATTGGCGACAGTAAGTTCTCGGGGAATGCTCAGGCCGTGCGGGGCAAGTGGATCATGCATCATGGCTGCGTGCTTTTTAACGCTGATTTCTCGCATCTTTCTGCAGCACTTCGTCCCAACCCTGCCAAAATTGCCAGCAAAGGCATTAGGAGTGTTCGCTCGCGCGTCACCAATCTTATCGACCACCTCCCGGAGCTGATTACTGCTGACGAGTTCTTTGACCAATTGGCAGATCACTTTCGCGCCGCCAGCGATGGCGAGTACCTGTTAACCGATGTTGACGTCACGTCGATTCAGAGCCTGGCACAAGAGAAGTACCGCACGTGGGAGTGGAACATCGGATACTCGCCACACTACCGCTACTCAAAATCCTGCTATTTTTCTTTTGGCACTGTTGAGTTGGGCATGGATGTCAGCGATGGGACTATCCGTCGAGCAGCTGTCACGGGCGACTTCTTTGGTTTGCGCCCAAAAGACGAGCTGGAGGACGCGCTCATAGGAGTACGGCACGAAGAGGGTGCTATTCGTGAGGCGCTTGTTTCGTTAGACCTCCAGAGCTTTGTGCAGGGCATGGGAATCGATGACTTTCTGAAATTATTTTAATGTTTATATCTTAAGGCATTCAAACATACGCCTAGAACAGGAACGGAGGAACGGCAATGGAGCCCGATGCGCTTCTAAAACGTATTGATGAGTACAAGGCAGCCATCGACAGCAGAAGGTCGCTTGCTAATGAAGAACAACAGGAGCTAGACAGTTACTTTCGTATCGGGCTGACCTACACGTCAAACGCTCTTGAAGGAAACACGTTGACCATAAGCGAGACAAAGGTCATTATCGAGGATGGCCTGACCGTAGGCGGCAAGCCTCTGAAAGACTGTTTTGAGGCGGCGGGGCACGCATAAGCCTATGATTTCATGCTCTTAATAGCCCGAACCGAACCCTTTGTCTTTTCAGAAGATACGATTTTGAGCCTGCATAGGCTGTTCTATTGCGGCATTGACGCAGATGAGGCAGGCAAACACCGCTCCCATCAAGTGTTTATCACGGGAACGGAATATATCCCGCCAACAGCAGGCGAGGTCCCTGTCTTGATGGCGGAGCTTGTGGCCGAGCTGAACGCTAAAAGCACCAAGCTACACCCGGTGCGCCTGGCGGCACTCGCCCACAGGCGGCTTGTGGACATCCACCCCTTTACGGACGGAAACGGACGCACGGCGCGGCTTTTGATGAACCTCTTTTTAGTAAACAAGGGCTACCAAATCGTGTCCATCCCGCCGATCCAGCGGACGGAATACATCGGTGCGCTCATCATGGCGCAGAATAGCAATGGCTCGGATGACGAAGCATTTCTCAGGCTGATCGCTGAGTGCGAGATTGAGGCCCAGAAGGATTATTGCCGGATGTTTCGCATAGAACCGCCGAAGAAGAGCAAGACGCGCGAACGATGACGCACACGCAGGCTATACACCTGTGTCAATTACGCTCCCACCAGCTCATTATCTCCCGAGCAAGCGCCTTGCTGTCAAACTCGTCGCTGTAAAGCCCGTACGTAACAATGAGCTCGTTTCGAACAATGCGCTCGACTCTCTCCTCATCAGGTTGTACGCGTAGGCTGTTGAGCAGCTTTGCGCACAGCTGGTCAAAGCCCTCTTCCAAGATCAGGTCATGTGACTGAACGAGTTTTCGCAGCTCCAGAAAGCTCCCGTCTTCGCCTCGCCTCACAAGGCCCATGGTGTCCCCTCTCGCCATATGCAAAAACCCCTCGTGCGCCTTCGTTCTGTCAACCCGCACTCGATGCGGGGTCTTTCCGCAGCCCTGCGTAGCTCGCAGCGAGATCCTGCGGCAAGCGCGGGATGACAGGGGCTGGCGCAGGATGACAGGGCCAGGCGCGGGGTGAATCAAAGAAGCCTCCGTTGGGAGGCTTCTGAAACAGAAAGATTGGTGGAGCTTAGGGGGATCGAACCCCTGACCTCGGCATTGCGAACGCCGCGCTCTCCCAGCTGAGCTAAAGCCCCGTGTTGCGTTTTCAAGCGTCGTGCTAGGGGGTATATTCTACCACAACCTGCGCGTGCTGCGAGCTGGCGTCTTAGGGCACCTTAGGTCGCCTTAGGGCACCTTAGGACGGTATCCGCTCCAACACCACCGCCGTGCCGTATGCGACCACGCCGCCGGCAGTCGTCGCGATGCTCTCGGTGTCGAAGCGCATCATCACGACTGCGTTAGCGCCTCGGTTCGCCGCATTGACGCGCAGCCGTCCGAGCGCCTCTAGGCGCGTCTCCTCGATGAGCTTGGTGAACGCGATGAGCTCGCCGCCCACGATCGACTTGAATCCTGCGCCCATAGTCGAGAACATGTGGCGCGAGCGGCTCGTGGCGCCGAACACGTCGCCCAAGACCTGGACCACACGGTAACCCGGCACGTTCTCGGTTGTCACAACCAGTATGTCTTGCGGATTGATGGCCATGCTTCTCCTCTCGTTGGGCACCTGTCGGCGCCAGAACCCTGCGCCCTCTATAATACACCCACACGTCACCAGCTGCGACTCAACGGCGCGCAGGGTTGCCCTTAATGCCGGTGAACAGCTACAATACGCTCGTTATTGTTGTCACGAGAAAGGGTTCACGTGAGAGATCACGACCATCCCCATAGTACGTAGTCCCTTGGTTGGTTCTCTGCCTCCAGACGGCGACCAAGGGGCTAGTCACCGACACGAGAGGCCTTATCACCATGCACTATCTCTCCCAGATGCTCGGCAGGCCGGTCATCGACTCTGCCGGGGTAGAAATCGGTCGGATAAACGACCTCGCAATCCAGACGGGCGAAGTGTTCCCGCGCATCACGTCGCTTGCCTTCAAAGGACCAGCCAAGACGCCGTTCATGGTTTCGTGGCGCAAGTACGTCGCCAGCTTTGGGGGCGAGTCCATAACGCTCAACACCGAGAGCCACAACATACGCTTCAGCTACCTGCAGCCTGACGAGATACTTCTTGCCCGCGATTTGCTCAACAAGCAAATCGTGGACACGCAGGGGCTCAAGGTCGTGCGCGTCAACGACCTCAAACTCTCGCAGAACAACCAGCAGCTGCGACTGCTCGGCGCCGAAGTGGGCATCCGCGGCATACTGCGCGGCCTTGCGCCAGTGTTCGAGCGCACGGCCATGGCGGTCGCGCGGCTGCTGCGCCACCCGCTTGAGGAGAGCCTGATCGCGTGGAACTACATGGAGCTCGTTGACCGCGACCTGTCGGCGGTCAAGCTGAGCGTCACGCACCGCCGCCTACACGACATGCACCCTGCCGACGTAGCCGACATCCTCGAGCAGCTCAACCCCCAACAGCGCGCGAAGGTCTTCGACCACCTCGACAGCCAGCACGCGGCCGAGACCATGAGCGAGCTTGGCGAAGAGTACCAAAGCGACATTATCGACGACATGACCGACACCGAGGCATCTGAGCTGCTCGCCTCCATGGACCCCGACGACGCCGCCGACATCCTCGGCGACCTCCCGTACGGCAAGGCAGAGAAGCTCCTGTGGCTCATGGGCGTCCAAGACCAGGCGCGTATTCGCAAGCTTTTAGGATATAGGGACAAATCCGCCGGCGGCATCATGACCACCGAGTACGTCTCGGTGCCGGAAGACGCCACCGTCGCGCAGACGGTCGAGCAGCTGCGCAGCAAGAGCGAAGAATACGACACGGTACACTACGTTTACACGGTGGACGCGCACGGACGACTCATCGGTGCCGTGAGCCTGCGTTCACTCGTGCTCGCTGCGCCCGAGACGCGCATTCTTGAGCTTGCCACGCGTGAGATGGTGACCACTTCGCCCGACACCGACCAGGAAGAAGTGGCTGAGACGATCTCGAAGTACGACCTGCTTGCCATCCCGGTGCTTGACGAGGACGGGAAGATGCTCGGCATCGTGACAGTCGACGACGCGCTTGACGTTATGGAGGAGGAGCACTCTGAGGACCTGCAGATCGCCGGCGCGAGCGGACTGCAGGCAGGAGGCGCCTCGGAGGGGCAGACCGGGCTTGCAAGCCTGCTGCGCTGGCTGCTGCGCCGCGAGATGTGGTTTGTGGTCTGGGCCATCGTGGCGCTGCTGGTGACTCTGGCGGGTGGCTTCTCCTCACTGCTTGGCACGCTCGCGCTCATGCCCTTTGTGCTTGTGCTCGCAGACAACGCCGTCGCGTTCTCGATCAACGACCTCATCGGCTATGACGGCACGCATGCGGCGCGCGCCACCGCGCGGCTGCTCGTGCGCAACAGCCTGGTCGGCGTCTCCGTAGTCGCGCTCGGCCTCGTGCTCACCTTCGCGCTCGGAGGAGCGCTCGATCAGTCCCTCGTGGGCGAAACCTCGCTTGACCTCGCAGTGCGCCTCCTCAAAAACGCCTGCATGCCGGCCATCGTCGCAAGCTTTGCCATCATCGTGGCCTGCGTGCTCGTGACGGTAGTCGGCCGTCGGCGCCTTGAGCACGACAAGGAGCTTTCGAACACTGGCATGACCCTGGCTGTCATGCTCTTTGGGGTGGCGGCCCAGATCGGACTCACCTTCGTGCTCGCCCGCCTCGCAGCGTAGGCAAGGCGTGCGCGATGTCCAAGACGTCCTATACGCAGCGGCGCCCAGACACCGGTGCGGCGCAGGAGGGCGACAAGGCCCCGAGGCGAAAGCGTGCGGCGCAGGAGGGCGACAAGGCCCCGAGGCGAAAGCCACTTATCCTCCTGATACTGGCGGCGGCAGGGCCCGGCATCATCGCCGAGCTTGCGGGCAACGACGCAGGAGGCATATCGACATTCAGCGTCGCCGGGTCCACCTACGGCTATGCGGCGCTATGGACGGTCCCGGTCGCTATGCTGTTCTTGATGGTCGTCCAGGAGAGCGCGGCGCGCATGGGCGCCAAGACGGGCAAGGGGTTCGCCGCGCTGATCCGCGAGAATTACGGGCTGCGGCTCACGGCTTTTGCGATGGTCGCACTGCTCGTCTCAAACACGGGCACGACGCTTTCGGAGTTCGCCGGGATCGCAGCGGGCATGGAGCTGTTCGGCGTGAGCAAGTATGTGAGCGTGCCCGTTGCGGGGCTTGCGGTCTGGGCTTTGCTGATGGGCGGGTCATACCGGCGCATCGAGCGCGTCCTTCTCGTCATCAGCCTCGTGTTCTTGACGTATATCGTCTCGGCTTTTCTGAGCGGCCCGCGCTGGGACGAAGTGGCCGTCAACACGGTGGTGCCTCATGTTGTGTTTGATCGAGGCTTTTTTGCGCTTATAATCGCATTAATTGGCACTACCATCGCCCCCTGGATGATTTTTTTTGGGCAAAGCAACGTCGTGGAGAAGGGCACGGGGGTCAAGGACCTGTTCTTCCAGCGTGTGGACGTGTTCTCGGGTGCCGTTGTTGCCTGCCTCGTGGTCTGGTTCATCATCATCACAACGGGCACCGTGCTCTTCTCGCAAGGCATAGCGGTGAGCAGCGCCGAGGAGGCCGCGCTCGCGCTCGAGCCCATCGTCGGCGACTTTGCGCGGCAACTGTTTGCCGTCGGGCTCGTGGGAGCGTCGTTTTTGGCCGCATGCGTGCTGCCCATCACCACCTCGTATGCCGTTTGCGAGGCCTTTGGCTGGGAGCGCGGCAGCGGGCACAGCTGGAACGAGGCGCCCGTGTTCAAGGGGATAATAACCCTGGTGGTCATCTTCAGCTGTGTTGTGGTGCTTGTGCCCAGAGTTGACCTTATGAGCATCATGCTCACCGCGCAGTTCGTCAACGGCATCCTGCTGCCCGTGCTGCTCTTCTTTCTTGTGCGGCTCATCAACAACAAGCGCGTCATGGGCGCACACGCCAACGGTCCCTTTGCGAACGCCTTGAGCGTCATGACCATCGCGGTCGTGGTGCTGCTCTCGGGCATCCTACTGGTCATGCAGGCTCTGGGGCTTGATTAGTGGGACTCACGGGTGTTTATGGACGGGATCGCGGGTCAGGCCGGCGATGAGAGGGCTGGTGCAAAGACGAGCGGCCCCCAGGCTGTGCCTGCGAGCCGCTCGTCTGTTTTATCACTAGCTTGTTTGCGAGTTTAACGATTGTTTGTCTTAGACATAAAGGTCGCTTGTATCAGGGACCTCCCTTCTCCTGCGCAGCGCGACATAGGTCGCCACGAGCGCCACGGTCAGTATGAAGGCCAGTGCCACATATACCGTGCTACGCGTGACCAGCGTCATTGGTTGTGCCAGGTCGTCGAGTATGAGGAAGATTGCCACTGGTAGCAGTCCGGCGACAATGGCGCACACGCCGAACACTCTCTGGCGGCGGAGGTTTCTTATCTCTTCGTCAGTCAGGTACTCGTAGTCACGGCGTCGAAGGAGCCCGGCCAGCACGAGTGCTGACAGTATAATTGCTAATGCACTCAATATGAGGCTAATGAGGCTCCAGCTGCCCTGCGGAGACTGCGGGCCAAGGTTCGCCGTGGGGCTTTGCGACTCGGGGATGCTCTCGTTGGCCTGACGCTCAACCTCCACGACCCGCTCGACAACGGTGTTTGAGGGCTGGACGATGACGGTTGGGGCAGCCGCCGCAGGCGGGTAGACGATGATGGGCGCAGGCGCGGCGGGAGGTGCAGGCGGCGTGGGCACGGATGCGACCGACCACACAGCGTACAGGTCGAGGTTGCCGGTCGGGAACTCTGTGCTGCCTGGTATGTGCGAGACAGTTGTGGCGTAGGGAGACTCTGCCCAGCCGAGGAAGACGTAGCCGGGGCGTGCAAGCGAGTCGCCGAACGCAATGACGGCCTTCTCGGATCCCAGCAGATAGACGTCAGCGGGCGTGATGCCTGCGGTGGCGCCGTTTCCGAAGTACCTGATCCTGTAGCCGGTGTTTGTGCTGGCTTTTGCGTTTCCGACAGACGCGTCGGCATTGTCTATCACCTGAACGCTGTTGTCGAGGCGATAGGGCACCTCGGCCACCGTGACTACATGCGTGAAGGTCAGTGCAACCGTCTCGCCCGGAAGGATGCGGTTGATGGTGAACGTCGGGCGAATGGCGCCGTCGCTAGTGCCTGAGGCATGAGCGGTGAAGCTGCCGTCCATCTCTTCAGCCACTCGCACGCTGGTCACCGGCAGAGTGCCTGTGTTGGTGACAGCTATGCGGTAGACAACCGTCTCGCCAACGGCATAGATGTGGGGCGACTCGCCGTTAAAGGGCAGCACGGACTTGGCAACCGTGTACTGCGTCGAGGCGGTCGGGCCAGCCTGGGCGCTGTCGCCTGTCGAAGTGGTCACCGTGTTGGTTACGCTGCCCGCCTGTGTGTCGGCTGCCGTGACCTGGTGGCGGAAGTAGACCGTGGCGGTGGCCCCGGGCGCTATCGGCGGCGTCGTGTAGGTCGGGCCTGCTGCCCAGCCGGTGGCGCCGTCTGCGGAGAATTGACCTGTCAGCGCCTCTGTGACGGTGGCAGTGCCCGCCGAGGTGCCGTCGTTGGTGACGTCGATCCGGTAGACGATGTGCTCGCCGAGCACGTAGGCGGTGCCTTGGGCGGGCTGGGAGGCGACGGACTTGGCGACGCTGAACTTGCTCGCGGGCGTCGGGCCCTCGGTGTCGCCGCCGCCGGTGTCGGTTGTCACCGTGTTTGTGACGCTGCCTATCTCGACGTCTTGATGCGTGACCTGGTGACGGAAGTAGACGGTGTGCTTCCCTGCGGGCTCTATGGACGACGTCGTGTAGGTCGGGCCTGGCGTTGGCGCCGCGAAGGAGGCGTCGAGCGAGAACTCGCCTGCGATGGCCTCAGTGACGGTAGTCGCGCCCGCCGAGGTGCCGTCGTTGGCGACGTCGATCTTGTACACGATGTGCTCGCCGAGGCGGTAGGCCGTGCCTTGGGCGGGCTGGGAGGCGACGGACTTGGCTACGCTGAACTTGCTCGCGGGCGTCGGGCCCGTGCCGCCGCCGCCGCCGGTGCCGGTGCTGACGGCGTTCGTGACGCCGCCGGCCTCCACGTCCGCGGCCGTGACCTGGTGGCGGAAGTAGACCGTGAGCGTCCCTGCAGGCGCTATGGACGGCGTCGTGTAGGTTGGGCCTGGCACCCAGCCGGTCGCGCCGTCGGCTGAGAACTCGCCGGCGATCGTCTCGGTGACGGAGGTCGAGCCCGCCGAGGTGCCGTCGTTGGACACGTCGATCCTGTACACGATGTGCTCACCGAGGCGGTAGGCCGTGCCGTGGGCGGGCTGGGAGGAGACGGTCTTTGCGACTGTGAACTGCGTGACGGGGGTCGGACCGGTGCCGCCGCCGCCGCCGTCCGAGGTGGTGACGTTGTTCGTGACGCTGCCGGCGTCCACGTCTTGCTGGGTGACCAGGTGGCGGAAGTAGACGGTGTGCGTCCCTGCGGGCGCTATGGGCGTCGTCGTGTAGGTTGGGCCTGCCGCCCAGCCGGTCGCGCCGTCGGCGGAGAACTCGCCTGCGATGGTCTCGGTGACGGTGGTGCTGCCTGCCGAAGTGCCGTCGTTAGTCACGTCGATCCTGAACACGACGTGCTCCCCGAGCGCGTAGGCCGTGCCTTGGGCGGGCTGGGAGGAGACGGTCTTTGCGACCGTGAACTTCGTGACGGGGGTCGGCCCGGTGCCGCCGCCGCCGCCGTCGTCGGT
>JAITHV010000077.1 GCA_031279835.1 Coriobacteriales bacterium
CAGTCCCGAGGCCATAGACGGCCTCGACGGCCCCAAGGGACCTGCGGGGCTCGAGGGGCTCGACGTGCGCCGCTATGGAGTCATCGTGAGCAGCGGGCGCCGCCGCGGGCTGCTGCTGCCCGACCTCGAAGGCGTAGACACGCCTGCGCAGCAAGTGGCCATCGCGCTTGCCAAGGCCGGGATCGACCCGCAGGAGGCCTATCGTCTGGAGCGCTTTGAGGTCGTCCGCCATGCATGACGTGACGCCTGGAGGCACGGCCGCACACGCCTCCTGTGGCCTGTGCCCCCATGGCTGTCGTCTGGCAGACGGCCACTGGGGCGTCTGTGGGGCGCGTGTCGGACGAGACGGTGCGGTCGTTCCGAGCGACTACGGGCTAGTGAGCTCGCTTGCACTTGACCCGATCGAGAAGAAGCCCCTTGCCCGGTATTGTCCCGGCAGCCGCATTTTGAGCGTGGGCGGCCTCGGCTGCAACCTCGACTGCGCGTTTTGCCAAAACGCCTCGATTGGCCGCAGGGGGTGCGCAGGCGGAGCAGTGGGGCCGCGATCGCGCGACGGAAGGCGTCTTTCTCCTCCTGAGTTAACAAGCCTGGCGCAACAGGCCGCAACGCAAAAGCCGGGAAACATCGGCCTGGCCTACACCTACAACGAGCCGCTCGTCTGCTACGAGTTCGTTCGCGACTGCGCCAACCTGATCCATGACGCTGGGATGCGCAACGTCCTTGTGACAAACGGCTACCTCAACGAGGCGCCATGGTCGGCCCTTCTGGGTCTGCTTGACGCAGCCAACATTGACCTCAAGGGCTTTACGCAGCCCTATTACGACACCCTCGACGCGCCCCAGGGACTCAAGACCGTCATGCGCAACATCATGCTCGCCGTGCAGGCGGGCGTCCACGTGGAGGTTACGACGCTCGTCGTCGCAGGCCTTAACGACAGCCCCGACGAGATGGATGCCCTCGCGTCTTGGCTTGCCTCGGTGGACCGGTCGGTGCCACTGCATCTGACGAGGTGTTTTCCCCAGCACCGCATGACCGACCGCCCCGCGACGCCTGCGAGCACCCTGCGCGCGCTTGCCGCCGTCGCTCGCCGCCACCTCGACGACGTCTTGCTGGGAAACCTGTGACCGCTGCCGCAGGCTGAGCCCTGTGACCGCTGCCGCAGGCTGAGCCGCTGCCGCGCCCCGTGTTACCGCTCGCCTGGCAGCCTGCCGGGTCTTTAAGGAATAAACCATGCCATCTTTGTAATATCTTCAGAAAGTGGCAGCACGTGCCCCAAAACCTGGGCACAACAACAGATAATGATATGTTACCTCACACAGTCGAAAGGATTAGCTATGAGCGAGTCAAAAAAGAACGTCTCGTTTTTGGGCCTGGGCACGTCGGTCACCGTCAATGTGGGAGACAACCTGCTTGACATCATCCGCACAGAGAACATACCGATAAATGCCGACTGCGGAGGTATCGGTCGCTGCGGGAAGTGCCGCGTGCTCGTCAACGGAAAGAAGCGCCTCGCTTGTCGCACCCACGTGGTCGAAGACATCGAGGTCCAGCTTGTGGCAGACAAGGAAGGCGACAAGGACTACGCCATCCTCCTTGACTACGACGGGCCTGCGGGAGTGCCCGGTGGAGCTTTGGCATCCGCCGCTGAGGGGGCAGCAAGCCCCACCAAGCTCGCCATAGCCGTTGACATCGGCACGACCACCGTGGTCGGCAAGCTGCTCGACCTCTCAACCGGCAGCGAGCTCGGGTCGTTCGCGCTGCTCAACAGCCAGCTGCCCTTTGGCGCCGACGTGATATCGCGCATCAACGCGTCGCTTGACGACTCCTCAGAGCTTTGTGGCCTTATCACCACCCAGATCGACGCCGCTGTGGCTGGCCTGCTCAAGGATACCGGCCTTGATGCCGCCAAGGTCGAGCACGTGGTCATCGCCGGCAACACCACGATGTCATACATCCTGCTCGGACTCCCCTGCCGCTCGCTAGGCTTTGTGCCCTTCGAGCCAGCACACTACTACCCGCTCATCACGCCGTACCCCGAGCTGTTCAAGACCAATACGCTCTCATGCGACTGCGTCGTCTTGCCGTTCATATCAGCCTATGTCGGAGGCGACCTGACGAGCGGCCTGTGCACGCTGAGCGACGAGGACGACTTCATCCTCATGGACATGGGCACCAATGGCGAGCTGATCTTCAAGCGCGGCGAGCGCCTCATCTGCACCGCTACGGCGGCCGGGCCGGCGTTTGAGGGCGGCAACATCGAGTGCGGCTCCGGCTCGACGCGCGGCGCCATCTCGTGGGTGGCGTATGACAACGGCGCCTATCAGATAAAGACCATCGGCGCTGGCGCTGCTACCGGCATCTGCGGCTCGGGCATCCTCGACCTCATGGCCATCCTCGTGCGCGAGGGCCTGATCGACGAGACCGGCTACATGAGCGACGCCATCGAGAACAGCCGCATCGTCTTGGCGCGCAATCCCGAGCTCGACGGAGACGGCGAGGTGTTCTTCACCCAAAAGGACGTGCGCCAGTTCCAGCTTGCGAAAAGCGCCGTGCGCACCGGACTGGAGATCATCATGGAGGAGATGGGCGGAGACCCGCCCTCGAAGGTGTTCCTTGCAGGCGGGTTCGGTCAGAACCTCGACCCCAACAGCGCACTGATGACGGGGCTTCTTCCCGCTGAGTTTGCCGGTCGCGTGCGCTCGATTGGCAACAGCAGCTTGAGCGGGGCGGTGAAGGTTTGCCTCAGCTCAGAGGCGCGCGCGTCGGTCGAGAAGCTCGCAGAGGACGGTCAGGAGATAAACCTTGCCGCGCACCGTCTGTTCAATGACCTGTTCATGAACCACATGTCGTTTGAGATTCCCTAGGATCGAATCCACGGGTATTTGTTGGTCACGCAACACAAGGGGCGGCGCATTCTGGCCGCCCCTTGTGTTGCGTCTCTGTGCCTGACGACCAGGTCTCGACAGGTCGTCTACCGGTTAAAACCCCTGGGCAAGCAGCCAGTCCACAGCACCCTGGGCGTCACGGCATTCAAAGGTCACCGTCATGTCCGGGCAAAGTCCCATGGCCATGCTCACTATCTTAGGCATGTCGATAGACCCGATGCCGGGAAGGTAGTGCGCGTCCTCATTGCCGAAGTTGTTGTGCACGTGCAGGTGTGCAAGATAGGGAGCTGCTAGAGCGACCCACTCTTCAACGGGCTTCATTGAGGCCTTCAGGTTGGCGTGCCCCACATCAAGACAAATACGCAGACGGGGGTCTGCGACCTCGCGAACGATGTTGACAAACAGGTCGGGCGTCTCGTCGAAGACGTTTTCGAGCAACAGCTCACAGCCGTCGCCCAACTCAGCCAACAACGACCGCCAAAACATCGCAGAATGCTCAACGAAGTAGCTGTAATCGTAAATGTTGGGGATGTATCCCGTGTGCACGATCATACGGCTCGTGCCGAAGCTGCGCGCCATTTCGTATGACTGGATATAGCGCCTGCGCGTCACCTCGAGAACAAGCGGGTCCACTGCAGCTGGGCAGAGCTCGGCAAACGGCGCATGGAAGGTCAGGTGCTTGATGCCTTCTGCCTTGGTACGCGCAGCAATGCCCCAAGGATCGTAGTCCACGTCGAGATTGGTCGCCATGCAGAACTCGGTTATCTCGATCCCCAGCCCGTAGGCCAGTGCAACAGGCGCCGCGTCAGCAGCAATGGTAGAAAGATACCAGCGTGACCTTGCGTTGGCTTCGAACCCCATATGCGCCGCCTCCTTTAGACTCGGCGACCTAGGACGCGCCGTCGATAATCTGGTAGATCAGGTCCATGTTGAGATGCTTGCGCAGCCCTGTTGCTAGTATATCATATTGTTCATCGCGATATGCCGCCAAGTCAAAATCATGCGTCTGCAACTCGATGCCCTTTGACGCGCACAGCGCGGTGAGCAGCGCCTTGCGGCAAGAAGCGCTGTCGAAGAAGCCATGCAGGTAACATCCATAGATGTTACCCTGCTGACAACCGTCAAGCGTGCCGTCTTCAAGGCGGACCAGTGCCCGGGCGCCCTCCTCGCGCTCCGTGCGTCCCATATGTATCTCGTAGCCCTCGAGAGCAGCGCCGCTCAGAGCACCGAGCGGCCCTGAGCAATCAAGGACCTGCGCTGCTGTGCGCGTGCGTCGCTTGCTGGCAGCGAACTCAGTGCTGACCGGCAGCAGCCCGAGCCCCTGCATGGAGCCGCCGCCCTCGCTGCCCGTCTCGTCGACGAGGCTTGTGCCGAGCATTTGGTACCCCCCGCAGATGCCCATGACGGGCACATTGCGCGCGGCATGCTCCTGGATGGCCGCGCCAAGTCCGCTCTCGCGCAGCCAGTGCAAGTCGTGCAGTGTGTTCTTGCTGCCAGGAAGCACAATGAGGTCGGGACTGCCTAAGGCATCCGCCGAGCGCAGGTAGCGCACGCGCACGTCTGCGGTCGCCTCCAACGCAGCGAGGTCGGTGAAATTCGAGATATACGGGAACCGCACCACGGCGATATCGATGCGTGCCTC
>JAITHV010000050.1 GCA_031279835.1 Coriobacteriales bacterium
GTGCATCTTTGACTAACGTCGGACGACACACGGCCACGCTGTTTTCTCTATGGACTATTGTAAGATAGATCCATGCCAAAAACACTCAAATACTCGTTGATAATGTTCTCAGCAGGCTGTTGCTACGGGCTAATGGTACCGCTCGTGCGCATGATATACGCGTTGGGCTTCGGTCCCGCTGAGGTTATGGTGACCCAGTACGTCTTCGCCACTGCTGCGCTTGCTCTCATCGTCGCAGTCTTTAGCCGACGAAGAGTCCCGGCGGCGACCGTGCTGAAGCTCATGGGCGTAGGCGTGCTTGCAGCGGGGGCAAGCTTCGGCTACTATCGCGCACTCGAGCTGCTGCCCTCGGTGAGCGCAGTCACGCTCATGTTTCAGTTTGTGTGGATGGGCGTGGTGGTCCAAGCCGTCCGCGAGCGTGCGATGCCTCCTGTGACGACCGTCGTCTCGGTCCTGGTCATCATGGGTGGCACATTACTTGCCACTGGGTTGTTTGACGCGATGACAAGCACTAATGCCAACACGACTGTATTCTCCCAACTTGACCCGCTCGGCATTATGTTCGGACTGCTTGCTGCCGTGTTTTATGCTTCGTTGATCTTCGCAAGCGGCAGAGTGGCCACGGGGCTCCCAGCCATCAACCGCTCGCTTTTCACGACTTTGGGCAGCATGGTCACTGCGATCGCGCTGTGCCCGACCTACTTGTCGACCCCTGGCCTTCCTGCGATCGTGCCCCTCGGCGTCGTCCTCGGCGTCATCGGCATCCTACTGCCGATGTTCCTCATAACCACGAGCTCTCCGCACTTGCCCCACGGCGTTGCGACCATCATGGCCTCGAGCGAGCTTCCGAGCGGCATAGTCTGCGCCGTGCTTGTCATGGGCGACACGGTTACACTGGCTATTGTCGTCGGCGTTGTCGTCATCCTTGCAGGCATTGTGCTCTCTCAGGCCATCGACCTCGCCTCCTTACGCAAGCGTACCGCAGAATAACCACCTGTAGAGAAAGGCAAGCTATGTCAACAGCAGATGAAAGCACCCGCACAACGAGCGGGAAAACCGTCGGCATTATCGTCGGAAGCCTGCGGCGCGCCTCGTTTTCGCGCGCCGTCGCCGAGCAGGCAGCGCGCTTGCTGCCTGCCCCCTACCGTGCCCTGTTCATCGACATCCGCGACCTTGGCCCCTTTGACCAGGACCATGAGGCAGACAACACCACGCCGCCAAGCTGGCTGACCTTTCGCGACGAGGTGGCCGCGTCGGACGCGTTGCTCTTTGTGACCCCTGAATACAACCGCTCGTTTCCGGGCGTGCTAAAAAACGCCCTCGACATCGGCTCGCGCCCTCCAGGACACAGCGTGTGGTCCGGCAAGCCAGGCGCCGTCATCACCGTCTCGCCCGGGCGCATCGGCGGCTTCGGCGCCAACAACCAGCTGCGCCAGGTGCTGAGCTTCCTCAACGTCTTGACACTCAGCAGCCCTGAGAGCTATTTTGGCGACATAGCCGCACAATTGGACAAGGACGGGCGCGTGGCCGACGAGGCCACGCTCAGGCACCTGACCACGTTCATTGAGGCTTTCGCGGCCTGGATCCACCGCCTCGGGTAGCCGCAGGCCGTCGCAAGCCGTCGCAAGCCGTCGCAAGCCGTCGCGCCTAAACGCCCGTGAGGTCAAAGGGGGGGATGAAGGACTCCTCGGCAGTGTCGCCCTCCTGCATGAAGCTATGCCTGATGCCCAAGTCAAGCGCATAATCGATGAGCCGTGCGTACTCCTCTTCACGCACGGCACGCGACAACTCGTCATGCCTTCCCATAACCGCCGGCATCGGCGTGTATTGGCTCATGAGGCTGTAGCAGACTTGGTTGCCCACAGCGTCAAAGCTCGTGCGAAGCACCTCAAGAGAGTCGTCAAGGTGTCCCGGCAACAGGAGGTGTCGCACTATGACGCCGCGTGTCATGAGGCCGTCCCTGACCGTGTACTCCCCTACCTGCTCGACCATGGCCACCAATGCCCTCAGTGCCACCGCTGGGTAGTCTTCTGCGTCTGAATAGCGCAGGGCGAGCTGTGGCGAGACGTACTTGAGGTCGGTGAGGTAGATGTCTGCCCAGCCGTCAAGGAGTCCGAGCGTCTTTGGCAGCTCGTAGCCGCTCGTGTTGAAGACGACAGGAACACTCATCCCAGCCCCCTGCGCCCTCTTGAGGGCCTCGACGACTTGCGGCACGTACTGTGTTGCTGTGACCAAGTTGATGTTGTGCGCACCGAGCGCAGCAAGCTCACAGAAAATCTCCGCGAGGCGGCCAACCGTGACCGGCTTTCCGAAGCCTTCGTGCGATATCTCCGCATTCTGACAATACCGGCAGCCAAGCGGGCAATACGAGAAAAACACCGTGCCGCTGCCACATTCGCCGCTGATCGGCGGCTCCTCCCAAAAGTGCAGGGCAGCTCGTGCGACGCGCAACTCGGCGCCAGCGCCGCACCTTCCGCGCTCTCCGGCCTCGCGCACCGCGCCACAAGAGCGCGGGCACAGCATGCAGCCGCGCATGCCTGCATTGCGGCGCCCCTCTCCCATGTCTATCTCATACGAGTAATAAAATAATCTGCCATTGACATAAGCAATTTTTTAGGCCGATTGTCTTCAAGCGCTCCTGCTAGATCAGCCTTCGCTTTGCCGACCAGCTCAGACGCATAGTCCCGCGCAAAGTCAATCGAGCCAGCACGCTGCATGATATCAACCGCGCACGCAAGCATCGTCTCAGTCGTGGCATGCGAGGCTAGTATTAACGCGAGCTCTGCCCCCTGTGCCGAGTGTTCGATGGCGTGAACAGCTATGAGCGTGCGCTTGCCTTCGGTGATGTCGCTGCGATAGTCCTTGCCGAGCGCCTCTTGGCAGCCCACCAAGTTGAGGATGTCGTCTTGGATCTGAAAGGCCAGCCCGCACGCCATGCCAAAGGAGCGCAGCGCCTCGACTTGCTCCTCGCTTCCTGCGCCGATGATAGCCCCGACAGCAAGCGGCGTGCCGCCCGAGTAGTAGGCCGTCTTGCGGCTCGCCATGACCAGGTAGTCGTCTACCGTCAAGTCAAAACGCCCGTCGCGTGCCCAGCCGATGTCGAGCGCCTGGCCTTCGATGGTCCGCGTCGTCATAAGCACCAGCTCCTTGAGCACGCGGATCTTCACGTCGTCAGAAAGCAGGTCGTCATCGAGCACGCTGCCCGTCACAAGAGAGAGCGCCAGGTCACCTGCGTTGATGGCAAGCCCCTCCCCGTTCGTGAGGTGCAGGCACGGCCGTCCACGACGCATCGTGGACTCGTCGGCGATGTCGTCATGAATGAGCGCGGCCGTGTGGAAGTGCTCGATCGCGACGGCCGCGCTGCTCGCAAGGGATGGGTCGCCACCCACCGCGCCACAGGCAAGCTCGCAGATGAGCGGCCGGTGGCGCTTGCCGCCGTTGGCGCTGTAATCAGCGAGGGGCGCATAGAGGTAGCGGTTGATGTCATCAGCCTCGGCGCTGCGATAGCATGAGGCAATGACCGCGTCTATGCGGCCGACCTGTTGCGCTAGATAACTCTCAAACGACATTGATGTTATAAAACGCCTGGGCGCCGGCAAAGAGCGAGGAGGCTCCGAGCTCTTCTTCAATACGCAGGAGCTGGTTGTACTTTGCCACACGGTCGGTGCGCGCCGGTGCGCCAGTCTTTATCTGCCCTGCGTTTACTGCCACTGCGAGGTCGGCGATGGTCACGTCCTCAGTCTCGCCCGAACGATGGCTTATGACGCATGTGTAGCCTGCCTGCTTTGCGCATTCAATAGTCTCAAGCGTCTCGGTCAGTGTGCCGATCTGGTTGAGCTTGATAAGTATGGAGTTGGCCACGCCCTCGCTTATGCCTTGTCTCAGTCGCGTCTTGTTCGTCACAAAGAGGTCGTCTCCTACGAGCTGCACGCGCGATCCTATGCGCTCAGTGAGCAGCTTCCAGCCCTTCCAATCGTCTTCTGCCATGCCGTCCTCGAGCGATATGATCGGATACGCTCCGACGAGCCGCTCCCAGTAGTCGACCATCTCGTCGATCGACAGCTCGCGGCCTTCTCCCTTCAGCTCATAACGCTGTGTCTTGGGGTTGAAGTACTCCGTCGAGGCGGGGTCCATTGCAAACATAACCTGCTCCCCAGGAGTGTAGCCGGCGCGCGTGCATGCCTCCAAGAGCAGCTTGAGCGGCTCCTCGTTGTTTGCCAAGTTGGGGGCAAAGCCGCCTTCGTCACCGACGGCTGTCGAAAGCCCGCGCTCAGTGAGAACCTTCTTGAGCGTGTGGTAGATCTCTGCACACCAGCGCAGCGCTTCGGCAAAGCTCGTGGCCCCGACTGGCATTATCAAGAACTCCTGAAAGTCCACATTGTTGTCTGCGTGCACCCCGCCATTGAGCACGTTCATCATCGGAGTAGGGAGCATGTGCGCATTGACGCCGCCAATATAGCTGTACAAGGTGAGCTCGGTGGACTCTGCCGCCGCCTTAGCCGACGCGAGTGATGCCCCGAGCAAAGCGTTCGCGCCCAAAGCGGTCTTGTTGGCCGTGCCGTCAAGGGCCACAAGGGCCGCATCGACGCCACGCTGGTCGCTCGCATCAAGGCCAACGAGCGCCTCGGCAATCTCGTTGTTGACGTTGGCCACTGCCGCCTGCACGCCTTTGCCGAGAAAGCGCGGCGAGTCGCTGTCGCGCAGCTCGCATGCCTCGAAGGCTCCCGTCGAGGCGCCTGAAGGCACGGCCGCACGACCCATTGAGCCGTCGTCAAGCGCCACTTCTACTTCGACTGTCGGGTTGCCGCGCGAGTCAAGAATCTCTCGGGCGAACACATCGATAATGGAACTCATTGCTCCTCCTTTTTCGCCGCCTGCCATAAGGCCTCCAGCTGCTCGGTCGAATAGGTCTCAAGAGGTTTGCCCGCGTCACGGGCATGCTTCTCCATAATAGCCCAGCGCCGCCGGAATTTGCGGCACGTCCCGCGCAGAGCGCTCTCAGCGTCCACATTTGACTTGCGGGCGACGTTCACCAGTGTGAACAAGACGTCACCGAACTCCTCGGCTGCCTCGAGGCTGCCGGGGGGCTCAGCGGTGAACTCGCGGACCTCGGAGACAAGCTGGTCAAGCACGTCTGACACGCTCTCCCACTCAAAGCCAGACGCCACCGCCTTGCGCGAAATGTCTTGCGCCTGCATGAGCGCGGGCAGCGCGTCGGGCACGCTGTCGAGAAGGCCTGGGGGCAGTGACGCGCCCGCTGCGTGGCGCGCGGCCTTGTCTTCCTTCTCCTGGAGCTTTATGAGGTCCCAGAGGTCGAGCACTTTTGCAGCAGTTGTTGCTTCTTGCAGCAGCTGTGCCCTTTCGGGGGACAAGTGCGCGGCTGCACACGCAGCGTCTTCCCCAAACACATGCGGGTGTCGGCGGACCAATTTGTCGGAGATGTCGTTTACGACGTCGGCGAGGGTGAACTCCTGCGCCTCTGTGGCCAACTGTGCCTGGAAGACAACTTGGAGCAGCACGTCGCCCAGCTCTTCGCGCAGCCCCGCCGTGTCGCCGCGCTCAATGGCCGAGACCGCCTCGTATGCCTCCTCTATCATGTTGCGCGCGATGCTCGCCGAGGTCTGCTCGCGATCCCATGGGCATCCTTGTGGGGAGCGGAGCTGTGCGATTATCGCAGCGAGGCGCTCGAGTGCGGCACCGGTCGTGTGTTGGTTCAGGTCATTGCTCGTCATGTGAAGGCAGTGCCGTCCTTTCGGTTGTGGCGGTGCAGGCGCGATGGCCTGGCTCGAACTGGGGAGCCCTCGAACTGGGGAGCCCTTGGGCGGTGGCGCCCGGCCGCCTTTGCACTTCCATAGTATACTGTTTGCCATGTCAGTCAGTTGCACAGAGAGCAGGGACTTCGGCGCGGGAAACACCATCGTGCTTGCCTCGTCATGCCTCAACGGCACAGATGCTCCTGTGGCGTGCGACCGCTGCGTTCGCGCGTGCCCCACAGGCGCACTCAAACAGCAGGGCGCCTGCGTGAAGGCCGACGAGTCCTGCGTCCACTGCGGCGTCTGTGCCTCGCAGTGCCTGACAGCGGGGCTGTCGATGACCCGTGTGTCGGCGCAGGTGCTCAACCAGCGGCTGCTCGACGCGGCGCTTGACACCAAGCATCTCGTCATCACTTGCGAGCGCACGGGTGCTGTTTTGCGCACGGCCGCAACGGGCGACGACGCCGACGACGGGGCCAAGGCTGCGCTCCTGCAGCTCGACGCGTCAGCGCTCGGCGGTTTTCTCCTGACCATCCCGTGCCTAGGCACGCCCTGCACAGAAGTCTGGTTCTCTGTCCTTAACGAGATTGCCTCAGCACCGTTAGAAGACGTGGGCATCCTGTTGCCGCCCGGACAATGCTCGCTGTGCCCGGCAAACCGCAACGGCACGACCGAGGAGCTTTTCTCCGATGCCGTCAGCGTCGCAGAGCGCTGGGCCGACGTTCCGGTCACGCTGTTCTCCTCAACGAGCGAGCTGCCCATCCCGCAAGCGGGGCCGCTCGCATCGCTTCGCAACAGGGCGCGACAACAGACCGGTAGGCGCGAGGCACTCGGCGGGCTTTTGAGCGAGTTGCGCGACCTGGCGCTCGACCCAGGCGTCGAGAAGGACCGCGCCCTCAAGCTCGCCCAGCTCAAGAGGCGACGGCAAGACGCGTACCGGAACACGCGACTGGCCGAGCGCCTCAGTCCGCGCGCCTCGTCTCAGGCAACGGCTCAAGCGCAGGATGCGGGGCCTCATGACCCAGCAGTTGACTCAGCACACCGTCTTGCCAGCCAAAGCGGCGTTGCTGCAAAGGCGCGGATCACGCCTCGGCGCTACATTCTCCTCGAGGCGCTTGGACGCGACGCGCGACGCGCTGGCGCCGTTGTCCTGCAGGTGAGCGGCACCGACGAGGCCCGCTGCTGTTCCTGTGGCACCTGTGTTGATGTCTGTCCGGTCAAGGCACGCTCACTCGCTCCTTCGCCGGACGCCAAAGCGTCGTGTGACGACCTGTATTGCGTCGGGTGCGGTGCCTGTGTGGCTTCCTGCAAGCAAATGGCATGCTCACTGCGCTCGGCAAGTGGCTCCTTGTTCCTTACAAATATTTGATTTATAGTGTTTTACGTAGATTCTCTGTGGCACATTTGTAATGATAACTTGACAAAAAACATAGGCTCTACGGAGGAACCACAAGCTTTCTTCTTCACAATATCTCCAAAATAATTCTCTTGACAAACAGTTTCTGGAACCTTATCCTGTATACATGACATTAAGTAATCAATTGGTTTTCTAATGTTAACTTGACAAAGCAAGCAAAGCAGTCAAGATGCGTCAACCTAAATAGCCACATACCCTTTTTGGAAGCCCCCTGCTCTCCCCCTTGGCAGGGGGCTTCATAGTTCCCGCGTTTATGCTGTCTCAAGCAGAGACGCCATCAGACTTGCAGCGGTCTCGAGGGGGTTGCTCCCCTCAGCGACCGGGTACAGCAGCTTTTTGGACTGGACAAAATACGTGCCCCCCTCCTTCTTCACCTGCTCGACCTGACGCGCGTCCAGTTCGAGCGGCTCGAGGTTGACCTTCTTTCGGACAAGCGCGACATTCTTGACTCCGAGCGCCTCTGCAAGCACGCGCACACGCTGTCGCGCAAGCAGGTTCTTTGCAGGCGCAGGCAAGGCGCCATAGGCAGTCACAAGCTGCCCCTCTATGCGGCTGACTGCCTCCGTGTTAAAAGCGCCGGCCACGCGTCGGTAGAACAAGACGCGCTCGTCCACCGCAGGCACGTATTCCTCGGGGAGCAAAAAGGGCACGGGCATGTCGATGCGCACTTCGGCAGAGGCGGCGGCGTTGTCGGCGTCCCTGCCAGACCCGGCGCTTTGTGGGTCGCGGGCGTCTTTATCGCCATAATCTCCCTCATTGTCATTGCGCGCCGACTCTACCGCCTCGGACAACATGGAGGCAAACAGGTCAAACCCTACCGCAGCCAGCATTCCGTGCTGATCGGCGCCCAGAAGCGAACCGGCGCCCCTGATCTCAAGGTCGCGCATGGCAACCCGTGTGCCACTCCCGAGATCCCGCAGCTCATCGATGGCCATCAGGCGCTCGGCCGCATCAGGCGTGAGCTGCTCGGCTGAGGGAAAGAGAAAAAACGCGTAGGCCTGGGCATGCGAGCGCCCCACACGTCCTTTGAGCTGATAGAGCTGCGCTAGGCCAAGCCGCTGGGCGTCTTCGATGATGAGCGTGTTGGTGTGCGGGTTGTCAAGGCCAGACTCAATGATTGTCGTCGCGACGAGCACGTCGTACTCGTTGGCGGCGAAGCGCTCCATGACCGACTCAAGCTGCGTGGGCGTCATCTTGCCGTGCGCCACGCACACGCGCGCCTCTGGCGCCGACGCCACTACTCGCGCCACTGCGTCATCGATGCCTTTGACACGGTTCGAGACGTAGTAGACCTGGCCGCCACGCTGGATCTCCCGTCGTATTGCCGTGCTCACCACATCCTCGTCCCACTCCCCCACATGCACTTTGATGGGCGTTCGCGAAAGCGGCGGCGTGTCGATAAGCGACATGTCGCGCACTCCGCTCAAGGCCATCTGCATGGTGCGCGGTATGGGCGTTGCGGACAAGGTGAGGATGTCGATATGCTCACGCAAGTTCTTGAGTTGCTCTTTGTGCTGCACGCCAAAACGCTGTTCCTCATCGATGACGACCAGCCCGAGGTCTTTGGGGCTCACGTCGGCGGAGAGCAGCCGGTGCGTGCCCACCAGCACGTCGAGGGTGCCTTCGGCAAACCGCTTGATGATGGCCCGCTGTTCTCCCGCGCTGCGAAAGCGGCTGAGCACGTCAACGCTGACGCCGAACGGCTCGAAGCGCTCAGAGAAGGTGGTGTAGTGCTGTTGGGCGAGAATCGTGGTCGGACACAGCAGCATCACCTGCCGCCCGTTTGCCGCAGCCTTGAACGTGGCGCGCAACGCGACCTCGGTCTTGCCGAAGCCCACATCGCCGCAGATGAGGCGGTCCATGGGTTTTCTCGAAGCCATGTCTGCCTTGACGTCGGCAATGGCGGCGAGCTGGTCGGGCGTCTCCTCATAGGGAAACAACGACTCCATCTCGCGCTGCATCTCGTCGTCAGGCCCGTAGACGAAGCCGTCGAGCACGCTCCTGCGTGCATACAGGTCCACCAGGTCGAACGCAAGCGAGCGAGCCGCCTTGCGCGCCTTGTCAAGGGCGCGCGACCAGTCGCTCGTGTTGAGGCGCGTCAGGCGGGGCGCCCCCGACTCAGGCCCCACGTAGCGCGTCACACGGTCGATTTTCTCGACAGGCGTGAACAGCCGGTCGCCCTTGGCATACTCAAGATGCAGGTAATCGCGCTCGATGCCGAGCACTTCCTGACGCACGATGGCCTTGAACAGCGCGATGCCGTGTATGTCGTGCACGACATAGTCGCCCGGCTTGAAGGGAAAGCTGAGCGTTGTGGGGTCCACGTTTTCGCGCGCGTTGGAGCCGCCGCGCGCCGCCCGCCCGCGAGCTGCCGCGCGGCGCGCGCCAGAGTCGCTCAAGGAAAGCAACGCGAGCTGGGCTGACGGGACAGCGACCGATTGCAAGAAGTCGAGGTCGGTGACAGTGAGAGCGGCGGACGGCGAGGGAGAGGGCGAGGGCGTTGAGTCGGGGACGGCCCCGTTGCCCTCGACGACCACAAACGGGACGTGGGCATCGGAGAGCGCCAGCTGCACCGTCGCGCGGACGCGGCGATCAGCCGCGCCAAAGAGGCAGCGGTTGCCACCCGACATGAGCGCATGCGCTGCGCGCGCGAGCTTCTCAGGCGAGGACGTGTCGAGCTGCTTGGTCTCGATGAGGGCATGGGGCGCGTCACCGCTTGTCATAAAGGTGAGCAACGTGAAGCGCTGCAGGCTCTTGAAGTCGAGTTGGGCAGGCGGCAACATGATGCCTTCAAGCGACACATGCGCATAGGACGCCGCAGCAAGCTGTTCGTTATAGTAGTGTTTTGCGTCGTCCATGAGGGCACGCGGCTCTATTGACACAACGAGTGTGCTCGTGTCGGCATAGTCTATAGGCGATGCTGCGTTCTCGAACAGATAGGGCAGGTAGCGCTCGGCCGCGCGAAAGCTGACATGCCCCTTGAGAAGCTCGAGGTGATGACGCACGTTGGCCGGCAGCCGTTGTGCGTCTTCGCCAGTCATCGAGTGGATAAGGCGCTCGGCGCGCCTGACGTCCTTCTCGCCATACAACAGCTCCCGTGCCTGATACACGCTCACGGACGGCAGGGTGCCGATGGTCTGCCCGGTAGCGGGCACGACACGGCGGATAAGCTCAACCTCGTCGCCGAAGAACTCGACGCGCACCGGATGGGAAAGGCCTGCTGGGTGAACGGCAAGGGTGTCGCCTCGCAACTGGAACGTGCCCGGCCCGTCAAGAGCCTCGAGGCGCGTGTAGCCGCGCTCGACAAGGCACTTCGGCAGCTCGTCATAACTCAGCGGGGCGCCTGCGATATACGCCCCGGGCGCGCACGTGCCAGAGTCTTGGGCGCACAGGACGAGGGGGGCGCTAGGAGCGCCCTTGGCCTTGGGGCCCAAGGCAGACGGCACGGGAGGCAGCAGCCGCAGCAGGGAGCTGGAGCTGGCCACCACCACGCGCGCGCTCCCGGAGGCAAGCGCGTCGAGCGCGCGCGCCCGCTGGCCGATCATGTGCAGCTCCTCGACACTGACGGGCTTGTCTCCCCAAGGCGCCTCGCGCCGCAACGGGTAGCGCAGCACGGCCTTCGCGCCGAGCCATGACGCCAGGTCTCGGGCAAAGAGGCGCGCGCCCTCTTCGCCCGGCGTCACCACGAGCATCGGCCGTGCGCCATAGAGCGAGGCATGGAGGGCAAATACCGCAGCGACCAGGAAGGGGCGGATCGTGTGGGGCGCGACGGCCACGGCGTCTTCTCGCTGCGAAAAGCGGTTGGCGAGGATTTGGAACTGCGGGGCTGCAAACAGGGACTCAGCAAGGCTGGCAATCAGTTCATGGGACATGCGAGACGGCTTCTCTCAAATAGGGTTGTTTAAGACACAACAATCCCGCGACAAGGCTCATCGCGGGTTGCTGCCCCATTGTACCACCGCCATGGCTAGAATAAGGGAGGTACGGCCAACGAGAGAGAGGAGCCCTATGGCACGAGAGAGCAAGGCGGCACGGCGCGAGCGAGCGCTCAAGGTGGCCGAGCAGATGAGCATCCGGTATCCCGACGCCGAGTGCGCCCTTCGGCATTCCGACCCGTTTACCCTGACTATTGCCGTGCTGCTCTCGGCTCAGACCACTGATGCCGCAGTCAACAAGGTGACACCTGAGCTGTTTCGACGTTGGGGCACGCCTGAGGCCATGGCAGGTGCGTCTCCCGCAGACGTCGAGGAGGTCATACGCACTATAGGCTTTTACCGCGTCAAGGCCAAGAACTGCATCGCTGCCGCACAGATGATCTGCGCGCGCCATGGAGGCTCGGTGCCTCAGACCATGGAAGAGTTGACCGCGCTGCCCGGCGTTGGCCGCAAGACAGCGAACATTGTTCTCAACAACGCGTTTGGGATAGTCGAGGGCATCGCGGTAGACACGCATGTATTTCGGATCGCGCACATGCTTCGCTTCACGTCTGCTGACACTCCGGAGAAAGTCGAGCGCGACCTGCTTGCGCTGTATCCCCCGCACATGTGGGGGCCGATCAACCACCAATGGGTTTTGTTTGGCAGAGAACTCTGCGTCGCGCGGCGCCCTCGTTGCGGCCAGTGCGCCTTAAGCAGCGAGTCGCTGTGTCCGAGCGCGCGCACGGTGCCTGAGTAATGCGCCCGAGCAATGCTGTCTGCGGTTGCGCGCGGACCGAGAACAACGCTTCTCGCTGTTAGGCGCCGAGAGCCAGGGACGGCATGCGAACGGCAAGGTTGTACCAGGTGGCGACAACAATGAGCACGACTGCTATAAGGGCGCAGGCGACCGCCCATTTGCGCTCACGGCGCAGGTAGCGCTCAAGCGTGACACGGCCGGCGGCGCGCTGGTAAGCGATGCGGTTGGCAGACCAGGAAAAGAGCACGGTCACCAGCGCGGTTCCCACAAACACAACGGCGCTCAGGAAGATGGTGATGCCCCCGTGCCGCACCGCGTTGACAAAGCACGTGTCGGCAATAAGCCAGAGCGGGTAAAAAAACACCGACGCCCAGATCCCGTGCGCCGGGCCCCAAACGGCGGGCATGAGCAGGGCAGCGAGCGAGAGCCGCGAGAGCCGCTCAGGGCTGGGTGCGTCGCCGGGCGTCGCGCGCTCAGGGCTGGGTGCGTCGCCCATCGAAGGTCCCTTCTCCCCCTGTGCCGTCTGCGTGGTCGCGCATGCGCGCCTCGACGCCCTGCTTTGCCAAAAAGCCGATCACTGCGTCCAGCACGAGCGGCAGCGCCGCCTCGACCGCAGGGGTCAGCCCTATGCAAAACGCAGCAGGGCTCATGTTCTCGACTTGGACGCCAAAACAGTGACCATCTATGTGCAGCCCCAAAAGCTTGGCGGCGTTAAGAACGTCGGCAAGGCGCGCGTCGTGTGCGCCGCTGAACCCCTCGTGCCGCGCGATGTCGTCTGGTGCGAAGCTCACAACGCTGCCCGGCGCCAGGCCGGTGCCGTCAACTGCATCGACGACGCAGACCAAGTCGTAGCCACGCAGAATGCCCAGAAGCTGCATCCCCATGGTCGCGCAATCGAACACATCCACATGCTCGGGGAAGCTGTAGCGCTGCAGGAGCTCGTGCGCCACACGAGGACCAAGCCCCTCGTCAAGCAGCAAGACGTTGCCCACGCCGATGACGGCGATGCGCTTGCTCGTGGCGCCCTTGTGCTCGCGCTCGCAGGGAGGAGGCCCAAAGGACAAAGTCCTTTGGGCCTCCTCAACGAGCCAGGCGCCATGTGCCCGTCTCGCCGTGCCTGTGTCACTCATGTGCGGCTGCCGTCCATAACCGCTCTCAGTGCCTTCCCTCGTCCAAATCGTCCTCACCGACGATGTTATGGAGCTTGGGATCATACACAAGGCCGCCATGCTCCTTGCGGGCGAACATGACCTTCGTGGGCGCAAGCCCCTCGACATTTGCAAGGTAGATGTGAATCATCATAAAGATGATGAACACCCACATGAGGTAATAGTGCGCGATACGGACGATCATCGGGCCGCCCACGAACTCAGTGAAGGCGGCAAAAGGCCCGACGCCCATAGTGGGACCCCACAGGCAAAAGCCCGTGAAGCCGATGATGAGGAGCAGGAGCGGGATGACGAGGTACGACAGCTTCTGGGGCACGCCGTACTTCGCGCCCAACGGGTGCTCCTTCTTGAGGAACAGGTAGTACTTTATCCACGCGCCCAGCTGGTGGCGGTTGTCCTTTTGCGGCAAGAAGTTCTTGTAGTCGGGGACCAGCTCGCGGGTGCCGCCCGTCGGCGCCGATTTGACGATAAACGCCCCAATGACGCGCAGTGCCATGTTGAGCAGGATGACGAAGGCAAAGCACACATGCGCGCCGCGCGCGATGCCCATGAGCCCCGGGACAAACGGATAGTGGATATAAAAGCCCGTCAGGATGAGGACGACCATGGAAACGAGGTTCACCCAGTGGGTAACCACGAACAGCATGGGGTGCGCCTCACGGTAATGTGCTAGATGTGCCATGCTACTTCACCCCCCAAGGGCTCGTGACGGTAGAGAAGGTCTTGCCGGTCGCCGGCTCCGAGATGTGCACGGCGCATGCGATGCAGGGGTCGAAGCTGTGCACCGTGCGCAGCGCATGAATGGGCTTGTCGAGGTCGCCGACGGGCACGCCCATGAGCGCCTCTTCCATGGGGCCGCGCACTCCCCTTGAGTCACGCGGCGAGATGTTCCAGGTCGAAGGGATGATGATCTGGTACTTGTCGATCTTGTTGCCCGATATCTTCTCGTAGTGATACAGCGCGCCACGTGGCGCCTCCCACATGCCGGTGCCCTCGCCGTCATAGCGCTTCGGCTCCACGAAGGTCTGGCTGTCGCCGCCCTTGATCGCCTCTATGAGCTCTTGAGTCCACTCGACCATGAGGCTGGCCACGTAGGCGGTTTCGATGTTGCGGGCTGCCGTACGCCCAAGTGTCGAGGCGAGCGCGCTCAGGGGAAGCGAGGCGCCAGCGGCGGAGGAGAGGTAGCCCACGAGCCCGTCGATGTTCTCCTTGACGAAGGGCACGCCCTTGTTGTAGGCGACCAACAGCCGTGCAAGGCCGCCGGCCTCGTAGGGCAGCTCGTTGTAACGCGCGGCCTTGTCCCAGGTGTAGCGCTTGTCACGGTTGTAGCCCTCTTCAGGAAAATGCGGCTCGGTGATGCCTTGACGCGGGTTAACGGGGGTGCCGGGGTCCTTGTAGTAGGAGCGCGAGGTCTCTTCGGTGATGCGCGCCTCGTCAGGTTCGGCGACGATGCTGTCTCCAAAACCCCAGACGCCGGCAGGCAGGTAGCGCTCGGACGGGTTGCGGCTCTCCCGCTCAAAGACACCCCAAGCGATGTAGCGCCCGACGCCCTTGCCGTAGCCGGCCACGTCAAGGTAGTACGGCGCGATGGCGAGCGTGTCGGGAATCATCGTCTTGAACACCCAGTCCCGAAGCCGAATAGCCCTGAAGAGGATGTCGTCGAGCTTCTCCTCAGTGGGTACAAAGGTCGTCCCGCCGGGTATGGAGCTCATGATGTGCGGCATCTTGCCACCTATTATGCCGCTGATCTCGCTTGCGCACGCTTGCATCTCAAGGGCCTCGAGATAGTGCGCTGTGGCTATCAGGTTCAGCTCGGTGGGCAGGTTGTAGGCCATGTCTTCAGTGTCAAACCAGTTGCCAGAAAAGATTGAGAGCTGACCGTTGCTCGCAAAGTTGACCAGCCGGCCGATGAGCGAAACGTAATCCGTTGGCGGCGTCCCAGCCTCTTGGGCCAGGTCATAGGTGCTAGCGGCCAGCTGGGCCATTTTATTGGAATCCACGCTGCCCGAAGAGTCGAGCACTGCGAACACCGGCTCAAGAGGGTTCACGTAGTCAAGCGCCGCCAAGTTGTAAAACCACAAAATGTGCGAATGAAGGAACTGTGCGCCCTCGACTATGTTGCGGATAATGCGCGCAGAGTTGGGAATCTCGATGCCGTAGCTCTTCTCGGCCGCAATGCTTGAAGCATGGGCATGCGAGATCGGGCAGACGCCACAAATGCGCTGGGAGATATAGGCAGCGTCAGTCGGCTGACGGCCTTCCAGCACCAACTCCATGCCCCGGAACAAGCCGCCTGAGACCCAGACGTCTGAGACAAACCCGTTTTCTACCTCCATCTCGATACGGAGGTGACCCTCAATACGGTTGACTGGGTCGATAATGGAGCGCCCGGTTGGCGTCGGAACAGAGATGTTTCCGAGCGCGGAAGCTCCTTCTGGGGCTGAGGACTCCTCGTTCTCGCTTAGCGTTGTCTCGTCAGGCATCAGTTATCGCCTCCTTTCGTGGTTTCGTCAGTAACGACAGCTCCGTCTTGGCCGTCAGCGTCGCCGCCAACTGCCGCGTCTTCGTCGTCCTGAGCAGACGGCTTCTTTTCTGCCTCCACAGCGGGACCGATGGCGTGCGCGGGATGACGGCTGTCCCAGGAGCGCTCTGCCTCATAAGGGGCGCCGCCCTTGGTGCGCCCGGTCGCCTTCATGCCAAAGCCGTGCGCTATCAGCGCGACAGCGGCGACGGCGCCGACGCCAAAGGCGATGAAAGTCGGGTCTATCTGGATGCCCGCAAGGGAGATGTTCTTGAAGCGACCGAGGAACGGCGTGTTGAGGTCTACCCAGTTGTAGCCTTGTTTTGCAGGGTTGACCGTAGCGCAGCCAATGCAGGGCGCGCCCGCCTCGACACACCAGCTCACGCGGCGGTTCCAGCGCACAATGGGGCAGTTCGACTTGGTCTGAGGCCCTTTGCACCCAAGCGCGTACAGGCAGTAGCCCTTTTTCTCCTCTTCGGAGCCAAAGCGGTAGACGAACTCGCCGTTCTCAAAGTGACCGTGGCGCGGACAGTTGTCATGGACGGTCTGCCCGAACATGAGCGACGGAACGTTTTTGCTGTCGAGTTCAGGGAGCTTCTCGATGAGCAGCGAGTCCACAAGGATGGCGATGATATGCTCAGGGTTCGAGGGGCAACAAGGAACGTTGATAATGGGGGGCACGACGTCGATCTCGCCGTGTGCCCGCGCCTTCTCGAGGAACGGCTGGATGCCGATGGCCCCGCCTGGGTTGGGATGCGCCGCCTGCCATCCACCATCCACCGCACAACTGCCGGCGCAGATGATGGCCTTCGCGTGGCGGGCAGCATGAAGCACGATCTCAGTGCCCTTCTCCTCTGCGATGCGCAGGGCGTTTCCGTCCCAGCCCTCCATGAGCGCGCCCTCGATGAGCAGCAGGTAGCCGCCCGCCTCGATGGTCTGGGCCTTGGCCAGCTCAAGCGAGTGGCCAGCGCCGGCAGACAGGGTCTCTGAGTAGTTCAGGGAGATAAGCTCAAGCACTGCCGTCGCCGCGTCCGGCGTGTCTACTTGCGCAAACGACTCGGTACAGCCAGTACACGACGCCAGTTCAAGCCAAACAGCAGGCATAAGGTTTCCCGACGCCCTGCCAATGACGCTCTCTTCGAGCGCCTCAGCGATCTTTGGCACCATGGCCTCAGACAAGCCGAGCGCTAGAGCAACCCCGCCACAGAGTTTCATGAAGCTGCGTCTAGTGACGCCTTTTTGCTCCAGCAGCCCGTCAAATCGCGTCGAGCAGGTCTCCTCTGTTGTCATTAGTACACCTCCTCTGATGTCTGGTCTTCCAGACAGACAACGGCTGTTAGTTACGACACAAGTAATGACAGTATAGCCATTCCTACAAAACTAAGGAGGGTCTTGCGCCATAATTCGTGCACCGTTCGACAAACGGTTGTGAACGTAGGTAGATGGAGGTACTAGTGTGGCTTGATGCAAAGTACGTAACATTTTTGTATTTAAATCCCCCCTTGCAGTGCGGATACGTTTTTCGTGAGTGCTAACCTCCTGAGCTGGGCTTTACGTTGTAAAAGTCTCTGAAGCGTAGCGTTTTGGGGTTATCCATGGCGCGATTTAGCA
>JAITHV010000054.1 GCA_031279835.1 Coriobacteriales bacterium
GGAACTCGTTGGTGATGTCGTAGCACATGTCCAAGGTGTCAAAACAGGCATACTCGCAGCGACCCGGGCCCACACAGCAGCTTGGGGACCGCAGGTCGGAACCCGAGCCGCCGAGATCGAAGCCGTTGTCGCTGATCTCGTCAAAAGTCGGCTGCAGCTCCTCGGTTCTTGTGCCGAGCAAGATGATGTCGCCTGTTGAGCCATGGAAGTTGGTGAGTCCGCTGCCGTGGCGCTCCCAGATGTCGCAGATCGTCCGCAGGGCCTCTGTGTTGTAGAACCAGCCGCTTGGCTGGCCGATACGGACGGTGTGAAACTCGCGGATATTCGGGAACTCGTCTGGCAGGTCGGTGTAGCGGCCAATGACGCCGGCTCCGTAGCCTTTGACGCCTACGATCCCTCCATGCTTCCAATGCCCCACTTTGTCTTCATAGGACCTTTCTAACAGGCCGAGAAGATCATCGGCCATAGGGTTGTTGGCCGCAGCGCGCTTGATCTCTGTCACAAAGCTCGGCCATGGCCCGCTTTCCAATTCGTCCAGCTGGGGAGTTTTTCTCTCTTCCGCCATAATCAGTCCTCCTACAGGTCCGTTCAAGGACCTTTGTCCTCTCGTGCAACAGTGTTACAACAAACCTGATGCCTGTTCGGCTTTTGACGTAGTGTTGGCCCTCCCTTCGCCCTTGTGCGCTTTGGCTCCTTTGCCCATCGACTGAGTCGTCCAAGCAGGAACCCCATTACGGATTAACTCATAGACCCTCCTTTGCCCATGTTCCGACACGAGAACGCACTTTGATAAAGCTTGGACAAGCCGTTACTGTCCAAGTCGAGGATGAGCATATGAACGTGAGTCTTCCCTGTGCTTTTTCTATCGCACCATTTAATCACCCGTGAAACCAAAATGTAAAATACAAATGTTTCATTCAACCATTGGCATTCTTTATGTCATGCGCCACGTTATTGCAAAAGCGCACCGCCCCGTGATCATGCGTTATCATGGTGGCATGCCATACGCCCCCACATCTCGCAGGCGCCCTGCTCACGCCTCTCCTGCCACAAGCCCTGAGCGGGTCTATCTTGACCACGCGGCCACCACGCCGCTGGCGCCGGAGGCGCTTGAGGCGATGATGCCGTATTTTGCTGCCTCCTTTGGCAACGCAAGCACGCTCTATAGAGAAGGCCGCCAGGCGCGAGAGGCGCTTGAGCAGGCGCGCGAAGTGCTTGCTGAGGCCCTCGGGGCAAGCCCGCCGGAAGTCTGCTTCACCTCAGGGGGCACCGAGTCCAACAACGCCCTCATAGCCGGAATCTGCATTGCCAGCCGCCGCCGCCTCGGGGCGCAGAAGGCAGGGCATGTGGTCGCCTCTGCCTTCGAGCACCCTGCGGTGCTTGAGCCGGTCGCGGCGCTCAAGCGCGCGGGCTTCGAGGTCACGCTCGTGCGCCCTGGCCACGACGGTTTTGTGTCGCCCGACGCCCTAAAAGACGCCCTCAAAGACAACACAGCCCTGGTGAGTGTCATGGCGGCCAACAACGAGGTGGGCACGATCCAGCCGGTGCGCGAGCTGGCCGCAGCGGCGCACGAGCGCGGCGCGCTCTTCCATACCGATGCCGTGCAGGCACTCGGCAAGGTCGGCTTTTCGGTTGCCGAGCTGGGCGTCGACGCCGCCAGCTTCTCGGCACATAAGGTCGGCGGCCCTAAAGGCGTCGGTGCCTTTTACCTACGCCGGACGACACCATTTGAGCCCCAGCAGCTCGGAGGAGGCCAGGAGGGCATGCGGCGCGCCGGCACCCAAAACGTCGCTGGCGCCGTGGGTTTTGCCACTGCCGCCTCGCGCGCCTGTGAGCCAGGGCGCCTCTTGGCCGAGGCCGCCCGGCTTGTCGCCCTGCGAGACGGCCTGGCCGCCCGGCTTGCTGCGCTCGGCGCGCGTGTCCGAATGAGCGTCCCCCTGCCACCTGGCGACGTACAGCGTCACCTGCCCGGCCTCGTGTCTTTCACGGTCAACGGGCTCGACAGCCAGACGATGCTCGTTTCCCTCGACGAGGCGGGCTTTGCCCTGAGTGCCGCGTCAGCCTGCTCGGCCTCCTCGCTTAAGGCGAGCCACGTGCTTCTCTCCCTCGGCATGCCGCGCGACCGCGCCCTCGGCGCCTTGCGCGTCTCGATGGGCGAGCAGACCAACGCCCGGCAGATCGACGCTTTTGTGCACACGCTCTCTGGTATGCTGAAGACGTGAGAGACCGATGCGCAGGGACGCGCCGTGCAGCCCGGGCCAGGCCGCGCCGCAAGCTTGCAGCCAAGTGAGAGGAGCACCCATGAGCGGCTTTGACTGCCATACCCATACCTACTTGTCTAACCACGGCACCGGAACGGTCGAAGAGGTCGTGGCTGCCGCCGAGCGCCTCGGGATGCAGGCGGTCGCGCTGACCGAGCACCTCCCGCTGCCCGCAGAGGTTGACCGCGACAGCTGCTTCGCTATGCGTGAGGACGACGTCTCTACCTACCTTCATGATGTGGCCGAGGCGCGCGACGCGCATCCCGGCATCGAGGTCATATGCGGCGTCGAGATCGACTGGCGCTGGGGCGCCGAGGACTACATACTCAAGCGCATCGCTCCCTTTGAGCTGCGTCTCGGCTCGGTGCACATGCTCACCGACGAAGCGGGCAACAGCTGGGAGTTTGACCATCCCGACTACGTGGGGGGCTGGTACGAGCGCGGTGTGGAGAAGGTCTGGGAGCGCTACCTCGAGCTGTGGCTCCAGGCGCTGAGAAGCGCGGTGCCCTTTGACGTCATGGCGCATGCCGACCTGCCCAAGAAGCTCGGCTTCAAGCCCCAGTTCGACACGCGCGAGCTCTATGGGACCATGGCCGCCGCAGTCGCGAGCAAGGGCTGCATGGTGGAAGTCAACACCTCAGGCCTGCGCAAGCCGGTGGGGGAGATGTACCCCGCGCCTGCGCTGCTCAAGGCGTTTTGCGACGCCGGCGTGCCTTGCACGCTTGGCTCAGACGCCCATGTGCCGAGCGACGTGGGGCGCGACTTTGACATCGCCTGTGCGCTGCTGCGCTCGGCGGGCTACACGCATGCGACACGGCCAACCCGTGACGGAGACCGCGTGCCCGTGCCCCTCGAGGAGCTGGCGAGCGCATGACGGCCGACCAGGCACCGCGTCCGATTGGCACGTTTCGCCGCGTCGCTGTCATCGTGAACCCCCGCGCCAACGCCGGCGCCGCCTCGCGCGTGTTCCCGCTGATGCGCGAGCGCCTGGCCCAGATACTCGCAGGCGCCGAGCTCAGCTGCCTCGTGACACAGGACGCCGCCCATGCAACCCGCCTCGGGGCGTTCGTTCCTGCCGACCTGCTGGTCATGGTGAGCGGCGACGGCACGGTCCACAACGTGGCGCAGGGGCTCATGCGCCGGCCGCGGGCAGAGCGCCCTGCCTTGTGCATGCTTCCCGTCGGCTCGGGCAACGACTACGCGCGCACGCTGGGCATGCCCCTTGAGGCTGCGGCTGCTCTTGACGGCCTTGCCTCGGCCGTATGTGTGCCCACCGACGTCGGCTGCTGCACGGTGCTTGTGCCGCCACCCGACTTGGTGCGGCGCAAGCTCCCCCCAGAACAGGTGTACTTTCTCGAGACCATGAGCATCGGCGTGGACGCTGCAGTCGCCCTCAACACCATGGAGCTGCGCGCGTCAACGCGCTCCCGGGGAAGAAGCCTCTATGCCCGCGCGGCTGTCAGCGCCATCGTCAAGGAGCTGCGCCCCTACCACGCCGAGTACACCATCGACGGCACGCCGCATTCCGACGACCTGCTCATCTTCGCGGTCCAGAACGGCCCGACCTACGGAAGCGGCTTCAAAGTCGCTCCTCGCGCGCGCATAACCGATGGCGTCTTGAACGTCTGCACGGGCAGGAACATGGGCGCCCTTCGCGCCTTGCGCTGCTTGCTGAGGATAAAATCGGGGACGCACGAGCAGCATCCGCGCTTCTCGACTTACGAGTGCCGTGAGCTGACCGTCTCCCTCGACCGCCTGCTCCCGATACAATGTGACGGAGAGCGCGTCAGCGGAAGCAGCTTTGCGGTCAGCGTCATCCCTGGGGCGCTCGACGTGCTGGTTCCCGAGGGGTCGCCGGTGCTCGACGGTCTAAGATCGGGGTCCTGATGGCCTTCGCCCAGGTGGCGCTCGACATACCCGCACGATCTCTCGATGAGACATTTTTATACCAGGTGCCTCAACGGCTCGAAAACCGGACACAGGTCGGCTGCTGCGTGCTCGTGGACTTCGCCCGGCGCCCGTGCGTGGGCTATGTCATGGGGCTTGCCGCAGACCTGGGAGACGAGGTGGACCCCGCATGCGTCAAGCCGCTGCGCGACGTGCTGGCAGAGCCCTACTTTGACGAGGCGGCAGCTGCGCTCGCCGTGTGGACAGCGCGCGAGTACGTCGCGCCGTTGAGTGAGGCCGTGCGCCTCTTCACGCCTCCCGGGCCGTCGCCGCGCCTCATAAAGGATCCCGCTGGCGTATGGTGCCTCGAGCGCGCGGGCACCGGGCCGGTGGACGAGCGCTGGGCGGTGCTGGCTCCCGACGGGCGCGACTACACTCCTCCTGCGCGCGCGGCAAAGCAGCGCGCCATCCTCGCGGCGCTGCGCATCGGCGAGGTGCGCGTAGCCGAGCTGGGCATCCACATCGCCAACCCGCTTCCCTCGCTGCAGGCGCTTGAGCGCCGAGGCGTCGTGCGTATCGAGCTGCGGCGACGGCTGCGTGGCGAGGCGGCGCGATCCGGGCAATGCGCGCAGGAGGCCATCCAGCAGTCAGGTTACGTTGCGCCGGCAGACGACATCCAGGCACTGACCGAAGGCCAGCGTGACGCGCTGTCTGCCATCCGCGAGGCACCGCCCGGCACTGCCGTGCTGATCGACGGCGTCACCGGGTCAGGCAAGACGGAGGTCTACCTTCAGGCGATACGCCGGGTGCTCTCCGAAGGCGGCAGCGCTCTGGTGCTTGTCCCTGAAATCTCGCTCACGCCGCAGACCGTCGCGCGCTTTCGCTCGCGCTTCGGCAGCCTGGTGGCCATCCTCCACTCCCGCCTCGGCCTCGGTGAGCGCTTTGACGAGTGGGACCGTGTGCGCGCCGGCGAGGCGCGCGTGGTCATCGGCGCGCGCTCGGCCCTGTTCGCGCCGGTGCAGCGCCTGCGGCTCATCATCATCGACGAGGAGCATGAGTCAAGCTACAAGCAGGGCTCTTCTCCCCGTTACGTCACGCGCGACGTGGCGCTGCGTCGCGCCGAGCTTGTCGGCGCCGTACTCGTCTGTGGCTCGGCCACCCCGTCATACGAGGCCTTGTGGCTGTGCGGGTCAGACCCACAGCGTTGGCGGCGCGTCAAGCTCACTGAGCGCGCGACAGGCCAACCGCTGCCCGCAGTCCAGGTCATAGACCTTGCGGCCGAGTTCCACATCGGCAACAAGACCATGTTCTCTGCAGCCCTCAAAGGGGCGCTGCTTGAGGTGGTGCAGCGTCGGGAGAAGGCCGTCGTGCTGCTCAACAAGCGCGGCTTTGCGTCGTTTTTGCTGTGTCGCGACTGCGGCTTTGTGCCGATGTGCGACCAGTGCGCGACCTCTCTCACCTATCATGCGCGCCCACTGGGGCTGCTCTGCCACCAATGCGGCAAAAAGTACCCTTTGCTCACACAATGCCCTGCGTGTAAGAGCCCGTATCTCAAAGAGCTTGGCCCCGGCACCCAGTTTGCTGAGGAGCAGCTGGCAGAGCTATTGCCGCCCGAGACGCCGATTGTGCGCATGGACGCCGACACGACCCGCGGCAGGAGCGGTCATGAGTCGTGCCTCGAGCGATTCATTGCGGCCGACCATGGGGTGCTGCTCGGCACGCAGATGATCGCAAAGGGACTTGATTTTCCGGAGGTGACGCTCGTCGGCGTGCTTGTTGCCGACCTGTCGCTCAAGCTGCCCGACTTTCGTGCTGCCGAGCGGACGTTTCAGCTGCTTGAGCAGGTAGCAGGCCGTGCGGGACGAGCCAGCAAGGACGGGCGCGTGATCATCCAGACCTACTGGCCTGAGCATCCTGCCATCCGCGCTGCGGCGGCACACGACCGCGCCGTGCTGATAAAAGAGGAGCGCATTGTGCGCGCCGAGCTCGGCTACCCGCCGTATGGGCGGCTTGCCGATGTCGTCGTGTGGGGCAAGGAGCTCGGAGATGTGGTGGCGCACATCAACGCTGTGGCCCTCGCCTTGCGCGAGGTCCTCCCTGTCGGCTGGCAGTTGCTTGGCCCGAGCCCCTGCGCGCTCGCCAAGCGCCAAGGCGACCATCGCTGGCACATCCTGCTCAAAGCGCCGCCTCGTGCCGATGTGCCCGGCGTGCTGGGGCCTTTTGTGCGTGCCCTCAAGCGAGCAAAGGGAGTCAAGCTTGCAGTGGACATCGACCCCTACGACATGATGTGACGAGTCATGACCATACAACTGCGAGAATATCTCGTGTTTTTGCTCAAAAACCGTCAATTCGGCGTGGTGTGTACCTGGACCATAGTAACGTATACTCTCATACTCATATTATTTGTGTTAGGCTATAGTCTGACGTTGCTCGTGTCGCCTGGAGTTGTCGAGCTTGCCCCTGATGTCGCATTGCTCATGAGCGCTGCGATCGTAGTGATTCAGTGCGCGTGCACGACAAGAATGCTGACTGATCACTTCAGCGGGCATCATGGTACGCACCTGGCTTACTACCGAGTCACCAGGCGTGACATCAGGGTGCTCAGTTGCCTGCTCATGACGCTTCCCAACGCAGTCTTGTCTTCTGTTGTCTTTACTGTCTTGCGGGTGTCATCGCTGTCTCGCTTCGACCTGTTGTCAAGCTTTGCTGCTTTTTTCCTGTGCCAGACTATCCCACTGTTTTTCCTGTTCAGGCGGCAACAACGACAACCCTCCCTGAATCCCTTTGGAAAGCTAGCTAGGCGTGCGGGTGAGCACGTGCTGTAGAGGCGAATGACAGCCTGTTTGTTCAAGGACGCAAAGGCGATGAAGCGGTCGACGGTGTTCGTCGAGCTGCCCATGGCGTTCTGCTTCTCGGTGCTGCTCGCATTTTTGGTTAGTAGAGACATACTTCCCACATTGTCATCTTTCTATTCTTTCGCCCTCCTGCTGTTTGCCCTCATGAATGCCTCCTTTGAAGTCGAGTACCACGCGACTGCCCAGTTTCACCGTCGGTGGTATCGAGTGTCCAGCAAAGAGCTGCTCAGGCAAAAATGCTCTTAGCAATGATAAATGCAATACTATTATACAGTATACATATAATAGGAATTCTCATACTCTCAAGTCATATAATCGAGTATATACTTGTGGTAACTTTATGCTCAGTAATATCATTACTATATATTAATAGCATGAGATGGATATATCTATGGATTTTGAGCAAGAGAGTGCGACTTACGGCACTCACTGAGTTCGCGCTGTTTGCTTCATTAGTTGTTGTTCCTGTTGGCGCACTCGCCGGGTTGGTCTCAAAGCATAGGCTGCGAGCCACATGACCAGATGTTGCTGGTGAGAGAAATAACAAAAGCGTTCGGGTCCACACGTGCTATGGATGGCGCGACGTTGAGCGTGCGGTCAGGCGAGATGGTCGCCGTGGTAGGCCCCAATGGAGCGGGGAAGTCGACACTGTTCAACATCGTCGCAGGAGTCACTACGGCAGATGCGGGGGCATGCCTGCTCGACGACACCCCGCTGCCGGAAGTGCCTCTTAGTTCTATCGGCTTCCTGCCCGAGAAGCCCTATTTTTACCAGTCTTTCACAGCGCGCGAGTCGATCCGATTTGATCAGGCCATGCGTGGCATCGAGGATCAGGACAAGGCCATCGAGCCCCTTATCCAGCATCTTAGACTCTCTGACTTCATTGACAAAAGAATGGCCGCGCTCTCGCAGGGGATGGCAAAGCGGGTCGCTCTGGCCTGCGCTCTCATGGGCGCGCCAGAGGTCATCGTGCTCGATGAGCCGCTCAACGGCCTGGACATCCAATCCGTCATCACGTTAAAGGAGCAGCTCGTGCTCCACAAACAACGTGGTGCGCATATTCTCATATCGAGCCATGTGCTGACGTTTCTCGACGGACTGGCAGACAAGGCCGTGTTTCTCGACAAGGGCAGGGTCGTGTATGAGTCAGAGGGCGGTTCTGCACGTGAAGAGACGTATCAGCAGCTCTTCCTCGAGTGACGGCGTGCTGCTTTACCGGCCGAGGTGCTCGTCGATGAGCCACTGCTCATAGACGGGCTGGATGTCTGCGGTTGTGGGCGCTTTGGGATCCCCCGCCTTCTTGGTGCCGTCTGCGCTGTCTCGCTTGTACACGCAGCACCGTCTCAGCTCCCTGAAGTGCTCAGACGACTCAAAGCCTGAGGTGTCCAGGCGCTGGTCTTGGATGCGCTGCCAGACCGCCTTGACGAGCAGGCGCAGGTGCTCGAGGTCCTCGTCGTCCACCGTGAAGAACGCAGGCTCGGCAGTCCCGGCGCCTGGGGCGTCGACAGGCTCCACAAAAACATCGGCGCCGCCGAGCACGGTCCAGCCGTCAAACTCATAGGACTGCTCGATGAGCAGCTTGTAAAACTGGAGCTGCCGCATATAGGCGCGCGAGGGCTTGCCGGCGTTTGGCTTGCCCGTCTTGTAGTCGAACACCTTAATAGTCCGCGCTGCCTCGTCGCACACGAGCAGGTCGAACTTGCCCACAAGGGGAATGCCGTCTGCGTCGGCGCGGGCCCAGACCTCGCTGCGCGCCTGGGCGGCCGCATTGCCTTCGAGTCCCAGCATGGCGCCCATCTGCGGCATGAAGCCCGTGACGACGCGCACGAGGCGCTGAACGAGGTGAGAGAGCTCCGCCTCGTCGAAGTCAAGGCGCTGGACTGCGGCCGTATAGCGCTCAAGTAAGTAGTCGAGGTCCCAGTCCTGTGTCTTGATCACATGGCTCAGGCAGTCCTCGAGCGCCTGGTGCACCAAGCTGCCAAAGTCGAGCGCGGCACTCGGCTCTTGGGGCAGGCGCAGCACGCGGTCAATGAAGAAGCCCGTGCCGTCAGTCTCTCGTTTTGCATCGTAGTCAACAAACGCGTTCAGCAGCGAGACCGACATGCGCAAGTCGGCAAGCAGCGGTGCCAACAGCTCTTGCAGCTTTAGGTCTTGGGGATAATAATTCTGCTCCCAGCATTGCTGAGACTGCTCGACGAGGAGCGTGGTGTCAGGCTTGGACTCCACTACCTCAAGCTCGCCTACGAGCTCACGCACCAGCTTGGTGCCGCTGAGGCTTACCTCAAGCTCATGTCGCGCTCGCGTCAAGGCCACAAAGAGCAGCCGGCGCGCGTCGTCCTCGTCGGCATGCTCAGCAAAGAGCAGGTTCTTGCACAACAGGCCGCTTTGCCTGGCGCCGCCATGCCAGGTGGCGTCGTCAGCGTCTATGAGATAGACCAGGTCAAACTCGAGGCCTTTGGAAGAGTGGGCAGTCAGCAGCGTCACGGCGTCAGGCCGCGAAAGCGGCACCGAGACGTTCACGGCAAGTCCAAAGCGCTGCGCCTCCTCAAGCAGGCGCCCTGCGGCGTCGAGGCGTAACAGGCCGTCTTGCTGGCGCAACGCGCCGTCCTTATCCCCGTTGTCTAGTCCCGCAGGTTCCACCAAGGCTGCCGCCTCGGCCTCGGCGCTCACAAAGTCGAGCAGCGCGCGCAGCCCATAGTTGAACTCGATCGCGGCGAAGGGGTCCTTCTCCTCATGCTGCCTATACCACGTGGCCAAGGGGCGTGACAGCTCAAATAAGGCCGTGCGCACCGGCACCGAGGCTGCGAGCTTCGCACTTGCGCGCAGCCAGGCAGCGAGCTCGCGCAACTCAGGGTCCGTGCTCTCGTTGAGCGCCGCAAGCCAGTCTCCCGCATTGATGCGTGCCTGGACGGCAAACCCAAGATAGACCTCGGGCGCAAGTCCCAGTTCTGGCGCCGAAAGGAGCGCAGGAAGCTGCACCTGCGCGCGCGCGGTGTCGCCCGAGCTGTAGGCAGAGGCAAAGCGCATGAGGGCAAACAGGGTCTGGAGCGCCGGGATGCGGGTCAGCGAGTTGGACACCTGGTAGTTGTAGGCGATGTCAAAGTGCTTGAGGTAGGGGATAAGCCCCTGAAGGCCACGGTGCCGCGAGCAGATCACCGCTATCTGCTCGCCGGGATGAGCAGACGCGCTCATGTAGCCTGCGTCGATGCGGTCGCGGATGGAGCGGGCGACCGCGAAGTACTGGAGGTCTTGCGAGGCATACGAGCGCGCCACGCTGCGGGGGTCCGCTGCCGAGCTCTCGTCATGGCGCCTGGCGGGCAGGTGCGAGACGAGGAGCTTCTCGGCCACAGAGGCCGGCGCGCGGCTCTCGATCTGACGCGCGACCTCCTGGCCGAGCGCCACCAGCTCAAACGTCGAGCGGTAGTTCGTCTTGAGCACGATGCGCTCCGTGCGGTCATAGTGCTGCTCGAACTGGTTCAAAAACTCGACGCTCGCTCCCTGAAACCGCATGATGGCCTGGTCGTCGTCGCCGACTGCTAGTATGTCTGGCCGCGCGTTGCCGGCGGTCAGCAGGTCGAGGAGCCGCATCTGGGCGCCGTTGGTGTCTTGGAACTCGTCTACGAGGATGTAGCGGTACTGCTCCTGCAAGGCCGCTCGCAGCTGTGGGCTGCCCGAGACCGTCTCAAGTGCTTCTAGTATCATGTCGTCATAGTCATAAAAATCATAACGCATAAGATAGGTATGGTACTGGTCATAGATCCCCAGCAGGCTCTCAAGCTTGTCGCAGACAGCTCGGTCTGTGAAGGCATAGGGCCTTGAGTCGCCGAAGAGCTCCTTGCGCAACCCCTGAAAGCCGGTCGTCTTGCCTTGTTCGTCATAGAGCTCCGTCTGGGCGAAGAGCTGCATCACGTAGCGGGCGTACGGCACATAGGTGCCGGGAATCTGCACAACAGGGGCAAGAAGCGCACGGTCAAGTTCGCTCGGAAGCGACGCGACCGTCTCGCGCAGCGCGTCGAGCTTCGCGCACTTGGCCGCCTTGCCGCCGGTCAGTGCGTCTTCGACGAGCGCGAGCAGGGGCGTGGCCTTCTCAAAATGCTCTATGGTGGCGCGGTTTTGTGCGACGATGGACCGCATCTCGTCGGTGCGAAGCCCCGTGTTCTTGATGGTTCCGATCGCTGCGGCAACTGCGCTGAGGTCGTTGCGGATACCGGAGTGGCCGCTGCGCCGGTAGAGGGCGTCGTCGATGCTGAGCTGCGCGAGCAATGCCGAGAGCAGCTTGCGCGACTGAAGCTCGGAGATGAGCGTGCCATAGGCCCCGCGCGAGAAGAACTCGGGGAACCGGGAGCGCAGGTCTTCGGCGAAGCTGTGAAACGTGGCAACGTGCACCCCCAGCGCGTCACGGCCGATAAAGCGCGTCAGACGGCGGGTCATGGCCTCGGCACCGGCGTTGGTAAAAGTCAGGCAAAGGATGTTGTGCGGCGCCACGTCGCGCATGGCGAGGATGTTTGCCACACGCAGGCTCAGGAGCTGCGTCTTGCCGGTGCCAGGGCCGGCGACGACCAGCACTGGACCGTCCAAGGCCTCGACAGCCCGACGCTGCTCGTTGTTGAGGTGTTGTATCTCGTTGGCGAGCGCGCTCAAGGCGGCGTCGCTCTTGTAAGGAGTCTCAGTCTGCATGTGGCCGGGCAACTCTAAAGCAACTTGCGGGCGATGGAGAGGACCGGCTTTATCCAGAACGGCTCCATGCGCCGCAAAGCCGCAGCCAGCTCGTCAGGGATGGCGATCTTCTGTGGGCACTTTGCCTCGCAGCGCCCGCAACGCGTGCAGTTGCGTGGCCCAAGGTTGCCGTTGGGACTGAACAGGTTGGTGCTGGTAAGATACTGGGTCGTGCCGGCTATCATCCCGAGCGCATGGCGGGCGTTGTAGGCGGAGAAGACGCCGGGAATGTTCACGTTATGAGGGCAGGGCATGCAGTAGTTGCAGCCGGTGCAAGGCACGCGATAGGCTGCGCGCACCGCCTCGACGACGGGCGCGAACACCGCGCGCTCTTTCTCGCTCAGCATGCCGACTGCGGCGCTGGAAGCAGCGGCCAGGTTGTCGGCAAGCTGCTCTGCGCTGTTCATCCCCGAGAGCACGACGGTCGGCTCGGGCTGGTCCCACAGCCACCGCAACGCCCAGCTTGCCGGACTCACGCGCGGGTCTGCTTGCGCAAAGTGGCGTCGCGCGGCCGCCGGAAGCCCCGTGGCAAGCTTGCCGCCGAGCAGCGGCTCCATGACGATCACGGGAAGCCCGAGCGCCGCCGCCCGCAGCATCCCCGTGCGTCCTGCCT
>JAITHV010000106.1 GCA_031279835.1 Coriobacteriales bacterium
CTTCGCGTATGCCGGCCTGCCGCAGCTGCTGGGGCTGGTAGACGACGGTCGCCTTCTCAGTGGCATAGTTCACCGCCACGCTCTGAACGCCCTCAAGCGCCTTGATGGCCTTCTCCACACGCTGCGCACAAGCGGCGCAGGTCATGCCGCCGACGGGGATTGTCGCTTGTTGGCCATCGGGCTTCTCCGTCACCTCGTAGCCGATCTTGCTGATCGCTTCCTTGAGGGCTGGAAGCTGAACAGTGGTGCTATCGTATTCGACGAACAGCTTCTCGCTTGCGAGGTTCACCGTTGCCTGCGCGACGCCCTCGACTTTGCGCATCGTCTTCTCGATCCGCTGGGCGCAGGCCGCACAGGTCATTCCTCGAATGCTCAGTACCTGGCTCTCAATAGGAAGGGGCTCCTCTCCTCTCGCGCCGGCTGCTCATGCCTGCGAACATGTCGTCGGTTTGCCGATCTTGCCGAGCACAGTCCCATCGCTTGCTGTTTATGTTCTCACTTTGCTATCATTATAGATATTACTGTCGTATTGATAAGTACGCACTTTTTTGTTCAATAGTTACTAAATGCATAGTATAAGGAGAAGACGATATGACCTGCGATCGCTCAGCGTACCATTGCCCGGTCGACGCAACGCTGGACCTTATCGGCGGCAAGTACAAGTCGCTGATCCTCTGGCACCTCTCCGATGCGACGCTGCGGTTTGGCGAGCTTCACCGACTGATACCTCAGGCGACGCCCAAGATGCTGACCCAGCAGCTGCGCGAGCTTGAGAGGAGTGGCCTCGTGACCAGGACCGTGTACCCTGTGGTCCCGCCCAAGGTCGAGTACTCGCTCACCGACCTTGGCAGGAGCATCAGGCCGATCTTGTCCGCCATGTACGATTGGGGGGCGTGCTACTTGCAGTCCCTTGGCATCGCGGCGTGCTGCTCCATGATGCCGACCGCCGACTAGCCCCGACAGCACGTCGTGCGTTGCGCATCACGCGCAGCATGCGCTTCACGCACAGCATGCGCACCTATCGCCGCCCATGCCGGTAAAATGCTCCGGCGGGTACTTGAGCGGCTCAAGCGCGGCCACTTCTCGCTTGACCGCCTCGATGTCCACCGCGCCCAAGTCGTCGACAACCTTGACGTACCCATACTTCGCGCTGTCGTCGGTGGAGAACTCGAAGCTCTCTGTGGGGAGAAGGTAGAGCGGGTTGTCGCCTTTTTCGAACGTGAGCAGCAGGCCGTAGATCGGAACGAGGAGGCTCGTCTCTGCCGTCTCGCTGCCTGCGATGCCGCCTCCTGCGGTGCCACCTGCCGCGCCACCGCCTTCCGACGTGCCCCGCGAGTTGTCGATGACGGACCATTCGGCCTCAAGGCCGGCCTGCACGACGATGATCGCAGGGTTGAACCTTTGGTCAGTCAGCTCGATGCTGACCTCCTGGATGGCGGCGCCGTCTTTGTCGGTGGCAGCCGTCGCGACCGCCACCGAAGCGTTGGGTATGCTGAAACCGGCCGGAGTCGGGCCGTCAACGACGGCAAGCAGCCTGTCATAGGCCCCTTCTCCCGAGGGCGCCGCTGGGGCTGACACCTGAGTCTGCGCCCCCGGCTCAACGACACTGATGGATCCCTGAATCATGCCCATCCAACAGCTGTAGCGAAACACTCCCGTTTTGGATGGGGTGAACTCAATGACATTCTCGCCAGCCTTAAAGGTATGCTCAATGCCATACTCTCTAATGAGCATACGGTTGTTACAGCCATTAATGGACCCCTGCGGCGCATCGATTACCCAGCGGACCGGCGTTCCTGCCTGCACGGTGATATTCGGGTATCTGCCCCGCGCAAGCGTGCTAGTCACCGACTGCACGCCGCCCTCGATCTTCACTGCGGTCGCTGCCGCCTGCTCAGGGGCCGCAGGCAAAGACGGCGTCGGCAACGTGATGCCGGTGAGGCTCCATCCCTGCGTAAACATAGAAAGCCCAAGCACTACCACGAGCACCGCGCCTATGGTCATGACCTTTTTGGTGAACCGCCTGCCAAGTGCCGTGCTGAGGGCGCCCAGGCCGAACATCAGCGGCACCGTGCCAACGCTGAAGAGGAACATCGAGAGCGCACCGACAAGCGGGCTGCCGGTCGATAGTGCATAGACCTGCATCGCCTGCAAAGGGCCGCAGGGCATCAGCCCGTTCAGCAGGCCGACCACAAGTGGTCCTCTCCCCTTGCTCTTCTCTGCATCGACACGTCTCGCAATGAATTTCGGCATCTGCGGGACCAGCCGCCTGAGCCAGGGGAAGAAGCCCAGCATGTTGATGCCCATGATGACCATGAAAACGCCGGCGGCAAGCTTGAGAGCGCCTTGCAGGGATGCCGAGAACGTGAGCACCGAGCCGAGCGCGCCTACGATGAAGCCCACCGCTGTGTAGGAGGCGACGCGCCCAAGGTTATAGAGGAGCGAGGGGCGAAACGCACCCGCGAGAGAGCCCGCCACAGCGCCCGGCGCCTTGTGCGACTTGGCTGCCTCAGCCGCCCCAGTGGCGCACTGCCTGCTGACCGTGTTCTTCGGGATACATTGCGAGAGGTTTATTCCACCACACATGGCTACGCAGTGCACTGATGTGACGATACCAATAACAAAGAGCATCCCATAGCCCATGTTCGTGTCGGCAAGCTGGTCAGGAACCAAGAGGTTCAAGATGCCGAGATGCTGCATCATGAAGAACAGCGCGGCAATAATGAGCAGCAGGCCGACAACGCGCCCGGCATTAGCTGTTGGAGGGAGCTCGTCGCGCTGCACCTGATAGCCGAGCCTCTCTATCACGGTGCCGATGTCGTGCAGCGATACGATGTCGGTGTCATAGGTGACGTCGGCGGTCCCCGCGCGGTAATTCACCTTTACGTTTTGGACGCCAGCGGTCTTGCGCAGCTTTTTCTCGATCTTGTTTTGACAGTTTGCACAGGTCATGCCTCCCACGCGTAGCTGAGCAGTTCTTAACACATGGCTCACCTGGCATCCTCCTCGTGTCACTAAACTCAGAAGTGGCACGCCCTCTTGGACAGTTGACCTCGCTACTTAAGAGAGACCAACATTTATAGCGGTAGGCACCGCTGACGTCCAGTATACACCCTTTTGGTGCAGAGAGTTCCGGCGC
>JAITHV010000020.1 GCA_031279835.1 Coriobacteriales bacterium
CTGGACCTGTTCTGGGTCACCATGAACCCGCCTGCAAACAAAATGGAGAAAGCCGCTTTTGTACTCAATCGGGCGATGTATAACCCAGTTTCACTTACATATAGGGAGTTCTACGGAAAGAATACCTGCTAGATTTGGTGGAGGGTCACCGTTTTGCCCCCAATCTGCAAAGGGGGATTTTTTCAAAATGCACCCCTGCTCAATCTTTCGACGGAAGCCCAAAGATTTGACGGAAGTCTTGCAGGGGTGCATTTTATCAATTTGTAGTAGATTCTACATATCTCTGCTGACAGATGCCACGGAGCGCATTGTGGCAGCAAGCAATCATGAGTCAACATAGGGCATGGCCTTGCGCTCATTGAGCCAGATGTCCCAGCTGATGGGCATAAAAAAAGCCGTGTCATATCTTTATCCAGAATTCTTAGCAACAAAACCATGACAATACTTGCTATGTCGGGACTTAGATTTTATCATCTGAAAGCACGTCGGTAATCACTGACACAGGCATGAGAAACAAGCAGGCGCCTCTTGAGGCATAAGCAGTAACCATGAGTATGAAAGGCAGGTCATTATGGCAAAGATTCTGGGAATCGACCTTGGCACGACCAACTCGGCTATGGCGGTCATGGAAGGCGGCGAGCCGACCATCATCGTGAACGCCGAGGGCGACCGCACGACCCCGAGCGTCGTGGGCTTTCGCAAGGACGGCGAGCGCGTCGTGGGCAAGGCGGCTAAGAACCAGGCGGTAACGAACCCCGAGAACACCATTTCGTCCATCAAGCGCTTCATCGGGCGCAACTTTGGCGAGACCTCGGCTGAGCGCGACACTGTCTCGTACCTGGCGAAGAGCGGCAAGGACGGCCGCGTGCAGGTAGACATAGACGGGAAGGACTTCACGCCCGAGGAGATCAGCGCCATGGTGCTCCAAAAACTCAAGACCGATGCAGAGAAGTACACTGGCTCGCCCATCACGCAGGCGGTCATAACCGTGCCGGCCTACTTCAACGACTCCCAGCGCCAGGCTACCAAGGACGCTGGAAAGATCGCCGGCCTCGAAGTGCTCCGCATCGTCAACGAGCCCACGGCGGCAGCATTGGCCTATGGGCTCGACAAAGCTGGCCGAGACGAGAAGATACTCATCTTCGACCTCGGCGGCGGCACCTTCGACGTGTCTATACTTGAGCTCTCTGAAGGCGTGTTCGAGGTGCTCTCGACGAGCGGCGACAACCATCTTGGTGGCGACGACTGGGACCAGCGCGTCATCAACTGGCTTGCGGACAAGTTCCAGGCAGACAACGGCATCGACCTTCGCGCAGACAAGATGGCGCTCCAGCGCCTCAAAGAGGCCGCCGAAAAGGCCAAGATTGAGCTCTCCTCCACTCAGCAGACCAATATCAACCTCCCGTTCATCACAGCTGACGCTGCCGGCCCCAAGCACCTCGACCACACGCTGAGCAGGGCTGAGTTCGAGCGCATTACCGACGATCTTCTCCAGCGCTGCAAGAAGCCGGTCGAGACTGCCATGAAGGACGCCGGGCTTTCGATGGGCGACGTCGCCGAGGTCATTCTCGTCGGCGGGTCAACCCGTATGCCTGCTGTTCAAGAACTGGTCAAGTCGCTCACGGGCAAGGATCCCAACATGTCGGTCAACCCCGACGAGGTTGTTGCCCTAGGCGCCGCCATCCAGGCAGGCGTTCTCTCGGGCGATGTCGAGGGCATCTTGCTGCTTGATGTGACCCCGCTCTCTCTCGGAGTCGAGACCATGGGCGGCGTCATGACCCGCATGATCGAGCGGAACACCACCATACCCACCAAAAAGACGGACATATACTCTACCGCCGCTGACGGTCAGACCACCGTCGAGATCCATGTCCTGCAAGGCGAGCGCGAGATGGCCGCAGGCAACAAGACGCTCGGTAGGTTCCACCTCGCCGGCGTCGCGCCCGCGCCAAGAGGCGTGCCGCAGATCGAGGTGACCTTCGACATCGACGCGAACGGCATCGTGAACGTCAGCGCCAAGGACAAGGGCACCGGCAAAGAGCAGCAGATAACCATCTCGGGATCCACAGCCTTGAGTGACGACGAGGTAGACCGCATGGTCAAGGACGCCGAAGAGCATGCCACTGAAGATGCGGCCCGCAAGGCCGAGGTCGAGGTGCGCAACAATGCCGACAGCCTCGTATACTCTACGGAGAAGAGCCTCGCCGACCTTGGCGAGAAGGTCCCCGAGGAGACCAAGACCGAGGTTCAAGCGGCCATCGACGAACTCAAGGGCGTGCTTGAGGGCAGTGACTCGGACGCCATTAAGCAAAAGACCGAGACATTGCAGGCTGCAAGCTACAAGCTTGCCGAGATTGTCTACTCGAACATGGCGGCCGAGGCCCAGGCGGCGTCCGACGACTCAGCCGCAGGAGAAGGCACCGCAGACGGCGACGCTATCGAGGCCGACTACGAGGTGATTGACGGCGACGTGGCCGAAGACGGAAAAGCCAGCAAATAGTATATAAACGTCAGTTTATATAGTGAGACAAGACAGGATAGGTGCAGGCCATGCATGCGACACCAAAAAGCCAGTACCAGGCACGCCATGCCCGTAATGGAGGCGGCGTCGGCAAGTCGGGCGCTGCCGACAACCAGAAGGCCAGCGGAAAGGCCAGGAGCGACCAGGCCGCTGACGCAACACGGCCAGACAGCATGCCTGATGCGGCTGACGCCCCGCAAGCCGACGGCCAGCGTTCCTGGATCAGGGACGAGGCGGACGCCGTGAGCAAAGGCTTTGCTCCAAACTCCGGGCAGGCTGCCGAGCAGTCGGCTGACGCTGAAGAGGAGCCAGGCTCTCCGCAGGACTCAAGTGAAGAGGAGGACGAGCTTCTGGCCGCTCGCGCCGAGGCAGACGAGTTGCGCGACCGCTACCTGCGGCTTCAGGCCGAGTGGGACAACTTCCGCAAGCGCACGAGCGCAGAGCGCGAGGCCGAACAGCAGCGTGCTGCCGAGCGGCTCATGGAACGGCTGCTGCCCGTGTTAGACGACCTTCAGCGCGCAGTCGAGCACAGCGACGCCTCGTCAGAGGCATCGCTTGCTGAGGGCGTCTCGGCGGTCCGCACAAAACTCAACGACGTGTTGGCGAAGGAAGGGCTCAAGGAGGTAGACCCGCTCGGCGAGCCCTTCGACGCCAACCTGCACAGTGCCGTCGGCGTCTTTGAGGACGCGACGTGCCCAGAAGAGACTGTCTGTCAGGTGTATCAGAAGGGCTACGAGCTGGCCGGGCGGCTTTTGCGCCCCGCAATGGTCGTCGTCACGTCAGGCGGCCCGCCTCGGGCCAGCAGTCAAGAGCAGTAATGCCAAAAAGAGGAGGTGAGAAGCAGTATGGTGAGCTCCGACAAAAACTATTATGACGTTCTCGGCGTGCAAGCGACTGCTTCTGCCGACGAGATAAAAAAGGCGTTCAAGCGGCTTGCGCGCGAGCATCACCCCGACGCAGGAGGCGACGAGGCTGTGTTCAAAGAGATAAGCGAGGCCTACGACACGCTCTCTGACGAGACAAAGCGCAGCGAGTATGACGCCTTCTTGCGCTACGGCGCGTTTGCTGGGGCCTCTGGTGCCGGAGGCGGGGCGTGGGGCGCGAGAGGCCAAGGATCTGGCAGCTGGCAAACGGTGACGGACTATGGAGACATGGGCGCCTGGGGCGACATCTTCAGCCGCATCAGCAAAGGCGAGGGTGCGTTTGGCACCGACTGGGAGTTCCCACGACGCAAGGCAAAAGGCCGTGACGTGCAGGTCACGCTCGAGGTGAGCTTTGAAGAAGCCTTCTCGGGCGCACAAAAGCGCGTGACGGTGAAGACGGGTGACGGAAGTTCGCAGCGGCTAGACATCAAGATTCCGGCTGGCGCCGTAGACGGCGGGAAGCTCCGCTACAAAGGCAAAGGGGCCGCAGGCCAGCGCGGCGGCGCCAAAGGCGACCTGGTCATCGTCACGGCAATAGCGCCACACGAGCTCTACGAGCGCAAGGGCGCCGACGTGCTGCTCGACTTGCCCGTCACGATAGATGAGGCAGCCCTGGGGACCTCCATCGTCGTGCCAGCCCCGGACGCGACGAAGGTCAAGCTACGCGTTCCTGCCGCAACTCAGGACGGGCAGGTTCTTGTCGTCAAGGGCAAAGGGGCACCGCGCGTCAAGGGCGAGGGGGCGGGCGACCTCAAGGTTTGCGTCCGCGTCGTGGTGCCCACCGAGCTCAACGACGGTCAGCGTGCGGCCTTGGAGGCGTTTCGCGACGCGAGTGTCGCGGCTTGCCTCGCTGTTCGGCCACAGATAGCTGCGGCAACCGGAGCTGCAGAGCAGTAAACCTCAAGCGACCACGAAAGGGGAGCGCCATGAGCGCCAACGACCGAGACCGTCCTCTTTATATGATAAGCGTCGCCGCTGAGCTGGCGGGCATGCACCCACAGACACTGCGGGTTTACGAGACAAAGGGGCTCGTGACCCCCAGGCGCTCGGCAGGCAACACGCGCCTGTACTCGCAGGCAGACATAGAGCTGCTCGAGCTCATGGGGCAGCTGACCGCCGAAGGGATAAACCTCGCCGGTGTCGTGCGCATCCTTGACCTGCAAAAGCGCCTTGACTCGCGCGACGAGGAGCTCGCGCGCGCCCAACGTCGACTACGCAAAGTCCAAGAGCGGCTCCATGAGTACGAGATGCGTCAGCAGATCACCGCGCTTGTTCGTGTGGAGAACCGCTCCATACGCCTCTTCGAGGGATAAAGGAGTGTCATCATGAGACCAGACAAGTGGGCAATAAGCACACAAGAGGCGTTTCAGGAGGCAATGGGCATCGCCTCAGACGCACAAAGCAGCATGATCGAGCCCGAGCACATGCTCAAGGCGCTGCTTGATTCCGAGGAAGCCAACATCAGCAGCATTGTCGAGCGCGCAGGAGGTGCGCCGACGCGCATTGTCGAAGCCGTCAATGCCGCCATCGACTCTGCTGCCAAGGCGAGCAACGTGGTCATGACAGTGCCCTCGCAGCGGCTTCTTGGCACGATCAACGAAGCAGAGGCGACAGCCGCAAAGATGCAAGACAGCTTTGTGACCACCGAGCACTTGTTGATTGCCTTGGCAGGTGACAAGGGGCCCGCAGGACGCGCACTCACCGATGCCGGCGTGACGCCCGAGCGCCTCGAGCAAGCCTATAGTGACCTGCGCGGCTCGACGCGCGTCACCGACCAGAGCTCAAAACTCCAGTTCGAGGTGCTCGAACAGTACGGGCGCAACCTCACGGAGGCTGCACGTGCCGGCAAGCTCGACCCGGTCATCGGGCGAAGCGAGGAGATCCGGCGCACCGTTCAGGTGCTCGCGCGCCGTACAAAGAACAACCCGGTGCTCATAGGCGAGCCGGGCACGGGCAAGACTGCCATCGTCGAAGGCCTCGCCCAGCGCATTGTCGCGGGCGACGTGCCGAGCTCCCTCAAAGACCGCGACCTTGTAGCGCTCGACATCGCCGCCATGCTCGCCGGGGCCAAATACCGCGGCGAGTTCGAGGACCGCCTCAAGGCAGCGCTGCGCGAGGTGCAAGAGGCCGAGGGGCGCATTATCCTGTTTATCGACGAGCTGCACACCATCGTTGGTGCCGGGGCCGGCAGCGAGGGATCGCTTGACGCCGGCAACATGCTCAAGCCGGCGCTTGCGCGCGGTGAGCTTCACGCCATTGGCGCGACGACGCTTGACGAGTATCGCAAGTATATCGAGAAGGACGCTGCCCTCGAGCGCCGATTCCAGCCAGTCTTCGTCAGCGAGCCGAGCGTCGAGGAGACGATTTCCATCCTGCGCGGCCTCAAGGAGAAGTACGAGATCCATCATGGCGTGCGTGTCACTGACGCAGCAATCGTCGCTGCCGCCGAGCTGTCAAACCGCTACATCGCCGACCGCTTCTTGCCCGACAAGGCCATCGACCTCATGGACGAGGCGGCAAGCCGGCTGCGCATCGAGATCGACTCGATGCCCGAAGAAGTGGACTTGGTGGACCGCCAGCTCGTGCAGATGCAGATCGAGGAGCAGGCGTTGCTCAAAGAGACCGACAAGGCGAGCGCAGAGCGCCTGGAGGCACTGCGCAAGGAGATGGCACGCACACGCGAGCAGCTGGATGGCATGAAGGCGGCATGGGCGAACGAGAAGGATGCCATTGTCAACGTCCAGCAGCTTAAGAGTGAGATAGAACAGGCTCAGATTGACTACGAGCGGGCAACGCGCGAGGGTGACCTGCGCCTTGCAAGCGAGCTGCGTTACGGCAGCATCCCCGACCTTGAGGCGCGCCTGGCTGCTGCCACCGAGGAGATCGAGAGCCGCAAAGGAGCTGACAGCCTTCTCAAAGAAGAGGTGACCGAGGAGGAGATAGCCGCCGTCGTGAGCACCTGGACGGGCATACCCGTGAGCAAGATGATGCAAGGCGAGCTCGAGAAGCTCATGCATCTCGAAGACGATCTGCACAAACGCGTCGTGGGGCAAGACAAGGCCGTCGCCGCTGTGGCAGGCGCCATCCGCCGCTCGCGCGCGGGGCTTGCCGACCCGCTTCGCCCCATTGGGACTTTTTTGTTCCTCGGCCCTACCGGCGTAGGAAAAACCGAGCTTGCAAAAACGCTTGCCGAGCTGCTCTTCGACGACGAGCGTGCCATGGTGCGCCTCGACATGAGCGAGTATATGGAGAAGTTCTCTGTGCAGCGCCTGATAGGCGCGCCTCCAGGTTACGTGGGCTACGACGAGGGCGGCCAGCTCACCGAGGCAGTGAGAAGGCGGCCGTACTGCGTCATTTTGCTTGATGAGATTGAGAAGGCGCACCCCGATGTCTTCAACATCTTGCTGCAGGTCTT
>JAITHV010000063.1 GCA_031279835.1 Coriobacteriales bacterium
GTAGGGTCATCGTGTATCACCTCCCCTCTCTTTGAAACCCCCGAGGGGGCGGGAGGCGTACCCGCCTGACGAGCACCGCTTCAAGAATAGTATAGCCAATCTCACAAACTACATAAGCATAAGCGCTGACAGCGTTGAGCATCCACTTCGCTGCACTGCGCGGCTCGTGTCTAGATTGCGGATCAAGTCCGCAATGACAACTTGACGCTTGGGGGCGGTACGATTCTGTAAACTTTTAGGCGACGCCCAAAAGTTGACAGAATCATACCGACCCAAGCGCCATGCTTTAGGAGGTTGGCAACGCCATTGACTTGAGCGGTATCAGGCTGCCGTCATACTCCAAGACCAAATCCTCGATGCTTGTGCCTTTGGGCACCGCGAGGAGAAACCCGAACCTCGTATAAGCATTGTATAATCCATTGCTGCCAACAAGGCCTAAGCCATAATCTTTATGCGTAACGAAAGTCTGGTCGCTCATGTAGTCGTTGCCTGCCGCGTCTTTGAAGAGAAGGGGGTGGTCTTTTAACAGCTTTTTGATGTCACTGTACGAAAAGCCACCCTGTGTGCCACCGCTAAGGTAGCCGACTTCGACCCTGATGAATTTTTTGTCCGCAGGCGGGGTCAGGAACTCGGCCAGCGTGACCTTGGAGTCATCGTCTATCCCAATTAATTTTGCTTTGTAATCCCCAAGGGTCACGGTCACATCCTCGATAGCGACATTTGCAGTTGGCGTGAAGCTCAGGGGATTGCCACCACCACTTGCCCCGTTGACAAGGCTGAAGATGCCAAAAGCTCCCAACCCGATGACGACGAGAGCTGCAACGGCGCCGCCAATGATGAGGGGCAGTCTCTTGGGCTTTGCCGAAGCTGGCTGAACAGGCTGCGCTTCATGCTGCAGCGGCGTCACGACCGCCACCGGCGGCGGTACGACCTCGCTGTGTGTTGTCGGGGCATCGCGATTATCGATTTTGGCGCCACAATACGGGCAGAACGCGCTTTGCTCAGGTATCGGCTCGCCACATTGCGCACAGAACATGATAGCCTCCAATTCCAAACCCTTTATGTGCCATCAGTATAGCCCCTTGGCGGAAGGCGTTGGCCTGCAACGAGCAGACAGTTGCAGCGGCACTAAGCTGCGCAAAGCGACGCAATGCGGCACACAAGACCGCGCGAGAAGCCCGAAGCTACCAGAGCCAGTTCGCGTCGTAGGGTATCTTCTCCACCAAGACCCAGTTTTTCCAGTCGCGGGCATCGCCTACGATCATGTACTTACAGAGATATTTACGCGTCTCGTTCTCGGTCGAGAGGCGTTGGTAATAATAGCGGGTCACCGAGTCGCTCGGGCGGACCTCGAAGTAGGTCTTGCCCCACCGGGTGCTGTCGCCCCCCGCCGCTGCAACGCAGGTGGCACGCAAGTTGTCGAGCGAGACGGGCGCAGCTGACGTCTTGAGCGCGGTGCCTGCGGACCCGGCGGGCTTGACGAACAGCCCGACGAGCATGGGCTTTTGAAGCTCCTCGTACATCTTGTGCGTGGGGTGGTCGCCGGTGATGATGATGGTCGCGTCGTCATAGACTCCAAGGCGCTTCATCTCGGCCAGGTACTCGTAGACAATGTTGAAGGCGCCCATCGTCTGCTCTGCGCCCGTCGTCTCGGAGACGCGCTGGATGTTCGCGTTCATTTTGAACGGGTAGTGCGAGCCGTTGAGGTGGAAGTACGAAAAGTTCCCCTTTGAGCCTCGTATCGACAGCCGGTTGGCGTGCAGCTTCTCGTAAAACGCCACATCGTCGCTGATGTAGGGAAACGAGCTGCTGTTTATGGTGCGTGCGTAGCGAAAGTCGTCATTGGACATCCAGAAGCCGGGCTTGAGGGCATAGGGCGCACAACGCAGCAACGAGAGCCGCGCGAGCTGGGTGAGCACCTCGTCCGTGTTTATCTCAAAAGAGATCTGCCCGATGTTGTCGGCCAGTCCGTCGAGCTGCCGGATGTCCGAATAGGTGTAGTAATAGTCCATGAACAGTTCTGAGGAGAAGCCTTCGGCACGCAGGTCGGTGATGAAGCTGCCGTTGCGGTAGGCCTTGTTGGTGTAGTCCTCGACCGAAAGCCCCACGTCGAGCGGCGTGTTGGTCAGGAGGTTGATGACCGACGGGTACGTGGTGTTGTAGACGGAGGTGTTGTTGGTGAACTGCGTGAAGCCGTCAAGTTGGTTGAAGAACGCTGGCTCGGTGCGCGAGATCTCGTCGATGAATTCTTCGTCGAGCATGTCGAGGACAAACACGATGACGTTGTTGCCGGACGAGACCTCGAAGGCCCCTTCCATCGTCAGGGTCTGCGCGGTAGACCGGCCGTCTGCGCCGACGGTCGACGCTTGACCGCCTGACTGCCCGGCTTGGGACGACAAGCTCCCACTCGTCGACGTGAGCGAGAGCAGCGCCACGAGCTGCACGACGACCAGCAGCGACGGGACGGCGTACACAGCCCCCTTCCAGACCGGCCGCGCCGGCGTGAAGCGCGCTGCGAACACCGCAGCGGCAACGCCTGCCCACAACAGCACGTTCAGGACGACCATCTGCCCGTCCAATGCGGAGAAATTGCGCGCCTCGCCGAGGAGCAACCCGATTGACCCATTGAGAAAGGTGCTCTGGAGGTAGATGCCGAGCAACAAGCTCAAGCCAAGGCAGACGAGCACGTCGAAGACAACGCCGCGAAACAGCGAGAGCCCGACCGCCAGCACCACAAACACCACAAGCCCCAGGTTGAGCACGGGACCAAGGATGTCTTCGAAGTCGAAGGGGAAGTTGCCCCCGTTAGACAGCACCGGGTCGAGCATCCCGAACACGACGAAGGTGAAGCTCAGGCCTGCAGAGAGCAAAGACGAGACCGCCAGCCGACCGCGCCAGGTGCGCGCCTCGCGTGCCTGTGTGTGTCCCGCGCCCGCTGGGCGCACGGCGCCTCTTCGCCTCGTCGGTGCCGTCGAGGCGTCGCTGCGCGTCATGGGCGCGAGGCGCGGGTAGTTGCTGCGCACCGGGAGCGGGTAGTCGATGAGCCCTTCGGCCAATGCCTTGCGCATGTTGAGCGTCGTGCGCTGGGCCCTGGCGCGCGGCGGGTCGCGGCGGGGGTCGCGGCGTGGGTCGCTGGCGCGTGAGGGGCCGCTGCGGGGGTCGCGGCTCTCGTCGCGGCGGGGACCACGCGAGGCGCCTGCGGGCACGGCATGGCGTCCGAGCGACCGCGCCTGCGGTCCTTCTCCCGAGACAACAAACTCGTCCTCGCCTGTGTCGTCGTCTTCTCCTGCGTAGGTCTCGTACACAAGCTCCTTGGGCATGCGCAGCTTCGTCTGGCGGCTTCGCAGTCGCAGGCGCACCCGGTGCAGAAGGGCGCGCGCGTTTGCCGCTATCACGTGGAACCGGTACAGGAACACGCTCAGCGAGACGCCGAGCGTGACCACCAGGGCGGTGAGTATCTGGATAAGGTAGGTGGTGGTCGCCGGGTCGATGTAGGCCCAGGCAGGGGGCACGAGCACGAGCATGAAGGCTGCCGCCCAGTACAGTGTGAGAATGACTACCCTGCGACGACAGCTCACTTTGCGATGCCTTCCGCACGGCCGGCCGCGCGCAGCGTCGTCAGCGGGCTTCTCCCCCGCTTGAACGAACGGCGGGCGGGCGGCTCCAGCACCGAAAGGCCAAAGCCGAGCGAGCGGACGTACTCGATCTCCTTCACGCGAGCGATGAGGTAGTCCCCGCCGCTTTGGGCCGCGTTGCCCACGTCGTATATATTGCGCTCGAGCACCTCGGTGATGTAGTCTGCGTACTTCTGTGAGTGTACGAGCATGTTGGTGATCACCCCGCTCACCTGGTCGAGCTCGTCGAGGTCGAGCGAGACGCCGATCTCGTCGCGCAGCGAGATGTCGAGCGGCACCAGGGGGATCAGGTCGTATTCGGGGTTCATCACCTTCATAGGGGTGTTGATGAACAGCGACGGGCGCTTCGTGGTGTAGGAGAACTCTTGGGCGATCGATGACCAGTCGGTAACCACGATGTCGGACTGATAGACCGTCTTGTTGGAGGAGAAGTCCTCTTCCACGATGAGGATTCCGCCGAAGGCATCGGTGCGCAGATGCCGGGCATAGCGTTCCTTGAGGGCGGCCAGGCGCTCCGGGAAGCGCTTCGCGTACTCGGGGTGCGGGCGGATGATGACGCGATAGCCCCTGCCGAGCAACTGGGCGAGCAGCTCGTCGATCCCCCGCTCCATGAGGTTGCCCGCCTGCCAGGAGGGGGCTATGAGTATCTGCTCGCGCAAATCTACGCGCGGCCCGAGCCACTCGACCCTGGTGAGAAGGTCGTCGAGCAGGCCGTAGCCGGTCTTTACGAGCGTCTTGGGGGGCAGCCCGTAGAGGCGCTCGGTCTCGCGCACCTCTTGAATATGGTTAGGGCCGTATACGAATATAGTGTCAAAATTGTCGAGCGCGTTCTTGCGCAGCATGAGATGGTAGGAGGTCATGCCGTGGTCGAGGTAGATGTACTCGATGTCTTTGCGCACGAGCGAGCGCTTGATCTGGAAGGTCTCGAGGTCGGGCGTGGTCATGAGCACGATGTCGGCGTCCATCTTCATCATGAAGGCAACCAGCGCGCGCGGGCCGATGTAGTACGGGATGACGCGCGGGTTGCCCAGCCTGAAGATCCGGTCGTCAGGGTCGCTTGTCACATAGTGGATGTCGATCTCTGAGTTCTCGACCACGTAGCCGATGATCTTGGCGAAGTACTTCCAGTAGCCGCTGCCCTCGGAGTACACGACGATGTTCTTCTTGAGGCCTTTTGCGAAGAAGCGGTGTGCGTCGGCCTTCTCGCGCCTTGCAAGCTCGCGCTTGCGTTCGACGGCAGCACGCTGCTCCTCGCGCGTGGGCTTCTCACGCGCTGCGCGGCTCTCGTAGTCGATGTAGTGCCGGGGGTTGTAGACGAGGTTGCACAAGACGAGCACCGGGATGGAGAGCAGGTTGCCCGCGATCCAGTACAGCCCCAGGCCGCAGGGCAGCACGAGGGCGAAGTAGCCAGAGAAGGCCGTCAGGAAGATCGCCATGCCCCAGCGGCTCACGAAGCCGGCCTCGACCTGGAGCACGTTGTGGCGGTTTTGCACGACGCACAGCCCCAAGGCGCTCGCTGCCGAAAGCACGGGGACCAGGACCGTAGGCTCGTTGAGGCGCGGGACCGAGGCAAGGTTGATGCCGAGAAAGCCGATGTCCATGGCCTGGATCTGGTCGAGGTGCGCGGCGCTGATGCCGAACTGCCCGCTAAAGCCTGCGGGGTTGCTGTGCACGAGGTCGAGGGTGCGAAGCTGCCCTGCGTAGCCGAGGTCGCGCACCGTGGTGTCGAGAAGCGCGGCCGTGTGCTGCACGAGGATGCGAATTGAGGCCTCGTCTATGTGCATGAGGTGCTGCAGCGGGTTGTAGACCACGTCGATAAGCCCCAAGACGAGGGGGACCTGCATGAGCAGCGGCACCACGCCGAGAACCGTGCTGTAACGCTCCTGCTTGTAGAGCGCCTTTGTCTCGGCCATGATGAGCTCGCCGTTGCCGGTGTTGCGCGTCCTGATGTCGGCGAGCGCCGGCTGCATGCGCACCATTTTGATGGAGTTTCGCTGCGCCAGCAGCGAGAGTGGGAAGAGCAGCACTTTAGTGAGTACCGTGAACAGCACGATGGCCAGGCCGTACGAGTGCACGAACATGAGGCACCAGTACATAAGGTACCCGAGGGGCGTGCCGATTAGGGTGATAAGTGCTTCCATGCTTCCTTGTCTGTGCGGCCGGGCGCCGGGCGCCACGCGTGTTTAGAGAACCGAATTATTGCCTGCTCCATAATAAACGCTGGTCTAGGCCGAGACAACTTCTTGCAGAGCCGTGCCTGCGGCTGGTCATGTGTCAGAGGGGTCGGTCCTGGCTGTCCATGACGCTTGGGACGGGGGCATGTCAGAGGGGTCGGATCTCAGTGTCATGTGTCAGAGGGGTCGGATCTCAGTGTCATG
>JAITHV010000086.1 GCA_031279835.1 Coriobacteriales bacterium
ACATGATGCCGGGGACTCCGCAGCCGGTGCCTATCAGTATGGGAATGAACGACTTGCCCGAGAGGCCAAAGCGCCTGAAGACGCGGTCCATGATGAAGGCGATACGAGCCATGTAGCCGCAGCCTTCGAGAAAGGCGAGGAACAGGAACAAGACAAACATCTGTGGTATGAACCCGAGCACGGCGCCAACGCCGCCAACGATACCGTCGAGGATAAGCCCCTGGAGCCAATCGACACAATTGACTGCCTCAAGTACCCCGGCAAGCAGAACCGGGATGCCCGGCACCCAAGGGCCAAAGCTGGCGGGGTCGGGCTTTTGTGCCGCGAGCGCGTCTTGGAAGGCCGCGAGGCTGACCGGCAAGGTCTCGGTCACGTTGCCCTCTTCGTCGGTGATTTCAGCGGTGGCAGACACCTGCGCGGCAGACGCCTTGCGCTCAAAGCTGCTGATGACCGCAGCGTCTGGTTGCTCGGACTCAAGCGTCTCAGCGACGGCTGTCGTGTCGATGCCTTCTTCCTCAGCGGCGGTCAGGTAGGCCTCGATCTTGACCTGCTCGATATCGTACTCCCCAACGGCCTCGTCATAGGCGTCGGCACCGACGCCTGCGGCATACCAGCCGTCGCCGAAGACACCGTCGTTTGCCCAATCGGTGACGATTGTGCCCACACTGGTGACAGAGACGAAGTAGACGATGAACATGATCAACGCGAATATCGGGAGCGCAAGCCAGCGGTTAGTGACCACGCGGTCGATCTTGTCTGAGCTTGAGAGCTTCGACTTGTTCTTAATGGTCATGCAGCCTTTGATGATGGACTCAATGTAGATATAGCGCTCGGTGGTGACGATGCTCTCGCTGTCGTCGTCAAGCTCTTCTTCGCACGCCTTGATGTCTTGGTCGATGTGCGCGACGTTCTCGGGCGTCAGCGCGAGTCTTTCACGGATCTTCTCGTCGCGCTCGAAGAGCTTTATGGCAAAGAAGCGCTGGCGCTCCTCGGGCATGTCGTGGAGAATGGCCTCCTCGATATGAGCGAGCGCATGCTCGACGCTTCCAGAAAAGCCATGCTGCGGTATGGTCACCGGGCCACTCGCCGCCGCTGCCGCCGCCGCCGCCGCCTCGGCCACGCCCGTGCCTTTGAGCGCTGAGATCTCCACAACCGGGCAGCCGAGCTCGTGTGAGAGCTGGTCGATGCTGATCTTGTCGCCGCTCTTTTCTACGAGGTCCATCATGTTGACGGCCACGACGACGGGTATCCCAAGCTCGGTGAGCTGTGTGGTCAAGAACAAGTTGCGCTCAAGGTTTGTACCGTCCACGATGTTGAGTATGGCGTCGGGGCGCTCGTCAATGAGGTAGTTGCGCGCGACGACTTCCTCAAGCGTGTAAGGAGAGAGCGAGTAGATGCCGGGAAGGTCGGTCACCGTGACGTCTTTATGGCCCTTGAGCCTGCCTTCCTTCTTTTCTACAGTGACGCCAGGCCAGTTGCCCACGAACTGATTTGCGCCGGTCAACGCATTGAACAGCGTCGTTTTGCCGCTGTTGGGGTTTCCGGCGAGTGCAATAGTTATTGCCATGTGGGTTCGTCTCCTTGTCTTGCCGCCTGTCGCTCGAGGCGGGCGGCTCGTAAGCAAATCGTCTGGTATTTCGAAAAATAGTTATACAAAGCTAACTTAGAAGCTTAAAGTAAGCGGAGGACAAACGCCTTCCGCTCAGAGAGACACTAGGCCTCGACTTCAATAAGCTCGGCGTCAGCCTTGCGCAGTGAGAGCTCATAACCGCGCACGGTCACTTCGACCGGGTCGCCAAGGGGCGCCACTTTGCGCACGAAGACGTCGATGCCTTTGGTGATGCCCATTTCCATGATGCGACGTTTCACGGCGCCAGAGCCGCCGACCTTTTTCACGTGAACAGTCGTGCCTGGCTTGACTGCCTTTAGCGTTAACATCGTCATTCTCCCTCCAAGGCCTAGATCATGATCCTGGTGGCCATCTCGCGGCTGATCGCAACGCGAGACTCCATGACGCTCACAATGATATTGCCGCTGTTTTCAGCGACGACAGTCACCTGGGTGCCGGGAACAAAGCCAAGCTTAGAGAGGAACTTCCGCGTCTCCTCTTTGCCGCCTACCTTCTTTATTGAGTTTTCTACGCCGATCCGGGCTAATGACAAAGGCATGGTTCTCGCCGTCCTATCGTTTCTTGTATCCAATAAAAGCGGTATTGGTGTTTCAGCGGAAGAGCAGTAAGTTAACTCTGGCTAACCAATACGAGCAGTTTATCAAACCGTCAGGGCATATGCAATATGATTTATGAAAAATCGCGGATCCTCCACAAGGCAGATGCCCGGTCAGCCCGCTATGCGGTATTATAAAAGCACTGCAAGCGGGCATCGGAAGCTAGCAAGACCCTTAACCCTGAGCACAGCGAGGCTGAAGATGCTGACACACTGAGCAGAGGAGTTACTTTGACTGCCAAATCCAGATCGTCTTCTCTCACAGCAAGCGACAAGCTCACTTCTGCCAACGAGGACTACCTCGAGGCAATCTACCAATTGGGCTCTCTAGGCACCATGCCGGTGCGTTCGGTGGACCTTGCCACTAAGCTCGACGTGTCGAAGGCTAGCGTCAACAAGGCGCTGTCTACCCTCAAGCGCGCTGGGCTCGTGGAGCAGCCCCATTACGGCGACATCACGTTGACGGACGATGGGCGCGAGTATGCGAGTAGCATACTCGACCGGCACCACGTGCTCTATCATTTTCTCATTGACGTGCTGAGAGTCGAGCCCGCCGTGGCCGCCGAGGAGGCCTGCATCATGGAGCATGCTATCAGCGACGACACGCTGCGCCGATGGACCGACTTTCTTAAGGGACATTTTCGCGACATTATGACTGTTGATGCCTAATTGGCCACCGCGCTTTGCACAGGCGCTGCCCGTGTTTGTGCTAGCAGGCGGGTCGTTCGATGCGGATGTGTTTTTGTAAGTGATTTCTTGCCGAAATGGCGAGTGACCCGGTTGGAGGGTCCGGGTCACTCTACAAGGAGGGGACGCGACGCTTATTTTGCGTCGACACATGGAATTTCTTCCATGTTGCGGCTTGGACACGACATTTCCAAGTCGCAAATACAGTATGCGCTCCAGTTTTAGCCAACTTATGACGAACGAGTGATGAAAACATGACAGAAAAACAACCGGTTGATAACACCGCGTCGGGAGTTCTTTTGAGCAACTCGACCGAGACTCCTGCCGCAGTTCGCACGCTTGCTCTGACGGTCGCCTATGACGGAAGCGGCTTCAAGGGCTTTGCGCGACAGCCCGGCCAGGTCACGGTGCAAGGTGCGATCGAGCAGGCCTTGCTGACCTTGTTCAGGCGAGAGGTCCTTACCACGGGCGCAGGGCGCACCGATTCAGGAGTGCATGCACTCGGCCAAGTAGTCTCCTTTAATCTTGGTGCAGACGAGATAGACGGACGTTCTTTGGTGAAGCTCCAGGCATCGCTTAACGCCTTGACTCCTGACGGCCTGACTGTCCGGGCGTTGAGCGAGCGCCCTCCGGGATTCTCCGCCCGCTTTTCTGCGCGATCGCGAGAGTACCGTTATCGGGTCATCACGTCGTCGACGCCCCCGGTGTTCCTTGCCCGCTACGCATGGTGGGTTCCGAGCGACGGTCCACTCGACGTAAACGCCATGCGCCGTGCGGCCGCATTTTTGGTTGGCGAGCATGACTTCAAGGCGTTTTGCGTAGCTAGTTCAGCAGAGGGTGCAACAACGATGCGCCGCATAGAGCAAGTGTTCTTGTTCGGCGTTCAGCATCTGGGCGAGAGCGGCATAGTGATCCAGGTTGTCGGCAACGCCTTCTTGCATTCCATGGTGCGCGTTATCGCAGGCAGCCTCGTGGAAGTCGGACGGGGCAGCCGCGAGCCTGAGTGGGTTGGCGAGGCCCTTGCCAGTCGCGACCGCCGTGCAGCAGGGCCGACGGCACCGGCCCATGGACTGACGTTTTGGAGGGTGTCTTACTAATGGCGCTGCGCACGGCAATAGTGGCGGTTGCCGCATGCTGGCTTGTCGCGGCCTCGTTCATGGTGGTCTTGAGCCCACAGGCAACCAGGCTCATGGCATCGGCAACGGTGGCGCCTGGTCACGTTTTGTACAGTCGTGAGGAGTTGATAGAAGCCGCTGAGGCGACCCGCGCGTTCGTGACCGGTGACCGTGAGGTCGTGCTTGTGGCCTCGGCCGATGAACGAGCGGGTTTTACTGCTGAGGCGATCAGCCATCTGTTGGACGTGCGCAAGGTGTTTTCTGGCGCCGTGGTGTTTTTTGGCGCCACGGGCGTCTTGCTTCTGACGCTGTGCGTCTATGGGGCGCTCCTCGACAGGAGAAAAGAGATTGGCGGTGCGCTTGTTGTGGGCAGCCTCGTGCCGCTTGCGCTTGGCGGGGCAGTGCTTGTAGTGGGCGTCTTGTGGTTTGAACAGCTCTTCTCCGCGCTGCATGGTGTCTTTTTTGCAGCGGGGACCTGGCAGTTCTCTTACGACTCGCTGCTTATCAGCGCCCTGCCGCAAGGGTTTTGGATGGGATGCGGTTTGCTGTGGGCGGTGTCTTTGGCGCTTTTCTGCGCAGCAGGCGTTATTCTCGGGCTGATTATTAGGCGACCGAAGTGGCGTGACGGCCAGGGCGCGTGACGTCTGGTTGGGCGAGGTCAGGGCGCGCGAGGTAACGGGTCTTTTTTGGGACAGGCTAGGCGAGGTCGAAGCCGAGATAGGCTTCGGCGTTTCGATGAAGAACGCGCTCGCGCTCGTACTGGCTTAGCTCGTTTTTAAAGAATCGGGAGACCTCCTCTACGGGGTTCCACATGGGGTAGTCAGAACCGAACAGGATGCGCTCGGCACCGTACAGGCCGATGAGCTCGCGAGTGCGGCGCGGTCCCAAATAGACTGACGCGCTCGAGAGGTCCATGAAGCACAGCTCGTCTTTGAGGTTGTCATACGCAATCTCAAAGAGCATCCAGCCACCGAAATGAGCTGCGTTAAGCACGAGGCGGGGGAAGCTGCGCAGGATTTCCTTGATGCGGGCGGGATGTGAGTAGTCCCAGCGATAGTCTCCGCAATGGAGCATAAGCGGCATGCGTCCTTCGATGAGCTCATAAAAGCGCATGAGACGTGCGTCGTTGGCGTTTACTCCCTGGGAGTCGGGATGGAGCTTGAAGCCCTTTAGGCCGAGAGCGAGTGCTCGGTCTACCTCGGATTCCATGTCGGCGAAGT
>JAITHV010000008.1 GCA_031279835.1 Coriobacteriales bacterium
TTGCAGGCGAGGCATGGGAGACCACAGCAGAGTCTGTGCTCCAAGAGGGAACTGTAGGTATAGAGGCTACAGCTAGTGTGTAAGTGTGCTCAAGAGTTTGGATTGATTGGGGAGAGTCATGAACGGTCTGCATGTCCGCAGAGGTAAGGCCGGCAAGAAGATGCACGCAGCGGCTGTCAAGCTGCTGCCGGTGCTGCTCACCGTTGCTTTGGTGTGCACGATGGTGCCGGTGATGCCTTTGATTGCCATTGGAGATGTTGTCGACAACAGTAGCTCTTCAGTCGGCACTGGCGCGACCGCGCTCAACGACACCCCGCTTGCGTCAGAGACTTCTGAGTCGACGGGCACCGCGTTGTCGGTCGGGCCGACCGTGCCGGGAGCAGAGCAGGAGACTGACGAGGCGCCCGGCGTGGCCAGAGGCGAGGCCACTGGCCCAGAGGGCGCCGACGACAGTGGCGGCGCGGCAAGCGACGCGGGGGCCTCTGCGATTCCCGACGCCGGCACCGACGTCGGCACCGACGTCGGCTCAGACCCTGCTGCCGACCCTGCTGCCGACCCTGCCACTAACGGCCTTGACGACCCTACGGGCATGGAAGCAGGCGCGGCCGACGAGGCTGCGGCCGTGCCTGACGAGCCTGCTGCCTCTCCCGAGGAGGACCCCGAGCTCGTGCAGCCAGACGGGCCGCAGGAGCCTGAGGCCTTGAAGGCAGACGAGCTTCTCCCCATGGAGGTGGAGCCGCCCCTCGGTTCTGACCCAGGCTGGGGCTCGGCCTTCGCCCTGTTGCCCAGCACGGCGTATCCCTTGGCAGTCAATGGGGTTTCAAACAACGGTATCAACAACTGCGACTTCATCTACTGGGACCCGGCAAGCAAGACGATGTACTTTCTTGTCAGGCATGTAAGCGGTGACGACTATGTGGACTCTATCGACGTCGGGTCCACCGCTGGCTCGACGGGTGCCGCGCTCTGGTCCTCGGAAGCTCCCTATGACAAGGTCTATCAGCTCTTTGCCATCGACCTTCCCGGTCAGGGAATCCCCGTTGCGAGCGAGCTGGCGGTCAGTGCGCAGACGCACCCCACAATGGGAGGCACGCCGGACCCGTTCTACCCTGCTCAGCAGATCGAGATTCTCAACGAGTTCACCGTTGCGTTTGACCCCGGCTCGCACGCTGCCTGGGAAGCGGAGGCAAGTGAGAACGTCCCCTTTGGCACGCCGACTGAGGATATTCTCCCGATGTGGTACGAGTTTGGCGAACCGAACTGGGCGTTCGCCGGCTGGGCCCCTGGCCTGGAGCCACTCGTTGACGCCGACGCCTCCTACCGAGCGCTCTGGGTCAGCTTCTCGGCCACGAAGGAGGTTGCCTCGACGCCTCCCGAGGGCTTCCTCTACTACGATCTTGATGAGATTGTCACGTATCGCATTGTTGTGGAGAACATCGGCGAGGTCGCAAGAGCGGCAGATCTTATGGAGTCAATCGACGGTGCGTACTCGTTTGACGGCGGGTACACCTGGAGCGCCTGCAACGCGTACGACGTGTTCACGACTCCCTCAATAGATCCGGGCGGCTTCCAGGAGGTGCTCTTCCAGCATGTGGTGAACCAAGACGAAGTCCACGATGGTTATGTTGACAACTTTGTGATGTATAACGCTAGCAGCGTGGCGCGGTGCGCTCTCGTGCCCACAAGCGATGCAGCTATCATGAGGATGGTCAAGGAAGTGTACTCGACGCCAGAAAACGGCATCGGGTATTTCTTGGGCGATACAATAGTGTATGCTATCATAGTAACAAACTATGGAGCCGCCGAAGGAACGACAATAATTGAAGAGCAGCTAGAAGGCGGCGAGTTCTCGCTGACCGATGACTTCTTGGATGCTGTCACAGGTCCGGATTTCGTGACTCCGTACATTGGCCCAGGCGAGAGCCTCACGGTATTCTACCGCCACACCGTCACTCTCGGCGACCTCTATGAAGGGGTCGTCTACAACCAGGTCAACTATGGGGGAGAACTAAATGCCTCAGCGCCTGGCGTGCCGACCAGACCGTATCGTATCGAAAAAAGCAACGAGACGGCGCTACAGCAGCATAACCCCTCCTGGGTCGGCGAGCACGTCGTCTACAAGTTGACTCTCTACAACGACTTTCTGTATGTGGACTATGCGGCGGTGTCTGACTCGCTCGCAGGCGAGTACTGCCTCGACCCCACAGGCGATTATGCAGACTGGGTCTGGGAGCCCTATGACGCAGGCGGTCTTGTCTACAGTCTTGAGGTTGACGGCACGGATACTGGCGGCACGCGGGATATTTACTTCCGCTACGAGGTGACTGAAGAAGACCTTGACCCCGCCACCGGCACAGGCGTGGTGCACAACGAGGCATCAGTGTATACCGACGGAGGAGGTCTCTCCGACACGGACGCGATAGACGCCCCGGTAGAGCGCGGCCCGGCGTACAAGGTCGAGAAGGCGCTGTATAACCCCAAGCCCAACAATGCCCCGTTCGGCGTCGGCGAAGAGATGGTCTTCGAGCTGACGATCAGGAACACGGGCACGCAAGCCGGTCCGACCGCGTTCTCCGAAACGCTCGTCGGCGACCTATCGACTGACGGCGTCACCTGGTACCCATACAACAATCCCGGCACCCCTGTATCCACGCCAGAGATCCCTGCGAGCGACTCATTTACCGTCTACTTCAAGTACCTCGTCACCCAAAGCGACATCAGCGCAGGAAACGTCACCAACACCGTCGAGCTGGTAGACGGCGCCTCAGACACCCTGACGGTAGACACCTACCTGTTCAGCATCGCCAAGACAGAGGACTCTTCGCCTGCAAACGGCGTCTCCTATGAGTCAGGCGAGTACGTCTACTACATCATAACGGTAGAGAACCACTCCGATAATCCTGAGAGCGCGAATGTCACTGAGTCCCTCGACGGCGAGTTCTCTGAAGACGGCGGCACCACCTGGAGTCAGACTCACACCGCTGGGGACCCCTACCTGCTTGACAACGTGCTGCCAGGCGAGACGGTCGAGCTGCTGTTCCGCCACGAGGTCACCGCGCAAGACGTAGAGTCGGGCACCCTCACCAACGTGGTCACGGCAGACAGCGGCGACGGGCCGGCTAAAGCAGGGCCCTCGCGGACGAGCAAGTTCACCGTCAGCAAGGCCGTCACGAGCGGTCCCCAAAACGACGTTGCCTACGTGCTCGACGAGTACGTCTACTACGCGATCACCGTGTCAAACGACGGGACGGCCGCAGGCAGCACCACGCTCACCGACTCGCTTGACGGCGAGTATGAGGTTGCGCCGGGAGCATGGAGCGCCTACGACGCGAACGTGCCCTTCAGCACGCCCGCCATACCCGAAGGTGAAGACTACACCATAGCCTTCCGGCATCGTGTCAATGCCGGCGACGCCCAAAACGGGTCGCTCTCCAACGCGGTCACGACTTCGACTGGCTCCCACGACCAGACGTGGCCGGCGCTCACGAGCCAGTTCGATGTGGAGAAGACCGTCTTCTCGTCGCCCGAAAACGGGGTGGGCTATGTGCGTGACGAGTACATAATCTTCCAGTTGCTTGTCACGAACAACGGCACGGATGCGGGCACCGCCGTGCTCTTTGACTCGCTTGCGGGCGGGTACTCGATCAACGGCAGTGCTTGGGCGCCCTGGCCTGCGGGCACACCCTACACGACCCCGGTCATACCTGCCGGCGAGTCGCGGGTGGTGCTCTTCAGGTACCAGGTCACGGCCGCAGACGCCGAGGCCGGCAGTGTTGCAAACGGGGTCTCGACGGGCACAGGCTCCTCAGACACCACCGAGGCTACGACCAACAAGCTCTCGATTCTCAAGGTCGCGCTGCCCTACGAGGGCGACGCAGATCATGTGTATCTTGCGGGCGAAAATGTTGCCTTTGTCATCACCGTCACCAACGGCGGCACCGCTCCTGCGACTTCTGTCGCAGTCTCGGAGACGATTGCAGGCAGCTTCGCGCAAAGCGCCGACGGCACCTCGAACGGGCAGGCTGTTCCAACGTTCACGTTCAACGAGATCGCTGCGGGCACCTCCAAGGACGTGGCGTTCTCCCACACGGTCACCCCGGCAGACACAGCCGCTGGGAGCGTGATGAACATCGCCTCGCTTGCAAGCAGCGTGACGGCGAATGACCTGGTGCAGACAGGCTACCTGTTGGCCTATGACGGCAACGGCGCCGCGTGGGGCACGCCTCCTGCCGCGCACGCCTACAAGACCGGCGAGACGGCGGTCATCGTTGGCTCGCTTGACCTCGGGCGCCCTGACCACTCGTTTGCAGGATGGGCCACCGACCCCTCCTCGGGCACTGTTGTCTACGCGGCGGGCGACATGATTGAAATGAACAGCAACCTCACGCTCTTTGCGGTCTGGACCTACAACCCGCCGGTGGTCCCGCCGGTAGACCCGCCCCCCGACAACCCGCCGCCGGTGACCCCGCCCCCCGGCCCGCCGACGCCGCCTCCAACAACGCCTCCTGGGCCAGGCGTGACCGCGCCAGGCGACACCGGGCTCACAGCCGTTCCTGACCCGGAGGCGGACTTGCCGCCTGCGAACACGGTGACTCCCGCGCCGCCGACCCCCACCCCGACCCCGACCCCCACTCCGACACCCACCCCGACGCCTCCCCCCGACGTGCAGACGCCGATCCCCGATGAGCAGACGCCGCTGGCAGGCCCACAATGGGCGCTCGTGAACCTTATCCTCACGGTGCTCGGGTTCTTGGCAGCGCTCATCACCCTGTTCGTTCGTCGCTCGCGCAAGAAGGACCAGGATGCCAATGCCGCGCAAAACGAGGACGGCTCAAAGGACTACTCCAGCCACCTGGCATGGAAGCTCCTCAACTGCTTCGCGGCCGTGGTTGCCATAGTGGTGTTCTTGCTCACAGAAAACATCCGCAACCCCATGACGCTGGTCGATCTCTGGACGATCGTGCATGTGGTTATCGCAGTTCTCCAAATCGCGCTTTCTATCCTCGTGTCGCGGCGTCCCGCACGGGACAAACGACATGGCGCCGCCCAAGGCGTCCCCGTCTACCAGCCGGTGACGCAGACAAACTAGCAGCAGAGAGAGGCATGGGCGTACGGCGCCTCAGGTGACTCACCTGGGGCGCCACTCTTTGTTGTCGGCTGCGCGCGCAGCTAGAAGCAGCACAAAAAAGGCATGAAAAAAGGGAGAAGGCCGGGCCTTCTCCCTTACACATACGGTGGAGCTGGTGACAGGAATCGAACCTGCAACCGACTGATTACAAATCAGTTGCGCTACCGTTGCGCCACACCAGCGTACTATGAGAGTGTACCGCAAGAGGCAGGGGATGTCTTGCTACATGCCGAGGAGCGAGGCAAGGCGCGTGGCAATGGCCTGGTAGGCAAAGCCGTCGGCCTGGTCTCGCAGCCAGGCCACAAGGCCGTCAGGGCCAGGGGCTCCCTGTTGGCCAGCCGGCAGCTCGAGGCCTTCGAGCAATGCCTGAAGGGACTGGTAGTCGCATGCACGCGCCGCCTCAAGCACGGCGGCGAGCGCGGCAGAGTCAAGCGTCCCCGCAGGCGCGGCGACCTCAGCTGTCACAGCAGCCCCGGCCCTGGCCCCCGCTTCAGCAGCAGCCCCGGCCTCGGCCCTGGCCCCAGCTTCAGCATCAGCCCCGGCTTCGGCCACCGCCGAGCCGCCTTCGGCGCGCGCCTCAAGCTCCCGGAGCTGCTCCAGCAATTGGCTGGCCTGTGCGACAAACAGCGGGCCGTCGTGTGCGACGGTGTCCCAGTCTCCCTCTTTTGCAGCGACTTCGAGCGCATGGGCAGCGTCTCCGCAGACCTGTGCGCCGATGCCGTAGCAGCTGCCTTTTGCGCCGTGCACCTGCACTGCGTACGCAGCAAGCGTATGCTCAGTGACCCCCGCGAGCTCGTCAAGCAGCGCAGGCATGGCCTTGTTGAACGTGCGAATGACGCGCAGGTAGATCTTGGCGCTGTGGTTGAGGTGTCCGAGGGCCTGGGCGATGTCGAGCCCCTCGATGCGCGTTTCGCCCAAGATGAGGTCTAGCTTATCCATATGATGGTCCTCTCGCAAAGGAATGGGCGCGGCCACGCTGCTCAAAGCATCGTCATCGGCGTCGGCGCCCCGCGACGCCCGTCAGCTGCGAGCTCTAGACGATAGGGTCAGTCGTCTCGTATCGTGGTCGATATGGCGGCAAACTCCCCTTCGTGCCGTTTTAGCACCTCTACCAGGTAGGGGTCGAAGTGGGTGCCCGCGTCCTGGTACATGATGTCAAACGCCGTCTGTGAAGTATACGCCTCTTTATATGGCCGTTTGGACGTCAAGGCGTCAAAGACATCCGCAATGGCAGCAATCCGTGCGCAGAGTGGGATGTCGGTCTCGCGCCTGCCATGCGGGTATCCTGCGCCGTCCCAACGCTCGTGGTGGTTCAGCGTTATCTCGTGCGCCACCTGCAGGAGGCTGTCTCCCTCCATCTTGTCGATGGCGTGCCGGAGCATCTCGGAGCCGTTGATCGGGTGCATGCGCACGATGGCGAACTCCTCGTCGTTGAGGCGGCCCGGCTTAAGCAGCACGTTGTCGGGCATGGCGAGCTTGCCGAGGTCATGCAGCTTGACGGCCTCGATGACGTCTTTGCCGTACTCGTCTGTTATCTCATAGCCCTCATGGGGGCTCTCGAGAAGGTCGTTCACGATGATGCGGGTGTAGGCGGTCGTGCGGTCGATGTGGGTGCCTGTCTGGTGGTCGCGCAGGTCAGAGGCCTGGGCGAGCAGGTCGAGCGTGATATGGTCGCGCTGCTCGAGTTTTTTGTTGATGCTCGATAGCTCGACCGTCTTTTGCTCGACGAGCTCCTCGAGGTGGTTGCGGTGCTTGAAGAGCTCCAGCTGCAGCCGCACGCGCGTGATGAGCGACCGTGGCTTGAACGGCTTCAGCAGGTAGTCGGCCGCGCCCATCTCAAGCGCGGTCACCTCGTCCTCGCTGTTTGCCGAGCCCGTGAGAAAGATCATGGGCACAAGGCTCAGGCGCTTGTCGTCCTGCAGCACTTTGAGCAGCTCGAGGCCGGTCATCTCGGGCATATGGTGGTCGAGGAGGATGAGGTCCACGTCGTTTGTCTCAAGGTAGGCGAGCGCCTGCGCGCCTGACGTGAACGGCCGGACGGCGTACTCGTCTTGCAGCGCGGCCAAGACGAGGTTGAGGATGATAGGGTCGTCATCGACCGTGAGAATCACTGGCCGTCTAACTTCAAGGTCATTCAAAACGGTATTCCTCCCATAGGTTCCGCCCAGCAAACGAGCGGTACTTCAGCGCTTAAAAGTGTAGCATCCGCCTCGCCAGCCTGCTTCGCGATGGGTGGAGATCGTGTGATGATTCTGTCAGTTCCATGTGTCGTGAGTTTTGCGGGCAGAACGCAGGCACAATTCGGTCTGTTCACAGTGCCAGAGTGTGGCTAAGCGGCCATTACGGCGCTGTTTTGGCTCTGCTACCTTGGCTATGCAGCCGTTGAGGACTGTGACTATATCCGGGAGCATCGGCTGGGTGACCTGGAGCTATTATGCTCGTGACTGCGGCAGCCGAGCACACAAGACGAGAGATGCTTTAGCATTAAGGGACACCGCGTCATCGTGTCGGGGCTTGCCGGCCTCTACTGCTACTTCATGTTGCTTGCACACCGATGGCTCGCTGCTGGGGCAGTGTCTGCCTGGCTTGTTCCCAGTGAGCCCATGGACGTGAACTATGGCACTACGGTGAAGGAATATCTTCTAGACAAGGTACGCCTGTTAAGAGTTCACCGGTACGACCCTGCCAACACGATGTTCGACGACGCGCTGGTCTCATCGGCGGTCGCCGTTTCGTTTTGTCCTCAACCGCTCGCGGGCCATTGCCACCAACACGTACCTCATGCTATACCCGAGGGAACTAGGAGAAGTGCTGCTTCTCGACAAGGACTGCCGGTGAGGCGCACGGCCAGGCATGCCCAACCGCGTGTCCAACCCGTGCCCAAACAGCCTCAACAGCGTCATTAAAGGTTGCCAAACGCTATGACACTATGAGAGAATAGGTAGCTCAAGTTACCGGGGCACCACAAACGCGCAGCTCGCGTTGCGCCTTGATGGACCAAGTGGCACACAATGAAGCTTTTTCGCAGTATAGAAAGTGGAGCAATGGAATTCCTGAAGGTTTCCTCAAAGTCCTCTCCATCATCGGTTGCCGGCGCAATTGCAGGCATGATCAAAGACGGCGTGCCGGTCAAGATCCAGAGCGTGGGCGCAGGCGCCGTCAACCAAGCTGTCAAGGCCATCGCTATCTCGCGCGGTTTTTTGGCGCCCATTGGGATCGAGATCGTCTGTGCGCCTGCCTTTGCCGACATCGACATCGAGGGCGAGGTGCGCACTGCCATCAGGTTCACGGTAGAGCCGCGCTACCTCCGCAACGCGGTGAGCCCGGACTCCGACGGCGACGCGCCCTACGACAACAACACGTATGGCAACGAGCCTGACGGCTATCGGTGAGGCGCCTGCACACTGGCCCTCCTGCACGCAACGGACGCTATGACTCTTTCTGACATGACCTATCGCATCTGCACCTTTGGCTGCCAGATGAACAAACACGACTCAGAGCGTGTCGCTGGCTTGCTCGAAGAGTCCGGCTTGTGCGCGCTTGCCGACGACGCCCATGACGCCGACGCAGATGTCGTGGTCTATCTGACCTGTTGCGTGCGCGAGGCCGCTGACAAGCGGTTGTTCGGGCAAGTCGCCTCGCTCAAGAGCCTGCCCGACTCAGCGGGAGCACCCAAGCGCCGCCTCGTCGCGGTGGGTGGGTGCATCGGCCAACGCGACGGCGCTGCCCTTGTCGAGAGCTTCCCGCACATCGACGTCGTGTTCGGCACGCACAACATCGCACGGCTTCCCGAGCTGCTTGCCGGCGCGCACAGCCTCAGCACGCCGCAGGTCGAGGTGCTCGACGGCCAAGGGACGTGCGCGACCGACCTGCCGTCGCGCCGCGAGCACCGCTGGCACGCCTGGGTGCCCATCATGACCGGCTGCGACAACTTCTGCTCGTACTGCGTGGTCCCCTACGTACGCGGGCGCGAGAGGAGCCGCACCCCTGACGACGTGTTGCGCGAGGTGACGGCACTGCTTGGTGACGGCGTGCGCGAGGTGACCCTGCTTGGCCAAAACGTCAACTCGTACGGGCGCGACCTGTTTGGCGAGCCGCGCTTCGCCACGCTGCTGCGCCAGGTCGCAGGCTGCGGCGTCGAGCGCATCCGCTTTGCCACGAGCCACCCCAAAGACATCAGCGACGAGACTATCGCGGCCTTTGCCGAGTTGCCCGCTGTCATGCCCGCCCTCCACCTGCCGGTGCAAAGCGGCTCGGATGCGGTCTTGCGCGCCATGCGCCGCAACTACACGGCCGAGCACTACCTCGGTCTTGTCCGCAAGGTGCGCGAGGCCGCGGCGCGCGCCGGCAAGGGCGAGGTCGCCCTCTCGACCGACGTCATCGTTGGGTTTCCTGGCGAGAGCGACGCGGACTTCGAGGCGACCATGGACCTCATGCGCGCGGTGGGCTACGCGCAGGCCTTCACCTTCATCTACTCGCGGCGCGAGCAGACGCCGGCCGCGCGGCTTCACGACGACACGCCGCGCGCGGTCGTCCAGGAGCGCTTCGACCGCCTTGTGGCGCTCGTGCAGCAAAGCGCCTGGGGGTGCAACCAGCTCGAGTGCGGGCGCGTCGTGGAAGTGCTCTTCGAGGGCGCCTCAAAACGTGACGCTCGTGTGCTCGCAGGCAAAAGCCCCAAGAACCAGACGGTGCACGCGCCCCTGCCGCCCGGCGCCGCAGTTGCCGACTTTACGGGAGAAGTGCTGCCCGTGCGCATCGACACGGCGCGGACCTGGTACTTGAGCGGCGCACTGCTCAACGAGGCACTCGCCGATGTCAGCGCCGATGGCAACGCCGATGGCAGCGCCTGACGTCGTCATAGCAGTCGTCGGCGCCACGGCCACCGGCAAATCAGCCCTGGCTGACGCCCTTGCAGGGCTGCTCGGCGGAGAGGTGATAAGCGCTGACTCCATGCAAGTGTACCGAGGCATGGATCTGGGCACCGCCAAGCTTGCGCCTGACTGCCGCAGCGTGCCGCACCACTGCATCGACCTTGTTGAGCCTGACGAGCCGTATTCGGCTGCGCGCTACCAGCATGACGCGCGGGCTGCCATAGACAGGCTGCACGCGGGTGGGCGCGTCCCCGTTGTCTGTGGCGGGACCGGGCTCTATGTGCGAGCCGCGCTCGACGACTTCTCCTTCGACGAGTCTGCGTCAGTGAGTGCCAGCGCGGCCTCGTCTGCGAGCAGCGAGGCGCCCCGGCCTGATGCCGCCGAGCTGCGTGAGCGGCTCAACACCCAGGCCGCTGCCCTTGGTCCCGAGGCGTTTCACGCCCTGCTTGCCGCACATGACGCAGACAGCGCCGCGCTTATCCACCCGAACAACGTGCGCCGTGCTGTGCGGGCGTTCGAGCTGCTCGCACAGGGAAGGCGCTATGCCGACGTGAAGGCGGGCTTCTCTCGCTACTGCTCCTTTTACCCTACGTCATACCTCGGCATCAACGTCGAG
>JAITHV010000010.1 GCA_031279835.1 Coriobacteriales bacterium
CGGACAAAGTGTCAAGGTGACATCGGGTCCGCTCGCAGAGTTCGACGGCACTGTGTCAGAGGTCAATCCTGAAGCTGGCAAGGTCAAGGTCATGGTCTCCATCTTTGGGCGCGAGACACCAGTCGAGCTAGGCTACGACCAGATAGCGAGCCTGTAGTCAAGATAAGCGCACGTGCCTCTGCTGCTTGCCAGTCGAGAGGCGTTGAGTGAGAAAACCCTATGGATGGCGCTGCGGGATGTCTGCCAAGTGCAGGTCCCAAAGAGCTTCTCGCCAGCCATTATGCATAGGAAGCAGCATTGCCTGCTTCAGGGAAAGGCGCCGCAAGGCGCAGCCGCAGACATAGACGAGAATTGGAGAGAGCACATGGCTCCCAAGAAAAAGATAGCAGGTTTCATCAAGCTCCAGATCCCTGCCGGAAGCGCGAGTCCCGCGCCCCCGGTCGGACCGGCGCTTGGTGCCAAGGGCGTCAACATCATGCAGTTCGTGCAGGCCTTCAACGCAGCCACACAAGACAAGGGATCCACCATTATCCCTGTCGAGATCACTGTTTATGAAGACAAGACCTTTGACTTCATCACAAAGACTCCTCCGGCGGCAGTGCTCATTAAAGAGGCGCTCGGCCTGGAGTCCGGCTCCGGCGAACCGCACCTCAACAAGGTCGGGACGTTGTCGGTCGACAAGCTGCGCCAGATCGCCGAGACCAAGCTCCCTGACCTCAACGCCAACGACGTCGAGGCAGCCATGAAGGTGATACAGGGCACGGCTCGCTCTATGGGCGTGCGCATCGAGGGGATAGCCGACACAGGTGTTTACACGAAGGGCAAAAAGCATCGCGCGGCGTCAGCTGCCCCCGCAGACACGACGTCGTTTGCAGACGCGCTGGCAGCAACGGATGCAAACACCGAGCTGCCTGAGGCCGCAGACGCTGACGCGGCTGGTGCCGACGGCTCTGAAGGCGCTGAGGTTGCCTGATCGGTCACAGCGTGCGGCCTTAAACGAGCAGTATCCCTCTGCCGCATGCGCGGCATGACAGACAAGCTGTCGTGGGAGGGTCGGCATGACCCGACAACCACGCCCCGATCCGCCTCAAGCGCTGAGCGCCCAAGGCAAGAAATGGAGACCATCATGCCCAAGCTCACAAAGAACCAAAAGTCCCAGCAGGCCAAGGTTGAGAAAGAAAAGCTGTATGCGCCGCTTGCAGCGACGCGTCTTGCCCAAGAGGTCTCGACGGCCAAGTTTGACGAGACACTTGAGGTCCACATCCGCCTGGGCATCGACACGCGCCAGGCCGACCAACAAGTCCGCGGCTCAATATCGTTGCCGCACGGCATTGGCAAGACCGTGCGCGTTGCCGTCTTTGCTGAAGGAGAGAAGGCGCGCGAGGCCGAGGCCGCTGGTGCTGACGTCGTCGGGTCTGACGATCTGGTGGCCGAGATACAAGGCGGGTTCCTCGACTTTGACGCGGCCGTTGCCACGCCCGACATGATGGCGAAGGTCGGTCGTCTCGGAAAGATCCTCGGCACGCGCGGTCTCATGCCGAACCCCAAGCTCGGGACCGTAACCAACGACGTCGCCAAGATAGTCGGCGAGCTCAAGGCTGGCCGCGTGGAGTATCGCGCTGATCGCTACGGCATCTGCCACGTGCCAGTCGGCAAGCTCTCCTTCGAGGCGGAGAAGTTGGTGGAGAACTAAGGCACGTTGTTGGACGAGATAATCCGCGTCAAGCCTGCCGCGTCAAAAGGGCGCTATATCAAGACGATCACGTTCAGCTCGACCATGGGGCCAGGCCTCTCGGTGGACCCCAGCCGCACCCGCAACCTGCTCGTTGAAGACGAGGAGTAGCACGAAAAGCCGTATTGACACGAGGAGCAGTGATTGCGCTGGACACACCCGCAAAGCAGCCGGTCTCGCCTGCTGTCAACAGTGACGCCTCAACCAGGGAGTATGTCGCACCCGACGCGCCTCTAGTTTTCGAGAGCAACGTAGCCGCGCCTACGGTGCAATTTGGGACCGATGGCTGGCGTGCGGTCATGGGCGAGGGATTCGACACAAAAACATTAGCCCGCGTTGCCGATGCGGCGGCGCGGGTCTTTTGCGTAGAGCGCCCGCAGGGAGCACAAGAATCGAACAGCAATAACCGTATAATAATAAGCTATGATTGTAGAGAGAACGCCGGCCGCTATGCCGCGCTTGCCGGCTCGGTCATGGCGGCACATGGCTTTGAGGTTGTCGTCTCAGACACCTACTGCCCCACACCGACATTATGTTGGTCGGTGGCCAACGACCCACAGGCCGTTGGCGGTATGATGCTTACCTCGAGTCACAACCCTGCTGAATACCTCGGCGTCAAGCTCCGTATGGCTGACGGCGGTGCCTCGCCCGCTGCATTCACCGACCGCGTCGAGGCAGCGCTTGAAGACGAGTTGCCTGCCTGCTACACAACGGCCTTGGCCGCAGCCGAGGCAAGCAGCAGCGGTGTCCCTGGTGCTCCGACTGTCTCATGTGCGCTAACATCCCATCTGCGCTTCAGCGACCTTATGACTCCCTATCTGCATGATCTCATGTCGTTTGTAGATGCTGAGCTCATTAAAGCAGCGAGGCTGCGTGTGGTAGTGGACTCACTGTTCGGGGCAGGCCGGGTCTACCTCGCTCAGGTCTTGCGGCAGCTCGGAGTCGAGGTCCGCGAAGTAAACGCAGGCTGTGACCCACGGTTTGGCGGCCTGCACCCCGAGCCAATTGCTCCCTGGATCGCGACGGGCGCTGAAGCTGTGAGCAAACTTGGCTACGACGCATGCTTTGTTACCGACGGCGACGCCGACCGCATTGGCGCCGCAGACTCTGACGGCGCCTTTGTGAGCCCCCATCGTATCTTGGCGCTCATTGTCGCTCACCTCGTGGAAGGCAAGGGCATGACAGGGCGCGTAGTGCGCACGCTGAGCGGCTCGAACCTCATCAAACGCGAATGCGAGCGTCTAGGGCTTGAGCTGACGACCACGCCTATCGGCTTCAAGTGGATATACGAGGAGATGCTCAAAGGCGACGTGCTTGTTGGGGGCGAAGAGAGCGGTGGCATCGGCATGCCGGCTCATGTGTGCGAACGCGACGGGCTGCTCATGGCGCTCTTGCTGACCGAGCTTATGGCCAAAAAGGCGAAAACCCTGCGCGAGCTTGTCGCAGAATTGCTGCAGTCGCTCGGAAACTTCGACTACTCACGTCGCGACCTGCGCCTCGATCCCGCTCAAAAGGATGCCTTTGTCGCAGCGCACATCCAGGCCCATCAGGGGGAAGAGGGTTATGCGAAGCGTTTTTCTGCATTGGGCGAAGAAGTTGTCGCGGTCGATCACCGCGACGGGGTCTGGATCGGCTTTGCAAGCGATGCCTGGCTGCTCATGCGTCTGAGCGGCACCGAGCCGCTCGTGCGTGTCTATGCCGAGGCAACGTCTCGCGGACGTGTTGAGGAGCTGCTTGACGCAGGCTGCGCCATCGCCCAAGGGCGTTAAAAAACGCCCATCTCCTACTACTTTTCTTATGACAAAACTATGACGCCGAATTAACAAAGCGGTGGCACATTGCCGACAAAACAAGGTCGAAACTGACAGTATTCGATGTTTTTGCCCTTTACCCTGTGCGATAATGGTGTTAAACTGGCGCTATTCGATATGTTATCGGAAGGGTAGCATTTAGTCGAGGGAACAGTAGAGCCGAACGGTTCATGAGACAGTATGCGAACTTCCACGGATGTAAGCGAAGTCGAATGAAAGGAGAGGACCATGGTGGAGTTTTTCACCGACGTGGCGGCGCTGTCGCGGCTCCAATTTGCGATAACCGTCATTTTTCACTTCCTGTTCGTCCCCTTATCCATCGGACTGGGTCTGTTCACAGCGCTTGCCGAGACGCGCTACTATCGCACCCGTAAGCCCGAAGACAAGGCGGCAAGCAGGTTCTGGGTCAAGATCTTCACGACAACATTCATCATCGGTGTCGCTACCGGTATCACGATGGAGTTCAGTTTTGGCTCAAACTGGGCAAACTACTCGCGTTTCGTCGGCGACATCTTTGGAGCGCCGCTCGCGGCGGAAGCCCTGCTCGCGTTTTTCTTAGAGTCGCTCTTCCTCGGCGTGGTCCTGTTTGGGCGCAAGAGGCTCAAGCCAGGACTGTATCTCGCCTCGACCTGGGTCGTCTGGTTCGGCTCGGCACTTTCGGCACTGTGGATTCTCATTGCGAACTCCTGGATGCAGACCCCCGCAGGCTACGAGGTGGTCGAAAGCGCTACCGGGGGCGCCAAGGCGCAGCTCGTTGACTTTTGGGCTGCCGCGCTCAACCCCTCGACCGTTCCGCGTTACCTGCATACCGTTGACTCGCTCGTTATTCTCGGCGCGTTCAGCGTGATGGCGATCGGCGCCTACTACCTGCTTCGCAGGCGCTCTGCGCAACAAGTGGCTTTTGGCAAGCGCTTTTTGACCACCGGCCTCATCGTCGGAATCGTCACGGTTATTCTCATGCTTCCGTTCGCGCACATGCAGGCAGCGCAAGTTGCCACCACTCAGCCGGCCAAGCTTGCTGCCATGGAGGGGCAGTGGAACGACGGGCCGGGCAACATGACCCTCTTCGGATGGGTCGATGAGGCGAATGGCACCACCACAGCGGTCGAGTTCCCGAGCCCGGGCTTTGTGGGCATCCTGGCCAACGGCAACGCCGACGCCACCTATCCCGGGCTTATCACCATGAAGGACGGCCCCGTTGACCTGTCGAACTACACGGGACCAGTGGACAGCGTTTATCCGGGCGGCATACCGTCGGTCAACCTGACCTTCCAGGCCTATCACCTTATGGTAGTAATGTACTGTCTGCTGGTCTTGTGGATCATCTTTGCCATAATCCTGGTGCGCAGCGAGAAGCACCGAAAAGGCAAGGTACTCAACTATCTGATGGTCTTCGGTCCCATTGTGCCCTTCTTGGCGATCCAGTCAGGCTGGATAGTGGCTGAGGTCGGCCGTCAGCCCTGGGTTGTCTATGGCCTGCTGAGGACCGACGACGCCATCTCTATGAGCGTCAGCGCCCCCGAGATACTCATCACGATCTTGCTCTTTATCGTGTTCTACGCGTTCTTGTTCGTCGTATGGCTGCGCGTCATCCTCAAGATGATAAAGGCCGGTCCCCAGCTTGAGGAAGGTGAAGCTGCCACTGCCGACAGCTCCGATGACCTGAAAGGTGGTGAGTAGCCATGCTGAGCCTCATCTCTTCCCCACTTGCGGCAACGGGTTTTATTGATGCCGCCGTGATGGACCCCACACCGCTTCAGATACTGTGGTTCATGATCATCGGCGTGCTGCTCCTCGGCTACTTTGTCCTTGACGGGTTTGACCTCGGCACCGGGGCTTTGTATCCCTTCATTGCCAAAACCGACACTGAGAAGGCCATGGTGCGCCGAAGCGTCGGCCCGCTTTGGGACGGCAACGAGGTCTGGCTGCTTAGTGGCGGCGGCGCGCTGTTCGCCGCGTTTGCGCCCGCTTACGCCACCTCATTCTCAGGGTTCTATCTAGCTATCATGCTTGTGCTGTTTGGACTGATCGCGCGCGCTGCTGCCATTGAGTTCCGCTCGCTCGAGCGCTCTCTTGGCGGCTTCTTCGACGCGGCATTCTTCCTCGGCTCGGCAGTGCCCGCCTTGCTGTTCGGCGTGGCCGTCGGCAACGTCGTTCAGGGCATACCGCTTGACGTGAACGGTGACTATGCCGGGTTGCCCCTGGTGGGGCTGCTGCGGCCGTTCCCGCTGGCGTGCGGCCTCGTAGGGCTTTCGACGATGCTGCTCCAGGGCGCCTCATGGCAGTCCCTCAAGCAGCCGCTCGAGAGCGAAGTCCGCGCTCGTGCCGTCAGGTTGCGCCGCGTGCTGCTTATTCTCACGCTGGTGCTCTTTGCACTCGCGAGCGTGCTGTACTTCCTGCTTGTTTCGCCTGTCGTTGACTTCGGCACCTTCGGCGGCATCTTGGCGATCATTGCTGCAGCCCTGTTCGTCGTCGGCGTCATTGCGGCGTTCGTCGCACAGGGCAACGGAATGCCCGCGACCAACCCGGTGACTGCCAAAAGCCAAGACGTCATGAGCTTCGTGGCTGCGAACATACTGCCTGTGTCGCTCATCATCCTGACGGCGGCCACGCTGTTCCCCTACCTCATCCCTTCAACCGGCCCTGGTCCCTCAATCTCGGTGGCTAGCGCCGGCGGGTCAGAGCTTGCGCTGACCGTGATGACCATCATCGCCTGCATCGGCGTTCCGCTTGTGCTTATCTACCATGTGATGGTCTATCGTACGTTCCGCGGCCGTGTCACCGAGGATGAGGCCTTGGAGTACTGACCCGCACAACGTGTCCGACACAACCTGCGTGCCATGAGACCCAAGGCACGCACCTGGAGGGGCGCCGCATATGCGGTGCCCCTCAAACGTGCGCAGCGCGGCATACGATACAATAGAGCCTGCTGCGTCATCTGCTGACCGGCACGGACAGGTTGCTGAAAGGAGCACCGGCACCTATGAGACGAATCTACCTAAGCCCCCTTGATGCCGACGGCCTTATCGAGCTAGACGAGGTGGCCAACGGCTGCCTGGTCAACCTTGTGAGCCCTACGGAACAGGAGATGGCAGAGGTTGCAGAGCGCTTGTCGGTGGATCTTGCGGACTTAAAGGCCCCGCTCGATGTTGAAGAGCGTTCTCGCGTCTCAGAAGAGGAGGGCTATGTTCTGATCGTCGTTGACATCCCTGTGCCCGACACAAGCGACAACGCCGAGGACTACACTACCATCCCGCTCGGCATCGTCCTGACTGACGAGGCCATTGTCACTACGTGTCTGGAGGACACGCCGCTCATCAGCGACTTCTTGTCCGGGCGCGTGCGCGATTTTCACACGTACAAAAAGACACGTTTCGTGCTTCAGCTACTGCATCGCATCGCTGGCTGCTACCTCGACAACCTGCGCGCCATCGACACTCAGAGCGTGCTCATCGAACGGCGCCTCCATCGTTCGATGCGCAACAAGGAGCTTATCGACATGCTCGGGCTTGAGAAATCGCTCGTCTACTTCACCACCTCGTTGCGCTCCAATCAGCGCGTGCTCGACAAGCTGCTCCGACTTCGCAGCATCAAGAAGTACCCTGATGACGAGGACCTGCTCGAAGACACCATAGAGGAGAACCGTCAGGCCATGGAGATGGCCGAGATCTACAGCGGCGTGCTCGGCAGCACCATGGACGCCTTCGCCTCGGTCATATCCAACAACCAGAACACGGTGATGAAGATGCTCGCGCTTATCACTATTATCATGAGCATACCAACTATGATATTCTCGGCATACGGGATGAACGTGATTGGGGAGGGCATGCCGTTTGCCGACTCGGTGTGGGGCTTTGCCATAGTCATCTCCATCGCGTTTGTCATTAGTGCATTAACAACCATAGTGTTCTATATAAAAAAATGGTTTTAAAAATAAAGACAAAATGACCTAATGCTGTGAACATGCGTTTTTGCACAGGTGTTGCGAGCATGCAGGGGGCAACGGGCTTGTCCATGTGTTACTATTAGCTCCCCGACTCTTGCCCTGAGACAACCCAGAGAGGGGAGACAGTGTCTGAAAGCTGCACAGTCTCGGTTGTTATCCCGGCGTATAATGCCGAGGACTATATCGAGCAATGCCTAGACTCCGTGTGCGGTCAAACGTATAGTGACTTTGAGGTCATCGTGGTAGACGATGGCTCTACTGACGCTACCCCTGACATCCTGCGCCGCTACGAGCATGCCGACAGCCGTGTTCGTGTTGTCGTCCAAGACAACCAGGGCGCCGGCGCCGCGCGCAACAGGGGGCTAGAGCTTGCTCGTGGGGCTTACCTTCTATTCCTCGATGCAGACGATTACTTTGCCCCCGACATGTTCGAGGCAATGGTCGCAGACGCCCATGCGCATGACTCAGATGTCGTCTTGTGCCGCACTAGCTTCCTAGACGTGGCGACTGGCGAGGTGACTCCACAAGAGTACACCGTCAGGTTCTTGGAACCTGGCATCGTCTATTCGTCTGACGATCTGAGCGCCTCTATGTTTGAGTATTGTGTGGGATGGTCTTGGGACAAGTTGATCAGGCACGACTTGGTGAAGGAGACCAAGCTTCGCTTCCAAACGCTCCAAAACACCGACGACGCGTACTTCGTGTACATGGTGCTCGTGTACTCGAAGCGTATAAGCTTTGTGGACCGGCTCTTCGTGACGCACCGCAAGAACGACCCGCGCTCACTGGAGAACAACCGGCACCTTTCTTGGGAGTGTCCGTTCATCGCCACTGAGAGCATTGAGGAGCGATTGCGCGAAGACGGACTGTTCGAGCAGTACCAATACCCGTTAGCACGATGGATGTTCACGTTTGGGCTGTGGCACTACGAGACACTGAGCGGCGATGCCAAGACTGCCGCCTTTGAGCGTATCCGGGCGACGTGGCTCCCCCGTTTTACGCTGTTGTGCAACGACGAGCGCGCGCAGCCTTTCATGCTTGACTTCGTTGAAGCGCTGCGCAAGGACCATGCCGAGCTTTATCAGTTGTTTATCCAGCAGTATTGGGAGAGGGAGGAGTCGCGCTCCACTGTCGCGAGCCTGAGCGCGCAGATCGAGGACCTCGCGCAGAGCCTTGCGCGCACCGAGCAGTCACTGGGGGAGACACGCGACGCGCTCGCGGCCATGGGACAGGCGCGCGACCAACTGGAGCGACGCCTTGAACAGACCGTGCAGGAGTATGAGAGCTCGCTTTCGTATCGACTGGGAAGGAAGATGACGGCGCTGCCACGGGCATTGCGCGACGCGTCGTCAGGCAAGCAGGAGGGCAGCTCAAGTCAGTTGTAAGCCAGCCGTAGCAGTGGCGGGGGGCCCGCATTGCATAACCACGAGTGCCATAACTTATAATGCTGTTAGACGATTGTACGACAACCCGAAAGGAACCCGATGAGCCCGGACGTCAAGCTCTTTATCGCCCACAGCCCCAATAGCGACCACCAGCTCGTCGCTGCGCCGATGGCGGTCAACGTGATAGCCGGCGGCGCCTTTCAGACAGCGCCAGTTGCCGACGGGATGGTCTTGGACAATGCCGGCGACTCGATCTCGTCACGGAACAAGTCATTCTGTGAGTTGACCATGCTTTACTGGGCTTGGAAGAACCAAGAGGCAGACTACTACGGGTTTTGCCACTACCGACGCGTCTTCTCGTTTCGCCCAGACTCGCTTGTCACACTTGGCAAGAAGGCGCAGTGGGGCCTGTTCGAGTACCGGCACCTCTG
>JAITHV010000027.1 GCA_031279835.1 Coriobacteriales bacterium
CTCGGAAGCCTCGCGCGCCACGCGGTTGAGCTCCTCGAGGTTCTCGGCCTGCTCCTTGATGCGGTAGTAGGGGCGCGAGACGAGCCCAGACACGATGATGGCAAAAAACGCGCCGACGAGCACGAACAGGGCGCTCGAGAGAATAAGCCCGTTTTGCATGCCCGTCACGGGGCTTTCGGTTAGCGGCGCAACGACGCCGATCCGCCAGTTCACGGCCGGCGAGCTGACGGTCTCATACACACACATGCGATCCACGCCATCAAGCGAGTAGGTTCCGAAGCCTTCTCCCGTCTCGATCATCCGCTTTGTGAACGCCGAGAGCTTGTCGATGTCAGGGTAATTCGGGCGCGAGGTGATGCCCGGGTTGTCCGGCAACACAAAGTTCACGCGCTGCTCCACCCATTCGTCGCGCACGTTGGCAATGACGGTGCCTTCTTCGTCGAGCAAGAAGATGTTGCCCGTCTCCCACAGCCTGAACGGCTTGAGAAGCTTGCTGAAGGTGTGGCCGTCCACGCTGACGGAGAGCACGTACGAGTCGCCCATAGGAACACAGATGTGCATGACCAGCAGCCCCGAAAGCGAGCTGCGCCGGGTGCTCGAGATGTTCGCCTCGCCCTCAAAGGCCGCCTTTATATAGGTGCTCTTGCTCAGCCACTCTTCAGGGACGTAGGCCTTGCCATAGGTCGCCACTAAATGCTCGCGGTCAAAGACCGACGCCGCGATGAAGTCCTCGTAGTGCGGGAACTCCTCCACCATGACCGCCTTCATCTCTTCGGGCGTTTGTGCCTTTTCTATGCGCTCTGAGATTATGTGCGCGTCAGAGACGAGCAGGTCGATCTGCTTGGTGACAAGGGTGTCGGCGAGGTCGCGCGAGAGCGCGAGGTCCTTCTCGATAGTCTCCTCCAAGCCTTGGCGCGTAAGGAACATGCTGGTGGAGAAGTTGAAGAACGTGGTGACAAGGACGATGACCACAATGACCAGCATCGATTTGTTGCGCATGCTCATTTTTCACCTACTTCCCCACAGCAGTTGTGACGGGCCACATGTGTCCTGGGATGGGTGACTGTACTTGCAGCAGTGGGCCCGACAACCTATCGGACCTACCCCCTAAAGCCCCCAAGGCGCCCCGAGCACGGCCGAGGCACGGCCGAGGCACACATGAATATGCGCTTGATTATAGTCGAACCGCGCCAGGCGTGGCAATGGCTCACGCGGCGCTTTCGCAGGGTGCGCAGCGTGTTGCGGGATGCCGTCTAGCCGGATAAGCCGCCAGCGCACCCTGCTGGAAGCTATCAGGACCTATTGCTGCCGTATGGAATGTATCTTACTAGTTTATTTGTGCCTGAGCCTGGGTGCAAGAACGACAACAACCGCGACTTGTCAAAGTAACCAGGACGGCGCTCTGGCGCCTTTGCATGCAGCCAATGACGGACAACCCAGCAGAGGTACGCGATTAACGCCAGTCCAACGAGCACGAGTGCAACCCACTTGACAACATGCGTTATGCTATAGCAGGAAGTTATTAAAGGACCAATAAACGCCAAGCACCAGGGAATGATCGTGTCCAGGGCTGCCACTGCTATTACAAGGATTTTTGGAAACAAGAACATTCTCTTGCGTAAAAAAGACTCTTTGTCGAGGCTGATGGTGACTGCCATCACAACGGCAATAAACGAAACGGGGTTTAGGATCCCATCAATTTCGTCGCGCGACATCACAATGGTTGTCCATAGCAGCAGCGAGAGGGCGAGAAGAAGCCCGTAGGCGACAGACCTCAGCCCCAACCGAGGGCGCAGCCGGCAGAACAACTCGAAGTCGTGCGCTGGATGTAGCGATTTTTTGCTATAAAGCCTTCTGGAAGGCTCACCGTCTTCTTCCCAGTGCTGGCAGGCCTTTAGTGTGATGTGCCCCGGGGCAATCGACCCGTCACCCACAAACTCGTCTTCAGTTTTTGACAGGTCGTCGCCCTCTGAAGACGCTTGGCCGTCATGCTTTTTTCGGAACCGTATAAAAAAGGGAACACGAAGTTTTTCTGCAGCTGTTGCACTCAATTCATGACGACTGCTAGCATAATCAGAGAAAAAGGTGCCTTCTGGGGCCTTTAGCGTGTAATGGTCCGACTCGGACTGCCCCAGCATAACGAGCGGAAAGCAAGCCTCTATGCCAGTCGCAAAAGGCGGTCCCTTCTTAAGAGTTCTCGGCTCGGGGCCAAGCCGCTTCTGCGCACCCAGGATGTCACGGGCAAGAACGTAGTTGAAGTGGGTGCTCATGTTCGCTCTCTGCCTGTTGTCAATCTTGAGATACGCGACCCATTTGAATGTAAGCGTTGTCATCAGCCAGATAAAAACCGGCAAATGCGCATAGTAGTCGAACTGTGTGCAAAGCTCTTCGTGCACTCTTTTATCGCAGCTCTTTATCCATAACGACAACTCGTTTTTGAGCAGCGACATGAACATGCTGCCATTGCCTGCCATGTCTGAAACCCACCACTCATATGAATATAAGTCGTCCAGCAGTGCGTCGCGCTCGCGAGGTTTCAGGCTTTGGTCTTTGAAAATCCCTTCTTTTGCATCTCTGACAAACCCAGGCTCTTCATTTTCGTCAAACCATTCTTTCAAGAAATTCATGAGCGTCCCGGTGGCATCGGGCATGGGGACGGTGTCGTCGTCCCAGTACTCCTCTGCAATCGAGCCAACAAGCATTTGTGTGGATAAGTAATTAGAGATGTTTTTTTTAGACAATTGAGCCGTGCCGTAACAGTCGTTGGCGCTAAAGCTCACAAATTGGTCTTTCTTGTTAACCTCAAGGATGGGAATATTGTAGAAAGGCGCACGTCGCTCGGGGCTTCCCTCATCGCCGCCCTGAGCATAGCGGGCAGAGTAACTGTCCAGGTACTCTTGGTTAATGTCGAGGCTCACAAACGTTTTCCAACGAGCAGAGTCATCGTACTCCATCGAAGTCACGCGACGTTTTGCCCAGCTGCGTCGTTTATAAAGCCGGTATCTAAAAAGACAAACCCTGAGCTCATCTGCACCGGCAGACCCCAGGATTCCTTCAAACGTCTGCCTGTCAATGCTGTTGTCTGCGAGTTTTTTTTTCAGTCTCTCGGCGTCAGACCGCAGATCGTTTGGGCTCGCTGCTAGAGTTGTGAACGTGCCGTCCGTATAGACGTCCCATACCTTGGCGCGTTCTTTAATGTCGAGAGAATAGTATGCAGCGACCAACCTGAGCGAAATGTCCCTGTTTGCTGCAAAGTAGTCGCTGTTGATCAACATGGCAAAAAGGCTGCAGTTCAGGCACTATGAGATCCGTGTGCAGTTGCCTTTGATGGTCCCCGTGAGCATCTTGTCTGGGCGCGCCTTGTCGGGCACCAGGGTGCTGTCGCTCCCATACTCGATTTTAACTCGCTGCTCCTCAAGTTTTTCGGCCATGCGTTTTGTGATGTCGTCGTAGTCATCGATCTCTGAGGGGCGCGTCATTTAGTCTCCTGCATTGTCTCCTGCAATTCCTTAATATCTGAAGGCTGCCACACAGCCCTTGTTCCCTTGTTGTTTCGCCTCGCGACATGAGCGTAGAGAACAAACACAGTATATATGTTTTCGTGCTGTTGTAGCGAAACCGTTACCTTCAGCATTTGAGCCGCTCCGGCACTGTAACCATGGAACAAAAAAACAGGGGACCGGAGTCCCCTGCGAGCAGGTGTGGTGGAGATGATCGGACTCGAACCGACGACATCCTGGTTGCAAACCAGACGCTCTCCCAGCTGAGCTACATCCCCACTCGATGGTGGCTAGACATCGCCCCTCTCCCACAAAGCGGTGCAAACACCGTGATGCTCACCAGAGGAGGCGCGTCCTTCTCCCACAGTATACCAGAACTAATAAACGCCCTGGCGGCTACTCGGCTCACGCCAGGGCGTTTATTGCGAAGAGTGGTGGGCCCAACAGGATTTGAACCTGTGACCTCACGGTTATCAGCCGTGCGCTCTAGCCAACTGAGCTATGGGCCCGCAAAAGCGCCCGACAACATTAATACAACGGGCCTCATTGGTCAAGAAATAATAGCAGCTTTACGGTGAATACGCAACGAAAATGTCAAATTTCGTTGGATAATTTCGAGGGATCCCCGTACAATGGGTTGTTCGTTGCCTAGGTTTTGTCTAGATCGTTGCCAAGGCAGCGCCCAAAAGGAAGTCTCACCGTAATTCACAGAATCGAGGCCTGTGCCGCATGCAACAGAAGAACATCCGCAACATCGCCATTATCGCCCACGTCGACCACGGCAAAACAACGCTCGTCGACCGTCTATTGTTCACTGCAGGAGTGTTTCGCGAGAACCAAAACGTCAACGAGCGCGTGCTCGACTCAAACGACCAGGAGCGCGAGCGTGGGATCACCATCCTTGCCAAAAACATCTCGATTCGCTACCAGGGCGTGAAGATCAACGTCATAGACACACCAGGACATGCGGATTTTGGCGGCGAGGTCGAGCGCGTGCTCAAAATGGCCGACGGCGCCCTGCTCATTGTGGACGCCTTCGAGGGGCCGATGCCGCAAACGCGGTTCGTGCTCAGACATGCGCTCGAGTCGGGGCTGCGACCAGTAGTGGTCATCAACAAGATCGACCGTCCGGGCGCACGGCCGCATGAGGCGGTCGACGCGGTATTCGACCTCATGGTTGAGCTCAAGGCGACCGACCGGCAGCTTGACTTTCCCATCGTCTACACTTCGGCGGTCGGCGGCTACGCGCGCTATGAGCCAGAAGACGACAACAACGACATGCTGCCCCTGCTCGACACGATACTCGAGCACGTGCCCGCGCCCGACTGCGACGCGACCGGGCCGGTCGCCCTGCAAGTCTGCACCGTGGACCATTCGAGCTATGTGGGGCGCATCGGCGTCGGGCGGCTGTTCTCGGGCACGCTGCGCCAAGGCGAGCAGGTGCTGGTGATAAAGAACAGCGGCGCGCGCTACAACGCGTCCATCAAGCAGCTGTTCACCTTCGAGGCGCTGGGACGCGAGGAGCAGCCCGAGGCTTCAGCGGGAGACATCGTGGCCGTGGTCGGCATCGAAGACGCCGACATTGGCGACATGATAACCTCGCGCGAGTCCCCCGTGCATCTTGCCCCCATCGAAGTTGAGGAGCCGACTATGGCCGTAGTCTTCTCGGCATCCACCAGCCCGCTCGTGGGGCGCGAGGGCAGCGTTGTGGGCGCTCGACAGCTCAGCGAGCGCCTTGCGCGCGAGGCCGAGTCCAATATATCCATGCGGATAACCCCGCTCGCCGAGGGCGGCATCGAGGTGGCGGGGCGCGGCGTGCTGCACCTCAGCGTCCTTATGGAGACGATGCGCCGCGAGGGGTTCGAGTTCCAAGTTGGCCGACCGCGCGTGCTGTTCAAGAAGGACGCGAGCGGCACGCTCACCGAGCCCATAGAGGAGGCGACGGTCGACGTGCCCAGCGAGTATGCCGGAAAGGTCATCGAGGTTTTCGGCAGCACATGCGGCGAGATGGTAGACATGATCCAGCGCGACGAGCACACCCACCTCGCGTTTCGCATACCCACACGCGGCACCATGGGCCTGCGCACCCGCGTGCTCAATGCAACGCATGGCGAGGCCATCCTGTTTCACCGCTTCTCTGAGTACGGGCCGTGTCGCGGCGAGCTGCTTGGGCGCAAGACCGGCTCGATGATTGCAATGACGACGGACAAGAGCGTCGCCTACGCGCTCGACACCCTCCAGCAGCGCGGCACCCTGTTCGTCGGTCCCGGCGAAGACTGCTACGAGGGCATGATCGTGGGCGAAAGCGCCAAAGAGGGCGACATGGTAGTCAACGTTGCGAAGGCAAAACAGCTGACCAACATGCGCGCGTCAACGGCGGACAAAGGCATCCAGCTCACGCCGCCGACGGCGTTCACACTCGAAGAGGCCCTCGAGTACATCGAAGACGACGAGCTGGTGGAGATAACCCCCCAGAGCATCCGGCTTCGCAAACGCGTGCTCTCGGCAATCGAGCGGCGCAAGGCGAACAAGCGCTAGACGCAACATGGCGCTGGGCGCTTTGCGCTTGGCGCTTGGCGCGAGGTTTTGCGCTTTTGCTGCTGGCTGCTACAATGTAGGTCCACGCGGAGAGATGGCTGAGCGGCTGAAAGCGGCGGTCTCGAAAACCGTTAGTCCGGCAACCCCGGGCTCGGGGGTTCAAATCCCCCTCTCTCCGCCACTGCCTGCAAGCAACTCATAGGGGGATTTGAAGCCAGAC
>JAITHV010000060.1 GCA_031279835.1 Coriobacteriales bacterium
TGAACAGCGCCTCTCGGGTCAGGCAGCCGTTCGTGAAATTGCCCAGGTGGAGAATACCGTCGAGGGCACAGCGCCGGTGCGCCTCGCGCAATGCTGCGAGGGTGTGTTCCCAGGTGCCGTTGACGACATGCCTGGTGTCGGCAAGCAGGGCAAAGGCAAGCTCGTCAGGAGCACGCATCTTGTCAGCTTGTTCGCCGGCATGGGCTCCTGCCTTCTCGCCCATGCGCCCTGCCTCCTGTGCCGCCCCCCTATCAGTGTCTTTGCTCGGGCGAGGCAGCGCGTCGAAGCGCACGATAGCGGCAGGCGTCTCCTTGGCGGTCGCGTCAGCGGCCGTGTTGTTGGCCGGGCGGACGGTGACCCTGAACCAGGCATGCCCGTCAAACACATGGGCGCCTTGCTGGTATCCGCCCTGAGGCAGCGTCACGCGGTAGTTGAGCCGGGCGCTGTCGATAAGCACTTCGCAGGGCACAGGCATCGGTGCGGGCATCGGCGCGAGGGGCGGCGCAGGGTGCGGGGCGGGCGCCGGCGCGAGGGGCGCGGCAAGGGTCGACGCGAAGGTCGGCGCGTCGTAGCACGAGACCGCGTACTCATAGGAGTCGTCGCCCAGAGCCAGCCGGTCGCCTGCAAACGCCTCGTAAAACAAGGGAGTCGCAAAGGTCTCGCGCCCGCATGTCTCCTCACGACCGTCCTCAGGGCGAATCCGCATCGCACGGCGCAGGCCAGGCACGCAGCCAGCCGAGTAGAGCAGGCTGGTCGCAAGAGCGTCCTCCTCCTTGAACATCTCTTCGAGCAGATAGTCCATCGTGCGGTTTCCCACGTTGCCGTCGTTATACGGGATGAACTGCCGCGCAGCGCGCATGCGCTCTTCTTGCTGAGGGTCTTCGCCAGCCGCAAAGGCGTCGAGCGCGTGCGTGAGGCCGTCTTGGTCATAAACGCGATGGTACAACAGGGGCATATGCCCAGAGTACCGGCGCTGCGCCGACACCTCGTTCCAGCCATGCACATAGTGGATAAGCACCGGCTTGCCGGTGGCAACATACTCGTAAGGCAGCGATGAGTCACCATCGGTCAGCAACGCGTCGGAGAGCGCGAAGGCATTGATGTAGTCTTTGCTGCGATCGATGATGACATTCTCGATTGCCCCGACGCGCTCAAGGAGTGCGTCAGCCTCATGCTGCGACATGAAGTCCTTCTCGACCAGCGAGGCGAACATCATGGGGTGTGGGCGCCAGAACAAGACAAGCTCTGGGCGGTTGGAGAAATATTCTAATATATGGTTGAAATAACTTAATATTATAGCGCCTGATCCTCGAACCGCGCGAAAATGCGAGTTCCAAAACAAGACCCGCCTGCCAGCGATCCGCTCTTGATACTCCGCCGTCAGCTCGTCAGGGCGAAACCCGTTGACCCCCGAGCTCACGTCAAAGCGCGGTGCCCCCAGCATTATGACGTTGCTGCCTGCGAGCTCGCTGTACTTGCGGTAATTGTCGTGTATTTGCTCGGAGTATGCCAGGATCTTCCAGGCCACAGGATGGACGGCGTACTGGTAGCCATAATACAAGGAGGTCTCGCTAATGGTGTCAAAAAACGCATAGGGGGCGTACACCACGCGAAGCCCGGCGCTTGACGGCGGAGGTATCTCGAACCAGTCGTTTTTGTCACGACAGTACGGACGGCGATTCACGTTGATGGTCGGCCTGCTGACCACCATGAGGTCAGGGCTGTTCATAAAGAAGGAGTACGAGTCCTTTTGCCGCACAGGAACGGGACCGCTCCTGTCAAACAAAGGCGCTGACCCAATGTTCCAGTTGTTTATACCCTCTCCAAGTGGCGCAAAGACAACAACAGGCTCAGTCCGCTCGTCCTCACGGCAGGCGGTATAGAGGCTTTCGAGAGAAGGGAACGTCGGCTCTTGCTCAAGGTTGAAGACAACTCGGACCACAGTGCAAGTCACAGAATGAGCGCGCGCCTCAAGGGCCGCGATGCGCTCTCTGAGCCCGGCGACGCCCGTGCCCTCGTCTCGCAACGCCGCGGCCAAGCGCGCCAACAGGGCAAGGTAGACGCGGCTCGAGACGGTGAGCGCGGTTTCTCCATATACCAAAAAAGGGCGTACCTCGCCCGCATGGCGCATGAGCGACGACGCGATGGCAGCCCTTCTGGCGGCCATGGCCTCATCGTCAAGTTCCAGCAATAGCTCGCAGAGACGCACAAACCGATAGCCGGTTGACGCGTTCATTTTTCCGTCAACCAGCGCCTGACGGCCGCCTCCCTGTGCGTCTGTCAGACGCCTCGCCTGCACACGCGTCGGCGCGAACACCGAGCGCAGGGCGCGCAACGCCTTGCGCGACGAGCGGCTGGCAATGCTGCGCAGCTTTCTGAACGAGTCGAGCTTCTTTTGCAGGCGCTCCTTCTCGCGCGTCAGCCGCTTTACTTTCGCCAACGCGGCCTTGTTCTCGCGCGTCAGCTCGATGATGCGCTGTTCTTGGGTGTTGTTGACGGCACCGAGCACCACGGCGCGCAGCGCGGCAGCGTCAGCGGGGTCGCGGTACCAGTCAGACGGGCAGCCGAGCACCCCCAAGGAGTCAAGCCCGCTGACCCGATAAAACTGCGCAGCCTCAGAAAACAAAGGGCTTTCGCGCTGTGCTTCGAGCTCAACGGACACGAGCGCTGCCGCAAAGGCAACGTAGCTTGGACGGACTGCTTCAAGCAAGCCGCGCGCCGCAAGGCCTTCCTTGAGCGCCAAGAGCTGGGGATAATACCGCTTTGGGTCGCCAACCGTGCGTTGGGTCAGGTTCCCGCCATGCCACCAGCCGATGCGGCAGAGCGCCTTGTCGAGCAGGACGGCCCGTTGCGCTGCGACGAGGGAAAGGCCAACAAACGCCAGCGACTCCCCTACTTCAGAGTCCGTGAAGCGAAGCCCGGCCTTTCGCACAAAGTCGAGACGAAACAGGCTGTTGTTCAGTGCAACGCCCAGCTGAAACAACGCCTCGGGCATGTCGCATGGACAAAACGGCTGCTCCCACAGGCCATGACAATAGCGGTCGTGCAGGCTCACGGGCGCCATGGCAGCTGCCAAGTCGCCTGTGTGGTCAAGCAAGGCCGGCGGCTGCGAGGTCCCGTGCACTGCTTTGTTGCCGAGCAGCGCAGGTGGCTCATGCAGCTCCAGGCGAAACGCCACGATGTCGGCCGTGGCAGCCTCGGCGGCTGCCAGGCACTCCGCAAGCGCCGTTGGCCGAAGCTCGTCATCGGAGTCAACAAAGACGAAGTAGTCGCCACGTGCCAGGTCGAGGCAGTCGTTACGTGTCGTACCGACTCCTCGATTTGCGGGCTTCTCCACCAAGACGATTCGCGCGTCTGCGGCAGCGCGACGCCTCAGGGCAGCGCGGCTGCCGTCCGTCGAGCCGTCGTCCACGCACACCAGCTCGAAGTCGCTAAAAGTCTGACTAAGCACCGAACTGACGGCTGCGTCGATGTGCTTCGCGGCGTTATAGACCGGCATCAGTACTGAGACTCTCGGCATCGGGTTGTCCTCTCTTGCGTCAGCTCGAACGATCAGTATACCGCGCCACGCGACAAACAATCCGAGACCAAAGCGAAGGCTTCGCGAGGATGACTCGGTTGCCTGTCGCGCGTATCGTCAGACCACCCTTGCAGGCACAGGCGCCTTTGCCGAGGGGGCGCAAGTCGCTCCCGCTTCCGATCACCGCGCACAGCGCTACGCCGTAGACGCCGCCTCCGCCCGCAGGCCCAGCGGCGGCAGACACAGCGCCGGCCGACCCAGCGCCGGCCGACACAGGGCCGGCAGACCCAGCGCCGGCCGACACAGGGCCAGTGCCCTGCGCGCTCATGCTCAGGTCGCACATGCACGTGACGACTTGTCGCCTTGTGCCATCCCGATACGGCACCTCGACGCAAAAGCCAACACCCTCGCGCACTAGCATGTCGAGCAGGTAGATGTCCCCACTCGGCCGACGGGCTGTCTCGGGCACGAGGCGTCTCCCTGCCACAGAGAAGTACGTCTGCACGTTGCAGGCGTCAATGTTTCGTGCGTACTTGCCCTCGATGACCACTACTCCGCGCTGTTTGTCATAATGTGCTTTAGCTATTTTTATACTATGATCGCTTGCAACATTCGTCAGAATGTGCCCATCCAGCGTCACCGTGCCGTCACTGCCAACCTCGACGCGGGCGCGCCACCCCCTGCCGTTGTTACGCACGTCGAGGAGCGCCGTCTTCATCTCGGCGCTTATCCGCCTTTGCCGTAGGATTACCTCGTCGTCCATCAAGCGCACGAGGGCGCAGACCTCCGCGCGGTAGCCCCCAAGCTCCTCGTCGCGCAATGCCCCTGACTCGACGATGCCGCGCTGCATGACGCGCCATTGCAGGTCGTACATCACGTAGTACTGCACAAAGCGCGGCAGCGTTCCGTCAGAAGAGAGCTTTCTGCCCGCATCGACGGCATACCAGTAATAGCGTAGCGTGTCGGTGTACCAGCCCCGGTCGGTCGCTACGTTGTCTGTCGCCGACGAGACGTCCTTGCGCCGACGCCGGCGGTAGGCAGGAAGAGGGAGAAGCCCGTAGCGCAAGCCCGACGCCAGCAAGACGTCGAAGACGAACTTGGTGTCCTCGGCGATCCGCATGCTCTCGTCAAAACGGTGCGCACGCGCGGCATCGGCCCGAAAGACGCACGAGTTGGCGTGCACCACGATGCTCTCGGGCTCGCTGCGCAGGTCAACAACCCGGCTTGTGCTCCCAAACTTGTGGTTAAGGATATGCGCGTCGTCGCGGCTGTCAAAATGGACTATGCGCATGGCCACGAAGGGCAGCGGCTTTCTGCTCGCGTCGCCTGCGGCTTGTGCGTCGTCAGCTTCGAGGTACGCACGCGCTTCCCGGTAGGCGTCAGCCGTTACCTTGTCGTCTGCGTCGAGAAAGTGAATCAGCTCGCCTGTTGCCGCCTCAAGCCCGCGGTTTCGTGCAGCGGCAGGGCCTTTGTTCTCTTGTTCAATATATATGGTATTAGACGGATACTGTTTTAGCCACATACGGCAGATCGCTGAAGACCCGTCGGACGAGCCGTCATTGACCAAGACTATCTGGACGTCATGCACAAAGTCGATGCCTTCTTGGGCACGCACGCTTTGAAGCGACTCCTCAAGATAGTCCTCAGCATTGTAGACGGGGATGACAACAGACAGCAAACAGCCATTCTTAAGCCTCATGACGGCCCTCCTGGGCATGTGCCGCCCTGAGCGCCGGGGCTGCTATGCCTGCCTGCGCAAGGCACTCCAGCACGCGCTCAGTATTATGCCCGTCGCGAAACTCGACCACTCGGTTGAATCGTGCCACATGCACTGGGTCCTGGGGCATGCCATAGCGCTTGCGCACAAAATGGCGCAGGAGGTCGGGGCGCTTGGCCACGTCGCCAAAAACAGTGCGCTTGTCCATCATGAGCGTGCCGCCGTACTGCCGCATGCACTCAGGGAGGTCCTTCCACCAGAACACGACCTTGGCCCCGCGATAGAAGGCGTCGGCCGCAATCGAGGAGTAATCGGTCACGAGAAGGTCGGTTTTCTCCAAAACCTCGTCGTAACTGAGGCCTTCCGGCAAGTAGCGCGACAAGGGTGACTGTCTCATCTCGCGAGAAAACAGCGGGTGCGGCATCAATACGACACGGTCGCGGAGCTCCGGGGGAACAGCCTCGATAATGGCCTCGGCCATCGCATAGTAGCCAGTTTTTCTGCAGTCGTTGCGCACGAGGTTGTACTCCCATGGCCGCCACGTGGGCATGACGGCGATGCGGTCGGCGTCAGGCGCACGGCGCGCGCGGTCAAACTTCGGCAGGCCGGTTATCCAAATGTCTTGTCGTGAATAGCCTCCATGGCGTATAAAGTGACGCGCCTCGCATTCAGACGACACAATAGTCACGGTGTCTTCAGGCATAACCGCCGTGCCTTTGCGCGCAGCAGCACGGGCCTTTGCGCTCAAGGCCACGAAGTACATCACGCCGTGTTGCAAAAACACGAACCGCACGCCTTTCTCGCGCACCTTGCTGGCGGCGCGCAGGTTTGCGACCCGCAAGTCCACCGCATGCGCGACCATCTCGGTCCCCACAAACACCTTGGACCTAAAAAAGGCGAGATAATGGGCCCAGGTGCCCTTCTTGAGCACATAGCTGCGATACCTTTGAGGCACCTTCTCGTACTGCGCAGAACGCTCTGAGAGTATGAACCGCGCGTTTGTGACTCCTGCGTCGACAAGGCGCTCGAACACCATGGAGGCGCTCTCCTCGTAGCGCGCGCTCTCCTTCTCGTAAAGGAGAACATACCGCGGCCAGCGCACCAGGCGTGTGAGCCAGTAAGCCGCCGTCAGCTTGCGGTTGTTGCCCGGCTCGTCAGAGTCAAGCCTGCGGCGCTGCGTGAGATAGGCCTTGTTGCGCGAGGACTGGCGAATGTAGTAGGTCGTCTCGCCTATTGTCTTGCGGGCCCGGACCTTGCCGCCGACGCTGCCAACACGGCTGTCGCCGCCAAAAGGCGCATAGCGCACTGCTTTCACGAATCCGCGCTCGCCGTCCGAGTAGACCAGCTCGATGCGCGTGTGTATCGGCGCACCCGCGAGCAGGCGGTACGGAACACGCGCCGTGACGAGCAACGGTCGCAGGTTGCCGCTGCCATAGCGCTCGAGGCGCAGCGGGCGGGCATCCAACACCGTCCCGTTCAAACAAAGCCCGATCATGCCGGCTTTGGCAGGGCCAGCAGCGCCTGGGCCGGCGCGCAGCAGCGCCAGGATGGTCAAGACGATCTCGTCGCTTGTGTGCCGGGCGCCCACGAGCACGTTGAACGCCCTCACGTCAGCGTTGAGGGCCTTGGGCTGTGCTGGCGGCGCCCAGGCCGATTGGGCGGCCTTGTGGCCGTGCGGCTCAGTCGGCATCATGCGCCTCGCTGGTTGTCTCGTCATGCGCCTCGACGCCTGCCTCGCTGGTTGTCTCGTCGCGCGCCTCTCTAAACACCAACGCCACGACGCGCTCGCTCGCGTGCCCGTCGTCTTGGGCGCAAAAGCGGGCGCGAAGCTCCTGTAAGGCCTTGCCGTGCACCGCCTGCCACCCATCGAGCTCCAAGACTGCCTGAGCCACCTCGTCCGTGTTCGAGCACTTGGGGCCAGGCAGCTCGTGCGGGTCAAAGTAAAAGCCGCGCAGGTCGTCGCGGTAACGGTCGAGGTCATGCCAGTGATAAATCACCGGCCTTCCGGTATTGGCATAGTCGAACAAAGTACTAGAATAGTCTGTTACGAGCACATCAGCCATTGCATACAGCTCATTGATGTCTTGAACGGCAGACACGTCATACGCGAAGCCTTCGCAGCCTTCCGTCGCAAGCCCCCCCACGATATAGTAGTGCGCACGCACCATGACGCACCACTCGTCACCCAGCGCCTCGCGCAGGCGCTCAAGGTCGAGCAGCTGGTCGCCCGCCACGTATCCGACGCCGGCCCGATAGTCGGTGTCGCGCCAGGTAGGCGCATACAACAGCAGCTTCTTGTGGGCAGGAAGCCCGCGGCGCAGGCGCATCGCGCGCGCTAGCCCTGCGGCGTCAGGGGACGCAAGCATCCTCACCAAGCTGTCGTTTCTCGGATAGCCTACCTCGGCGACACGCAGCCCCGCAGACGCGCTGACCCCAAAGGCACTGGTCAGCTTCTCGCTCGTGTAGGCGCTCGGCGATACGAGCCACGACCATTTTTGCGCGTCGATGGCAAAACGCCACGCAAGCTCAGGCGCCGTGTTGAGCGCTCCCGCTGACCCTGCCGAAACGTCAAGGCCGAGCCGCTTGAGCGGGGTGCCGTGCCAGCACTGAACATAGACCTGCCCGTCGCGCGGGCTTATCCACTCGGCCATGCGGTTGTTCACCACCCAGTACTGCGCACGCGCACAGGCGGCCTCGTATGCAGCGGTGCCGCGCTCAACGGTGCAGGCGCGCTGGGCGAGCAGCGGCGACGCGGCCAAGACCGCATTGTCGGCACCCTGTCTGAACGACCAGACAAACTCCCAGCCGTCAAACCGCGGGTCGCGGCACATGGCCTCGAACAGGGCGCGCGGCGAACAAGCGCACGAGCGCCCACCAAAGCTCTCGAACAAGACGGTTCGCGGCTCGAGCGCGTGCAGGGCCGCCTGGCGGCGATAGCGCCGCGCGCGCCATGCCCAGTAGGCTTTGCGCACCTTGACCCGCAACCAGGGAAGATGGCGCAACACTGCGAGCGCAGCCGTTCGCGCCGCCCTGTAGGCACTGCCAGCCATGCTGCCTAAAGCCCCTCGGCACCGAGGATCTCGCGTATCCTCGTCGAGGAGATGCTCTCGGTGCGCGAGAGAAACACGAGCTCGCAGTGCCCGCGCAGCACTTCAAAGTGCTCGTCGCCTTCCCAGTCTGCGCCCATGACCACGCAGTCTATGAGGTGCGCCTTCACGTCGTCGAGCTTTTGCCCCCAGTCGCGCTCAGGGATTATCTGGTCCACGTAGCGGATGGCCGAGAGCATCTTCCAACGTGTCTCAAAGTCATGATAAGCCCACTTGCCCTTGACCGCGTTGAACTCGTCGGTCGAGAGCGCGACGACGAGGCTGCCGCCAAAGGCGAGGTCCTTGGCACGCCGCAAGAGGTTGATGTGCCCCCAGTGAAAGGTGTCAAATGTTCCGTAGGTGAGCACGCGACGCGGTTGCTCTGCCCCCCCGGGGGTGGAAGGGGAGAAGGCCGTGGGCGCCGCGTCCTTGCTCGGGTCGATCGATGGCGTGTGCGTCATGCAATGGTTCCCAACATGCTGTACGGCCGGCCTTGCTCGTGGCGCTCTGCTTGTGGCAGTCTCGCCAGGCGCAGGCCTGCTTTCTTTTGGAGTAGAGACTCCAGTATACTGCCTCGGTCGCTTCCTGAAGCCGGTGGCTTTTCGTGGTACCATGGGTGACAATAATGTGCGTGGGAGCTCGAGGGTCCCGACATACAATGTGGGAGGGTAAAAGGTACTTCGTTGGATTGGTTCTGGTTCCTGTCTATTGCGTTGGTCGCGGCAGCATTGACCTACGTGCTCGTGCCCGCCAGCATGTGGGTTGCGCGTCGTTTCAACGTCATCGACTACCCGGACGGCCGCCGTGTCAACACGAGCCCCATCCCTCGGCTTGGCGGCATTGCGTTGTTTTTCGGCGTCATGGGCAGCGTGCTTGCCTTCAGCCTGGCAGACTCGCTTGTGGGCGATCAGGCCTTGCTCAGCGACCTGAGCCGAAACATCAACTATCCCGGCGTGCTTGTTGCCATGACCGTCATCTTTGGGCTTGGGCTGCTCGACGACTTCATTGACCTCTCGGCGCTGGTCAAGCTCGTCGGCCAGACTGCGGGCGCGTGCGTCGCCGTGTTCTCGGGGGTCCTCATCAGCCGCGTGGGCAGCCCGTTCTTCAACTTCAGCTTCGACCTTGGCATGCTCGCCTACCCGGTGACCATCTTTTATCTCGTGGCTTTTGCCAACATATTCAACTTGATCGACGGGCTGGACGGGCTGGCGGCGGGCATCGTCACGATATCGAGCTTCGCGCTGCTCATGTTGTCGCTCGAGCGCAGCGGCTATGACGCCGTGGTGCTCTCGCTGGCCTTGATCGGCTCGTGCCTGGCCTTCCTGCGCTTCAACTTTCATCCCGCACGGGTGTTCATGGGCGACAGCGGCGCGCTCTTTATCGGGTTCACCTTTGGGATAATATCGCTCCTCGGCGCGGTGCGCTCTTCGGCTCTTATCTCAATTCTCGTCCCTGTGGCAATCGCGGGCATTCCGGCTATAGACACCACGGCGGCCATCGTGCGCCGCGTCATTAAGCGGCAGCCCATCTTCGTGTCGGACATGGAGCACGTGCACCACCGCCTTATCAATATCGGCTTCAACCAGCGCGCCACGGTCCTCATCATCTATTCGATCACCGCGCTGTTCGCCCTGTGCGCCTACCTGATCGTCCAGGTCACAGGCGTCCAGCGCATCTTGCTCTCGTTGTTCCTCATTACGATCGCGATCCTGCTCGTCTGGATCCTCGGACTGCCTCATTCGGTGCTCAGGCACTTCTACAACCGGCGCGGCAGCACTCAGGCCGCCAAAGAGCCCGCCAATGGACCGCACGAAGACGCCGATGAGGCAAAGGATGCGGACAAAGACGTCCTCGGCGCCGTCGAGCTCGACGAGGCCGAGGACGCAGGAAAAGTCGAGAACGAGGACGAGGACGCTGACCGCGCGTAAAGCGTGGCCACAGACTCCTGCCTGTCGGCTCAGACCTCAATGAGCCGGTAGTCTGTGGTCCCTATCCCCAACTTGACCGCGTGCTGGAGCGCCGCCTTCCAGTCGGTGTTAGGCACAAGCACCCTGAAGTAGTCCGTCCCTTCCCCTGCGTGGCCAGGTGCGCAGCCGTCTTCGCATGCCGTGCCGCCCTCGTGCGCCTGCGCCAGCTTCTCGCCAAGCAGGCTGTCTGCGACAGCGGACTGCGCGTTGACTGCGTCAGCACATGCGGCGTCAAGGGCCACGGGGTCAAACGACGCGAACATGCCGATGTCGGGCACGATGGGCGCGTCATTAGAGCTCCAGCAGTCGCAGAAGGGCGATATGTCGATCGCGAGGCTCACATGAAAGCTCGGGCGCCCGTCGAGCACGGCCTTAGTGTACTCGGCGATCTTTGCGCCGAGGAGCGCCGGGGCCGCGTCATAAGCCGAGAAGATGGCGTCGGTAGGACACGCGGCAATGCAAAAGCCGCACTCTGCGCAGCGCTCAGAGTCCATGACCGCCTTGTCGTCCACGTAGCTGATCGCGTCTGACGCACAGAACCGCGCGCATTTGCGACACCCGATGCACTTGTCCGCATCGATCTTTGGACCGGTGGCCGCATGCATCTCGCGTTTGCCTGCGCGCGATCCGCAGCCCATCCCGACGTTTTTCAGCACGCCGCCGAAGCCTGTCTCGACGTGTCCCTTGAAGTGGGTAAGCGATATGACGCAGTCTGCGTCCATGACGGCGCGCCCGATGTGCGCCTGGGCGACATGCTCGGCGCCCTTGACCGGCACAAGCACCTCGTCGGAACCCGTGAGACCGTCGCCGATAATAATATGGCAGCCGGTGCTAAAGGGAGAAAATCCATGCTCGTATGCTAGCTCTAGGTGCTCCAAGGCGTTCTTGCGCCTGCCAGCGTACAGTGTGCTGCAGTCGAGGAGAAACGGCCAGCCGCCCTCCTCCTTGACGAGATCGACCAGGACCTTGGCGTAGTTCGGGCGCAAATAGGCAAGGTTGCCCGACTCGCCAAAATGCAGCTTGATCGCCACATACTTCTTGCCGAAGCCGATGCGTCCGATGCCGGCTTTGCGGCACAGTGCCTCAAGCTTTTTGGGGAGGTTTTCGCCTTGCGACACACGCATGCTCGTAAAGTAGACGTCTGAGGGTCCCTGTGCGGCGCCTGCGCCCTGGGCGGCCACAGGATTTAGATTTGTGCTAGTCATTTGTCACCATCTCTTTTCGTCATGTCTGACTGTCGGCATAAGCATACTCCTTGTCGGCGCAGACATTCAATGAGACCGGAGCTTGACAGGAGGGGCCGGGTCTCGGCGTCAGAGCTTGACAGGAGGGGTCGGATCCAGGTGTCAACTTTTGGCCATAAGGCCAAAAGTTGACACCTGGATCCGACCCCTCCTGTCAAGTTCGGACCCGCCGACACAGACGCCGAGGCCCGGACCCGTGGACGACCTTGGCTGTACGGGTGCCCCCGGCTGCTCCATGGTATACTCCAGAGGCAAAAGGAGCATCCGGTCCACACAAGGTCTGCATGAAGCGAGGTCTTATGGCTGACACACTGCCTATTGAGCCCCCAGAAGAACAACGGCCTCCCGCACAGGTCCCCGACGACGAGCCATCAGCGCCCTCCCCTGACGGGCCGAACCTGCTCATCATCACAGGCATGAGCGGTGCAGGACGCACTGAGGCCATGCATACATTTGAGGACCTCGGCTACTTTTGCATCGACAACCTCCCTCCCTCGCTGCTCATCGACCTCGTGTCGCTCGCAGGCCTTCCGGCCGGCTCTGACCGCAAGCTCGCAGTCGTCTGCGACCTGCGGTCCAAGGAGTTCTTCTCGGAGCTCACGGGCGAGCTCTTCCGCTTGCACGACACCAACATCTCGTACAGCATCGTCTTTCTCGACGCGACCGACGAGGCGCTGCTCTCCCGCTTCAAGGCCTCGCGTCGCAAGCACCCGCTTTGCGAAGGCGCCATGACGATCACGGCAGGCATCACCAAAGAGCGCCAGATGCTCGCTAGCGTGCGCGAGATCGCGAACTACGTCATCGACACCTCAAAAAAAGACACGCGCGAGCTGCGCCGCGAGATCCGCCTGCTCTTCTCGACCCACTCTGACCAAGACGACTTGCGTGTCTCGGTGTTCTCCTTCGGCTTCAAGCACAACAGCCCCTACGACGCCGACATCGTGATCGACGTGCGGTTTCTCCCCAATCCCTTCTACGAGCTGGACCTGCGCAAGCTGACGGGCCTGCATGAGCCTGTGCGCGCCTTCGTGCTTGAGCGCAGCGAGACACGAGAGTTCCTGCGCAGTTGGCGCGACCTGTTGCGCGTCATCATGCCGGGCTACGTGACCGAGGGCAAGCGCTACCTCTCGCTCGGCGTCGGCTGCACGGGCGGCCAGCATCGCAGCGTGGTGCTCGCTGAGGAGACCTGCGCCTTCCTGACGTCGCTTGGCTACCAGGCCACCGTGACCCATCGTGACCTTCCGCTGGCCGAGACGGCTGAGTGAGATGCAAGCAAGGCCGATGAGGAGCGCCAGCGCATGCCATGCCGTCACCGACGCGCCGTCCCGTTTGCCCGGCAGCGGGATAAAGGCGGTCTGCATCGGCGGCGGGACCGGCGCACCGGTGAGCATCAAGACGCTGCTCTCGCTTGGGGTGGCCACCGACGCTGTGGTGGCAATGGCCGACGACGGCGGGTCGTCGGGGATGTTGCGCGAGCATACCGGCAGGGTCCCGCCTGGCGACGTGCGCAAATGCATTGCCGCGATGGCGAGCGACCCCAAGACGCCCTGGGCCAAGGCCTTTCAGGTGCGCTTCAACTATGTGAACAACCACACACTTGGCAACCTCATGCTCACTGCCCTCGAAGAGACCGCCGGCAGCTTCACCGAGGCCGTTCGTCTTTGCGAGGAGCTGCTCGGCGCACGCGGGCACGTCTACCCGTCCACGCTGCAAAGCGTGGTGCTGACGGGGGCGACCCGCGACGGCAGGAGCCTGACCGGCCAAAGCGCGCTCTGCTCGTCGCAGGCCGCCTTGGCCACGGTCGCCCTTCAGCCAGCGGCGCCCGAGCCCAACCGCGCGGCGCTTGACGCCTTGTGTGCGGCCGACATGATCGTGCTTGGCCCAGGCTCGCTGTTCACCTCGGTCATACCCAACCTGCTCGTGCCGGGCATTCTTGAGGCCGTGCGCTCGAGCAAGGCGCTGGTCGTGTTTGTCTGCTCGCTCGGCGACATGCAGGGCGAGACCTGGGGCTTGAGCGCGGCCGAGCATGTGAGCGCGCTGCTCGACCACGGGATGCGCGGCGCGCTCGACGTGGTGGTCGCGCACCGCGACCCCGACGACGCCGGCGTGCGCACGGGCACGATGACGGCCATGTTTGAGGCGATTTGCGCAAACGAGCGCGTCGCAACGGGAGCTGCCCCCGCGCCACAGCCGCGCGGCTCTACCCCGACGGTGCGCCTTGACGAAGAGGACGCCCGACACATACGACATGAAGGCCTGCGGCTGATCGCCTGCGACCTGCGCGACGTGCTGCGCCCTACCTGGCATGACGAGGCCAAGCTTGCCGCGGCCTTTGAGGGGGTGATTCAGCTGTGTCGTTCACCTCTGAGGTAAAAGACGAGCTCTCACGCATCATCCCGGAGCACGAGACCTGCCGCAAGGCCGAGCTGAGCGCGCTTATCCGCATCGAGGGAAAGCTCTCCGGCAAGTTCCGCCTCGAGATCGCCACCGAGGCCGCGCCTGTCGCACGCGCCGTGGTCAAGCTGGTCCATGGGCTCTACCGCCTCAAGACCGAGGTGACCACACGGCGCAGCACTCTCCATAAAACATACAATTATCTTATAACTATACCTGGCCAGCATGGCCTTGAAGAGGCGGTGCGCGACTTGGGGATCATCACCGCCAACGGCCTCGAGATGGGGATAAACGCCGACCTAGTCCGCAAGCCCTGCTGCGTCGCGTCGTATCTCAGGGGAGCGTTTCTTGGTGGCGGATTTATTGCGAATCCAAGAAGCAATTTTCATTTCGAGCTGACCTGCGACCATGAGGCGCTAGCCAACGGGCTGGTCGCCCTGCTCACTTCATGCTCGGTGCCGGCGCGCGCCGTGCAGCGCAGGAACGGCTGGGTGGTGTACCTCAAGGGCGCGGACCCCATAGTGGACTTTCTCGCGCTCGTGGGGGCGCACCGCAACCTGCTTGCCATCGAGAACGTGCGCGTCACCAAGTCGATCCGCAACGACGAGAACAGGCGCGTCAACGCCGAGCTCGCGAACGCGGCAAAGTCCATCGACGCCTCGCTTGCGCAGGTGCGCAACATACGGCTTCTGATCGACCGCTGTGGCATCGAGTCGCTGCCGCCCAAGCTGCGCGAGCTGGCCTTGCTGCGCCTTTCACACCCTGAAGCGTCCCTTCGCCAGCTTGGGGAGCTGGCCCAACCCAAAATCACCAAGTCGGCGATTTATCATAGGGTCCGACGTATCGACGAGATCGCCCGCGCATTTGTTGACGAGCAAGACGGGAGCAGCGAGGCCTTGCCAGAGTTGTTGCGGGTCGAGGCGCAGCTGGATGCGGGGTTGGGCGAGAAGCAGGGCGCCGGGGAAAGCGCGGTCCCGCTCGCGGGCGAGCACAGTGATGGGGCATAGTGCCCCGCTGGTTCCGGCCGACGCAGGCGCGCCTGCATGAAGCGGTCGTCAAGAAAGCCCGCACTCAGGGCGAAGAAAGGAGAATCATGACTATTCGAGTAGGGATAAGCGGACTCGGCCGTATCGGACGGCTCGTGTTCAGGCTCATGGAGGCCGACCCGCGCATCGAGGTGGCGGCCATCAACTACCCAGGAGACGCTGCGACGCTGGCACACCTTCTCAAGTACGACTCGGTCCACGGCAGGGGCTTCGACACCGTAGTTGCCGAGGGCGACACGCTCTTGGTCGACGACCGCGCGGTCACCGTGCTGCGGGAGCGCGACCCAGCCGCCCTGACCTGGGGCGCGCTCGGCATCGACTTGGTAGTCGAGTCCACCGGCCTGTTCAACGACGCCACCAAGGCAGCAGCGCACATCAAGGCAGGCGCGCGCAAGGTCCTTATCACCGCCCCGGCAAAAAACGAGGACTGCACCGTCGTCCTCGGGGTAAACGAGGGCGTCTACGACCCCAACAAGCACCACATCGTCTCAAACGCGTCATGCACGACAAACTGCCTGGCCCCTGTGGCCAAGGTCCTGCTCGACAGCTTTGGCGTGCGACGCGGCTTCATGAACACCATCCATGCCTACACGAACGACCAGCGCATGGTTGACCGCACGCACAAGGACCTGCGCCGTGCCCGCGCCGCAGCGCTCTCGATGATACCGACCACCACCGGCGCGGCCCGTGCTGTGGCGCTTGTGCTGCCTGCGCTCAAAGGCAAGCTCGACGGGATTGCCACCCGCGTCCCGACTCCTGACGGCTCGCTTGTGGACCTCACGGTTGAGCTCGAACGCGACACGACGGTCGAGGAGGTCAACGCCGCCATGAAGGCCGCGGCTGACGGGCCGATGAAGGGGATTCTCGAATACACTGCCGACCCCATCGTGTCGTGCGACGTCATCGGAAACGAGCACTCTTCCGTTTTTGACTCCGGCTTGACGATGGTGCTGGGCGATAACAGCAACCTGGTGAAGCTGTTCTCGTGGTACGACAACGAGCTGGGCTATTCTGCAAGAGTCAGAGATTTGGCGCTCTTGATGCTCGCATGAGCCATGAGAGAACAAAAGGGAACATCAGGGAGCATACGGGCAATACATGCGGGCAAGACGACGCGCGGGCTTGTCCTTGTGCTGCGCTTTCTATAAGATTATCAGGCTACAGGAATCATAAGGTAACCGACATTCTGGCATTCAACCTCTCAGGAACACTCTACGTGACGGTCAAGTCGGCCGCACCTGCATGACGTCCGGAACACTGGGATACCCCGTGCACTTTGGCAAGCCACTGCTGCTTTGAGCTCTGCGAAGCAACAGTGCCCAGGCGGAAAGAATGGAGTACGTAACATGAGAAGCATCACCACTGCCGAGAATGCCGATGTGGCCGGCAAACGCGTGTTCTTGCGCGTTGACTTCAATGTCCCGCTCGCAGACGGGACCGTTACTGACGACACGCGCATCCGGGAGGCTGTTCCCACCATTGCCTGGCTCACCGAGCGCGGCGCCCGCGTCATCGTCATCAGCCACCTCGGGCGGCCCGCAGGCACT
>JAITHV010000079.1 GCA_031279835.1 Coriobacteriales bacterium
GACCGCATCAAGGAATACGCGATCGGCTCGGTTGTGCTGCACAGCGAGACTCCGCAGTCGCGCATGATCCGCCTGGGTAAAAACGCGGCGAACGGTCTAGAGACAATCTCTATTGATGAGATAATCGAGCGCTATCGGGTCGTGACGCGTGCCGACATACAGCGCGTGGCCGAGCGCGTGTTGTCCCAACAACCGACCATCGCTGTTATCAGCCCGCTTGAACAAGAACAGGTCGAAGAAGCGCTTGCCCTGTGAGAGTATGGTAGTAGCATGGTTGCTGCAACGCAGAGAGCAGCGACACGGACATAGTGGGTGAGCTGATGATCAAAGTGGTGGTGAGCGGTTTTGCCGGGCGCATGGGCAACGAGGTGCTTCGCGCGATACAGGCAAGCAACGACATTGAGCTGGCGGGCGGTTATGACCCTGCTGTGGGCACAAAGACGTCTACTGTCATGTTGGACGGCACTGCAATAGCGCCTGCGTTCAGAGACCTCGGCGAGGCCCTTGAGTCAGTACGTCCCGACGTGGTGGTGGACTTCTCGGTCCCCAGTGCCGTGGAACAAAATATTCGCACCTGTGTAGGGCACGGAATAGACTGCGTGATAGGGACCACTGGCTTGTCGTCTGACGCGCTCGAAGCTCTGAGCGCTGATATTCCATCGGGCACGGCAGTGTTTGTGGCCCCGAACTTCACCACCGGCGCCGTGCTCATGATGGCGTTTGCACAAGCAGCGGCAGCGTACTTTCCTGATGCCGAGGTCATTGAGCTCCATCACAACCGCAAAGCCGACGCGCCAAGCGGCACCGCGCTCATGACGGCCCGCAACATCGCGCAGGCTCAGCGGCGCGCCGGCGTCACAAGCGGCGCCCCCGGCAAGGAGACAGAGCTGCCTGGCGCCGAGGGCGCGCGCGGTGCCTGCATAGACGGCGTGCCGGTGCACTCCGTACGCTCCAACGGTTTTGTCGCGTCGCAGGAAGTCGTGTTCGGCTCACCCGGCCAGACCCTGACCATCCGACACGACTCAATCGACCGCACTGCCTATATGCCGGGCGTGCTTCTCGCCATTCGCTCTGTCGCAGGCCTCAGCGGCCTGGTGGTAGGGTTGGACCAGCTCATGGACCTCGGCTTCGGCACAGTCGAACAGGCCTAGGGGCCCACACGTCTTTGGAAGGGATGCCGCACATGACACAGCCACAGTTTGGACGCTTCATACCTGCGATGATCACGCCGTTTGACGCCGACCTCAACCTCGACCTCACACGCGCGCAAGAACTCGCGGTGCGCCTTGTAGACGGAGGCAGCGACGCGCTGCTCATCAATGGCACAACAGGGGAGAGCCCCACGGTTTTCTACCCACAAAAAATCTCGTTGTTCACGGCAGTGCTTGAAGCGGTAGGCGGCAAAGTGCCGGTTATCGCAAACGTCGGCGACAACTGCACAGCCGACACCGTCTCGTTTGCGCGCGATGTAGAGAAGCTCGGCGTGGACGGGGTAATGTGCGTGGTCCCGTACTACAACAAGCCGCCCCAAGAAGGACTCTATCGGCACTTCCGCTCCATCGCCGAGGCGATTGACCTCCCCGTCATCCTCTACAACATACCCGGCCGTTGCGTCATCAACATGGAGGCTCACACGACGCTGCGCCTGGCCCACGACGTTCCCAATATCATCGCCATCAAGGAGGCAAGCGGAAAACTCGATCAGATCACCGAGATCATCTCGAATGCTCCTGAGGGCTTTGCCGTCTACTCGGGCGACGACGAGATGACGCTGCCACTCATGGGCCTGGGCGGCTGGGGAGTGATCTCTACCATCGGCAACGTCGCCCCTGCGCGCATGAAGCAGATCGTAGAGGCCTCAGCTGCAGGCGACCACACCAAGGCGCTCTCGGCGCACCTACGGCTTCAGCCGCTTATGAAGGAGCTCTTTGTGATGGCCAACCCCATCATGGTCAAAGAGGCTATGCGCCTGAGCGGCTTTGACTGCGGCGGCGTGCGCCTGCCTCTCGTGGACGCGCCTTCTGAGAGAAGCGCCAAGCTTGCTGAGGTCATGCGTGCCGTCGGCGTCTTGTGACGTGTCGGCATGCTATAATTGCTAAGGATTTAGACAGTAAGAACACTTCCGGGAAGGAAGTTTCAATACAACATAGCACCATGCCGTCGCCGACCAGGCGATAACAGCGTGGTGCGCAGAACCACAGAAAGGAAGGTGTCTTTTTGTCACAAGAGACATCGAAGCGTTCTGCTGCGCCAAGGCGCGGCACTAACAGCAAGAAACCCGCTGCCGGAGCAGAAAAAACTCCCGGCGGCAGCGCTGGAGCAGGGGACAAGCCCCGCGACTCTCAGCAAAAAAGCACCGGCAATAAAAGCAACAAAAAGCGCGGGCGGGCGGGCTCGGGCAAGCATTTGAAGGTGATCCCGCTTGGCGGGCTTGACGGCATCGGCAAGAACATGACGGCCTTTGAGTACGATGGCGAGCTTATCATCATCGATGCGGGGCTCATGTTCCCCGACGACGACCATCCCGGCGTAGACCTTATCCTCCCAGACTACACGTACCTGCTTGAGCGCGCGAGCTCGTTCAAGGGCATCGTCATCACACATGGCCACGAAGACCACACCGGCGCGCTCCCGTACCTGCTCAAAGACATCGGCCGGCCTATTCCAATCTATAGCAGCAAGCTCACGCTCGGCATCATCGAGGGAAAGCTCGCCGAGCACCGCATCAAGTCGCCCAACTTCCGCACCGTGGCCCCTGGCGACTCGATCACGCTCGGGCCGTTCACCTGTGAGTTCTTCAGCGTCAACCACTCGATCCCTGCTGCGATGGGCGTGTTTATCCAGTCGCCTGCTGGGACTGTCTTGCACACCGGCGACTTCAAGCTCGACCAAACGCCCATTGACGGCGTACACACCGACTTCGCCGCCATCTCGCGCTTTGCAGAGCGCGGCATCGACCTCATGCTCTCAGACTCGACTAATGCCGCAAACCCGAACTTCACCAAGTCAGAGGCAGAGGTCGGCAAAGTGCTGCGACAGATAATCGCAGGCTCGAAGCGTCGCGTCATAGTCGCTTCGTTCTCGAGCCACATCCACCGCATCCAGCAGATCTGCGACGCGGCGAAGGCAGCAGGGCGCAAGGTCGCCGTCACCGGGCGCTCCATGCTCACCAACACGCAGATAGCGCGCGACCTCGGGTATCTTGAGATTGGCGACAAAGACATCGTGGACGCCTACGCGGCCAAGCACATCCCGCCCGAAAAGCTCGTCATACTGTGCACGGGCTCGCAAGGAGAGCCTTTGTCTGCGCTTGCGCGCATGGCCAACGGCGAGCACCGCACCGTCTCGATCGAGGCTGGCGACACCGTGATCATCTCGGCGACGCCGGTGCCGGGCAACGAGAAGGCCGTCACCCGCGTGGTCAACGCGCTCTCGAAGATCGGCGCCGAGGTGTTCGACAAACAGCGGGCGCTCGTGCATGTGTCAGGACATGCCGGCTCAGAGGAGCTCAAGCTGATGCTCGCCATGGCGCGTCCGCGCTACTTTATGCCGGTCCACGGCGAGGCGCTGCATCTGCGGGCGCACGCGCGGCTGGCCGAGAAGATGGGCATCCCGCAGAAGAACATCTTCACCCTTGAGGCAGGTGACGTCTTGCAGCTTGACCATCGGGGCGTGACAAAGGGAGAACCGGTCGAGAGCGGCATTATCTATGTTGACGGGCTGTCGGTCGGAGACGTGTCGAACGTCGTGCTCAAAGACCGCCAGACGCTTTCGAGCGACGGCATCGTCACGGTCGTCTGCATGATACGGCGCCGCGACGGCAGCCCGATAGGCGCGCCTGAGGTCATCATGCGCGGCGTGTCGGGGGGCGACGACCCCGAGCTGCTCAAAGACGCCGTCGCCGTCGTGTCAAAGACGCTCTCGGGCTCGGCCCATGAGAACCGCACGAACCCCAACCGCCTCAAGCGCAGCCTGCGCGAGGCGCTCTCAGCGCTCCTTTGGGAGCGCAGCCGCCGTCGGCCCATGGTCATTCCCATTATCATGGACGTCTAGCAGAGGGGCTTGTCTTGATACCCACATACGAACAAGCGTTTGCTATACTTAAGACATATAATAACGAACCGTTCCATATACAGCATGCCCAGACGGTCGCGGGGGTCATGCGCTGGTTTGCCGAGACCCACGACCCCGAGCATGCCGCGTACTGGGAAGTAGTCGGCCTGTTGCACGACATAGACTTCGAGCAGTTTGCTGATGAGCACTGCGTGAAGGGATTCGAGCTGTTGCGGGGCCATGACGTGGACGAGTCGATCATCCGGGCTGCCATGAGCCATGGCTATGGCATAGCGCCCGGCGCTCCGCAGCCTGAGCATGTTATGGAGAAGGTTCTGTTTGCGACCGATGAGCTCACCGGGCTCATCGGCGCCGTGGCATTGATGCGCCCGTCTCGAAGCGTCATGGACCTTGAGGTCAAGTCAGTGCTCAAAAAGTTCAAGACGCATTCGTTTGCCGCAGGCTGCTCGCGCGACGTCATATTACAAGGCGCTGCTATGCTTGGCTGGGAGCTCGATGAGCTAATCAGTCAGACCATACTCGCCATGCGAGCCATTTGCGAATCCTGAGTTGAGAATTCATAATTTTGCGATAATAAGTCTTATGTATAATTCGTACTGTTGGAGTTTTAACCTGCTTTATGTCGCTGGCTTGATTCGCACAAGAAGAGACCCCGCTTCAAGTGCGGGGTGACAAACCTTAAAGACCCTGCATAGAAAGCCAAGACTACTTCTTGCGGCTGTCTAGATACGCATGGCATTCGGCTGCGGCGTCGCGCCCTTCCATGAGCGACCACACCACGAGGCTTTGGCCACGGCGCATGTCGCCTGCAGCAAACACCGCCTCTTGAGAGGTCTGGTAGCTGCCTTCAGGCGTCTTGATGTTTCCGCGCGGGTCGGTGTCGAGTCCCAACGCGTCGATCAACGTGCGCTCAGGGCCTAAGAATCCCATGGCGACAAGCACGAGCCCGGCGTTGCGCACGGCTTCGGATCCTTCAATCTCTCGTGGCCCGAACCGCCCGTTTGAGGTCACCCACTCGTAGCGCACTGTCTTGACGGCAACAACCTCGCCTACGGAGCCTCCTACGAGCTCTTTGGCCGATATCTCGTACTCGCGCGGGTCTTCTCCAAACACTGCGGCAGCCTCATGCTGGCCGTAGTCGGTCTTGAACACGCGTGGCCAAAGCGGCCAGGGGTTGTCGGGCGCGCGCTCTGCGCACGGCTTGGGCGTTATCTCGAACTGCGCGATGCTCTTGGCGCCTTGGCGCAGCGCTGTTGCCACACAGTCCGTGCCGGTGTCGCCGCCGCCTATTATGATGACGTCCTTGTCTCGCGCGTTGAGCGTATCGCCTTCCTCAGTCGCCGTGCCGTCAAGCAAAAGGCGCGTCGCGTTGGTGAGATAGCGCACGGCGGGAACCACGCCCGCAAGCCCGGTGCCCGCTATGTCTGGCATGCGGGCGACTGTCGCCCCGCCGCAGAGCACAACGGCGTCAAAGCTGCCGAGCAGCTCTTGCACCGGTATGTCTCGTCCGACCTCGAACCCGTTCTTGAAGATGACGCCCTCTTCTTCCATGACTGCTATGCGACGCAAGACCACCTGCTTGTCGAGCTTCATGTTGGGAATGCCGAACATGAGCAGGCCGCCTGGTCGCTCGGCACGCTCGAACACCACAACGTCCTCGCCAAGCTGGTTGAGCACGTCGGCACAGGCAAGTCCGGCTGGCCCTGACCCTACCACTGCCACACGGCGCCCTGTGCGCACGGCTGGCATACGGGCGCCAGCAAGCCCCTCGGCATGCGCGAAGGCATCGAGGTAATGCTCGATCTCCTTGACTGCAACCGGCTGCTCATGCTCCCCAAGCGTGCAGGACCCCTCACAAAGCGCCGGGCACACGCGACCGGTGAACTCCGGGAACGGATGGGTGACGCGCAGGCGAGCGTACGCTTCCGAGGGCATGCCGCGGTATACGAGGTCGTTTATCTCGGGGATGAGGTTAGAGAGCGGGCAGCCGATGGAGAGCCCGTCAACGCTCAGGCCGGCATGGCAAAACGAGACGCCACAGTCCATGCAGCGGGCCGCCTGCTGCATGATCGTGTCGGGAGAAAGCCCGGTATGAAACTCGTGATAGTCCTTGACGCGCTCGGCGATGCCTCGCCCCGTTGCGTCGGCACGTGCGAACTCAAGGAACCCGGTAGGTTTTCCCATGATGTTGTTACCCGGCTTTCTTGTTGAGGACGACTGCGTTGAAGGCATAGAGCAGGCCTTCGTCTTCGGAGAGCTGTCTGCTGCGCGCGTCTTCAAGCGCCTCCATGATGCGCTCGTAGTCCGTCGGCACAAGCACCATGAAACGCTTTGCGTACGACTCAAAATCATTAAGCACTTGCTTGGCCCGTGCACTGCCGGTGAGCGCGAGATGCCGCTCGGCCAAGTCGCGCACGACCTCGCGCCCCGTTGCGTCAAGTCGCCTCAGGCTCACGTTGCCCGTGCTGCAGCGCTCAGCGAAGTCGCCTGCCTCGTCGAGCACGTAGGCCACGCCGCCGCTCATGCCGGCGCCGAAGTTGCGCCCCACCGGGCCGAGTATGAGCACGCGGCCGCCGGTCATGTACTCGCACCCGTGGTCGCCCACCCCCTCGACCACGGCGGTGACGCCGCTGTTGCG
>JAITHV010000108.1 GCA_031279835.1 Coriobacteriales bacterium
TGCAGCCCTACTGACGAGACCAGTGAGCTGAAGCGGTCCATGGTCCTCCGCGCGCGCGCAGCGTCGGGCGACGCGAACGCCATGGCGATGCCATAGCTGCCGGCGCCCACCGGAAGCTCGATGCCGCTTGAGGCAGCCGCGCGGCGCATGAAGGTGTCAGGAACCTGCAACAGGATCCCTGCCCCGTCCCCGGTGAGCGGCTCGTAGCCGACGCCGCCCCGATGCGTGAGGCTCTCAAGTATTCGGATGGCGTCGGTGACAAGCTGGTGAGAGGCCCGGCCCTGGATGTCAACCAGCATGCCGATGCCGCAGCTGTCGTGCTCAAACGCCGGGTCGTACAGGCTCCCCTGAAGCAGCTCGCTAAAGTGCGTGCGTTCGGCCACGCCAACCTCTCCTTCTGCGTCGGTTAATGAGATATCACTGCATGTGAACTAGTCATTGTAGCGCACAGACTTCTTGCGATTGTTTCGAGCGTGTTAACAAGCCTGCTCAAGCCACGCTCAAGCCACGCTCGAGCCACGCTCAAGCCACACTCAAACCTCGCTTGAGCCACGCTTGAGCAACTCCAGAACCCTGCTAGAGCTCACGGCTATTGAGGTAGTTGTGGCACTCGACCGCAGCGTCGCGCCCTTCCATGACGGCCCAAACCACGAGGCTTTGGCCGCGCCGCATGTCTCCTGCGGCGAACACGCCGCGCCGCGAAGTAGCATAACTCCCCGCGTCGGTCAAAGGCTTGCAGGCGGCGTCGCGAGCAAGGTCGAGCTCTTCGACAAGCAACGGCTCAGGCCCAGAAAAACCAAGGGCCACGAGCACGAGCTGCGCAGGCACGTTCTTCTCTGAACCTGGGACCTCTGTTGAGACGCGCCTGCCGTTTTTGCGCACTGAGTGGTACGCGACGGTCACCACGCCGCTCACGCGCCCGGTGGAGTCGGCGAGGACCTCCTTCACGCTTTCGCCGAACACGCGCGGGTCGTGTCCAAAAAGCGCCGCATGCTCCTCTTGGCCGTAGTCGGTGCGCAAGACGCGGGGAAGCAGCGGCCACGGGTTGTCGGCAGGACGGCATGAGGGCATGGCAGCGTTTATCTGGTACTGCACGACAGAGCGCGCGCCCTGGCGCAGCGCCGTCGCCACGCAGTCGGTCCCCGTGTCGCCTCCGCCGACAATGACGACGTCTTTGCCCTGCGCGTCGAGGAGCTCCTGATAGGGATGGTCGCTGTTAAGCAGGCGTCGTATCGAGTGGTTGAGGTAGGCCATGGCCGGCACGACTCCTGGCGCTGAGCTGCCAGGCACCACAAGCGGGCGTGCCACCGTGGAGCCGCCGCACAGCACGAGCGCGTCGAAGTCGGCAAGCAGCGTGTCGATGCTCACGTCATCGCCCCTTTTGCTGCGAGGCGCGTCTGGCCGCGTGCCGCGCCCGACGGCAGCGTTGAGGCGAAACTCGACGCCTTCATCCTCCATCTGCGCCACACGGGCGAGCACGACTCCCTTGGCAAGCTTCATGGTCGGGATGCCGTACATGAGCAGGCCGCCGGGACGGTCGTCACGCTCGAATACCACTACCTTCTCCCCTAGCCTGTTGAGCGTGTGGGCGCAGGCTAGCCCCGCAGGGCCAGAGCCCACCACGGCTACCCTTCGACCGGTTCGCCTTAAGGGCGCACGGGGCTTGCGCAGCGGGCCGCCAACGGCGCGTGCGTCTATGAAGTGCTCGATCTCCTTGATGCTCACGGGCGGCTCGTGCTCTCCGAGCGTGCATGAGCCCTCGCAAAGCGCCGGGCACACGCGACCGGTAAACTCAGGAAACGGGTGCGTGCGAGTAAGGCGCCGATAGGCGTCCTCGTAGCAGCTGTGGTAGACCAGGTCGTTTATCTCGGGTATGCAGTTGCCTAGGGGGCAGCCGATCGTCTCGCCTTCGAGCATGACGCCTGCGTTGCAAAACGGTATGCCGCAGTCCATGCAGCGCGCCGCCTGGCGGACGACCTCGCCTTCTGCATACACCTGGTGGAACTCCTCGTAGTCGCGCACCTGTTCTTCGACGCTGCGCCGAGGTGCCTCGACGCGTTCGTGCTCCATGAATCCTGTAGGCTTGCCCATGGGTCATCCCGCCTTTCGCTTTGACGCGACCACGGCGTTGTAGGCAAACAGCATGGCCTCGTCGTCGTCCATCCCGCCCTGCCGCGCCTGCTCCATGGCCTCGAGCACGTTTTGGTAGTCGTGCGGCACGATTTTGACGAACTGCCGTGACGCTGTGGAGAAGTCGTCGAGCAGCCTGTGTGCCTTGACGCTGCCCGTGTGGCAGTGGTGGCGTTCAAGCATCTCTTGCACGTGGCCGGTGTCGGCAATGTCAAGCTTCTTGACCGAGAGGTTTCCCGTGCTGCAGCGCCCGGCGAAGTCGCCAGCCTCGTCGAGCACGTAGGCCACGCCGCCACTCATGCCGGCGCCGAAGTTGCGCCCCACCGGGCCGAGTATGAGCACGCGGCCGCCGGTCATGTACTCGCACCCGTGGTCGCCCACCCCCTCGACCACGGCGGTGACGCCGCTGTTGCG
>JAITHV010000109.1 GCA_031279835.1 Coriobacteriales bacterium
CCCTTGCCCCCCTCCGCGGCCTTTTGGGTGTGCACCTCCACGGTAGCGCCCTCGCCGAGCAGAAACGCCGCGAGGACGCCGATGCCGAAGCGCCCGGAGCGCAAAGGCAGAGTGCCGCCTGTGCCCCCTGCGCTGCCCGCGCCCCCTGCGCTGCCAGCCGCGTCCCGAAACTCCCGGCTCTCGCGAAACGAGGCACCGGCGGTCATGAAGTAGTCGCGCAGGGTGCCGGCGCCCATGCCGACGCCGTTGTCGCTGACCGTCAGCGAGTCGCCCGCAACGCTCACCGTGACGGCGGGCTCGTAGTCGTCGTCGCAGCCGCGGCTCCTAGCCTGCAGCAGGCAGGCGTCCACGGCGTTTTGCACGAGCTCGCGCACCGCGACGGAGGGCACGCCGCCGTAGAGCGGCCGCACGAGGTTGTGCGCGATGTCGGGGTTTATCCGCAAAGGGATCGGCTCGGTGAGGATCTTCCTCTCTAGATTTTTTCGCCCATCCGATCCAGGGTCGATGTTGGTCACGACCCGGTAAAACGGCAGGAGCAGCTTGGGTGTTTTTGAATAATACCTTGTAAACGCAAGCTGTGCCTCGTCGATGGCCTCTTGCACCTTTGCGACGAACCTGCGTTGGATGGTGCTGATGATAGTCGTGCTCCATTCAGGCTCAACAAGTTTCATGTCTATGTGCAGTTCGCCGGGCGTGTCGCCAACCCCGAGCGACCCGAAGTCCACGTACTGATTCCATTCGACTTCCTCACGCGACGTGCTGCTGTACACCCGCTGACCGGCGGTGCGATAGAACGGGGCACGGTGCTCTCCCGCGTCGAGCGTGTCGGCGAGCTTGAGCAGCGCGGCAAGATACATGATCGGCACACCGTCTATGCAGCCTTTGGAATCCATCGTTTCCTGCTTGCACAGTTCACGAAACGTCTCGGGATCCTTGCGGTGCCCCTGCGCCATGAGGCCAAGCAGCTTGCGCTTGAGCTTAACGTTATGCGCGTTGTTGGCAATAAGATTCTCGCACGCCCACGGCTCTGTATAGTTGTCCCACGCCCATAGCTTGTTTTCTTCCTCCGTCACATCAGGCGGCTTGTAGATGCCGCACTCGACAATGAAGCGTGACACGTCCTCATGGTGCATGCGCAGGAACTCGCCAACCACAAGTTTGAGCTGGTCATGGGTTTCATGAGACCTACTAAACGCCTGCGACAGCGACTCTTTGCTCAGGCTCTCACGGCCAAGGGGGGGCGCGTCTCCATAGAGACTCGTTAGATCCTGGCTCGGCCACTTGACCAGGTCGTCGGCAAACGCCTCCCATTTGTCTGCCCATGTCTTGTTGCCAAGCCACTCCCGATGCTCAGGGCTTTTGAGCAGGGCGACGAAGTCCTGTGTGCCCAGGTGCATCCCAATGTCATGGACGCAGGTCCCGTATACCAAGGTGTACAAAGTCAGCGCGTATTCTCTGCTAACACATTCTTCTAAGCTTGCAGGATTATTGTCGTGCAACAGCAGCAAGAGGTTTTTTAGAATGGCTTCGACATGCATTGCGCCATGCCCGGTATAATGAGGGAAGAACACAGGGGCCTCCGACCGGCCGTCAAATATGCGCTCCAACTCTTTATTAGGTTCAAATACTTTTATACGCTTATATTTATTTGGTATCGTGATCGCCATCTGCTGCGAGCCTCCCTGCCCGAATTCGTCCCATCGCTTGCGCATTCAGAGTCCAGCGAATTCCTGCACATGCCTGAGGACTATCGAATGCACGGGATATTGTACCAAAAGTTGTACACAAGCTTGGTACCAGTGTCACTGGGTCGGGGAGGTGTCTGCTAGATGCAGACCACACGGCATGGTCTCTTCGCTATAGTGAGGCTCACATGGTGAACGAAACCTTGTCGCGAAAAATGTTAGTTCCGGAGTAGAGACAGGAGCAGGCATGAACACTCCAAAAAGCATTGCGCAGCTGATGATACTTGGCATCTTTCTTCTTTGTGTCTCAGCGATATTTGCGCTAGACGCCTTTCTCGCCTATAAACCGATGCTCGACAAAGAGGTAGTGATAGCAGGCATGGCTGTTGCGGTTGCTATCCTGGTGTTCTGCGTTTGTATGCGCGTGTGGGGCACGAAGGACGACTCTGCCCAGGGCAAGAAAACGCGCAACCTGAGGGTAGCGATCGTTTCGGCAGTCATTCTCATCACAGTAGTCGTGGCGTCTTTTATGGCCGCCGACGCGTTTGCCCAGTTCGTCTTTCTCCAATACCTGCGTGCCTTTCTCGTTGTCGCAGCCATCGCGACTACTGTGGCTGCCTATGCAGGCTTAAATGTGGCTACGGTTGTGGCCTTGATAGGGTTTGCCTTTGTAGCGCTGCTAGTGACCATGGGCATGGGCGACCTCTCCAACAGCACGTACGACACTATTGTCAATGGCCGTAGGATCAGCGCTTCCGAGGAGCACGTAAGCACGTTTGTGTTGATTGTCGCTTTTGTCACAGGCCTGGAGTACCTCGGCTTTGTTGTCATGTCATTCATGATCGTCTGGTTCTGTGCGCCAAGGCAGCAGAAGCGCTAAGCCAAAGCAAGCATGCCAAAGACGGCTGGCCTCGCGGCAGGCGCGGGGTGACTCGTTGGGCATACTCGTTGGGCTGCGACCGAAAGCCTGGGCGGTATAATCAAGAGTGCCAAGCAATCATCCAGCCGCAAAGCAGATGTCGAGAGACGCTAGAGAAACCAGGAGGGGTGCCGTCATGTCGAGCAGATTCCGTCAGGCCATGGCCACAGGCGAGTTCATCGTCACTTGCGAGGTGGTCGCGCGTCCAGGCAAGGTAGACCAGACGCTCGACAAGTGCGTGGCCTTGTACGGCACGGGACTGGTGCACGCGATCTCGGTCGCGGACAATCCCGACGGCGAGCCTGCTCTGCTCGCTGACGCCTTTGCCGCCGAGCTTGCCCAACACGGGGTCGGAACCCTGGTCCAGTTCTGCTCAAGAGACCGCAACCGCAGACAGGCCTTAAGCCAGCTCTATGCCCTTGCGCGGGCAGGGCTGACCGACATCGTGGCCATGACGGGCGACTACCCCGCCAATGGCGAAGACGCCGCGTTTGCCATGGGCTCGCTTGAGCTGCTCGGGCTGATCGGCGAGCTGAACGCCGACCTGGGAGGTGACGCGTGGGAGCAGAAGGGCATCGGCAGGCGCGTGGACCTCATGTGCGGCGCCGTGACGTCGCCCTTCAAGTGGCAACCGGAAGAGTCAGCGCTTCAGTACTTGAAGCTGCTGAAGAAAGTCACTGCCGGCGCACAGTTCATAATCACCCAGATGGGCTACGACGCGGAGAAACACCGAGAGTTTGCCGACTTTGCCCAAAGCCACCTAGCAGGCGTGCCGGCTATCGCACACGTGTTTATCCTCAACAGCAACTTGGCGCAGGCCATGAACGAGGGGCATTTTCCGGGCTGTTATGCCGGGCGCAAGCTCTATGCGGACCTCGTGGAAGAGGAGCGGTCGGCAGACGGCGGTCGAGACGCCCGTTTGTTGCGGGCGGCCAAGCAGGTGGCGGTGATCAAGGGCCTAGGCTATCGGGGCGTGCACCTCGGCGGGGTGAGCATGGACGCCGAGGGAGTCCAGTCCATACTGGATGCGGCCGCGACACTGGCGACCGACTGGCGCGGCTGTGCTGCTGATCTGGGATATGCGCCTGAGAACGGGTGGTATCTGTCTGACCAGGAGGCCGCAGCTCTTGCGCCAACAGACTATTCTGCTGACGAGGCGTACCAAAGAGTCGTGGCGGGGTGTCCGAAGCGGCTCAAAGACGGGCCATGCGGCGGCGGCATGGCGGGAAGCTGCGAGGTAGGGACGGGCAGGAAGTGCGTGCACGTGCTGGCGTACCAGGCGGCGCTGCGCTAGGACGCATGGACACTATTACGCTGAGTCTCTTGTACGCTAGCGCGGAATAAGCGGACGAGGCACTCGGGCGTGAGCTACTCCGGGGCGGCCGGGACAGCCAGGTCAGCCGGGGCAGCCGGCTGCTCCTTCTCCTCAAAACCCTCCACCAGGTCAAGAAGCTGCTGCCGGCTGTGAATGCCGCATTTGAGGTACAAGCTCTTTGAGTAGCCCCGCACGGTGTTCTCTGAGATCCTAAGCGTCTTGGCGATGTGCTGGACGCTGCGCCCCTGCCTAAAGTGCTGCAAGACCTCGGCCTCGCGTGGCGTGAGGCTGTATGCAACGCAAAACCGCTGCTGCGCCGCTGCGTCGCCCGGACTCTCCCCTGCCTCCACCTCCACTGCCTCCTCCTCCACAGCTACTTCCCCACCTCCCCCCACCTGGCCTATTTGTGCAGCCGCGCCGTGCTTTGCCGCTGCTGCCATGGTTGCCCTGCTGCCCGCTATCGCCAGCGCCAAGGCACTCAAGACGGTGAGCACATAGATACATATTACTATTATGTCTCCATTGATGTAGATGCCGAACTGAGACGTGAGCAGCAGCCCGACGCCCTGGGCAGAGGTGAACGAGACCACCACCACGCCAGCGACGGTGAGGGGGTGGTACTTTTGCACCTTGAACAGCTCCACCACCGAGAGGTACATGAACAGCATGAGCATCCCACGAACGAACGAGCTCATGGCGACTTTTACGAACAGGAGCGAGGCAGGCAGAAGCTGGGCTGCGAGCAGGGATGACGACACTAGGACGAGGGATACCTGCACGAGCGTGAAGATCCGCAGGATCGTGCTGCCGCGCAGGGCAAACGGGATAAGAACGAGCGGCACCAACAGCCTGAACGTCAAGTTGATGTTGTTTGAGGCGTTCACATACTGCTCGTCGATATGCGCAAACCGGATCAAGGCGAGCACAAGCGAGTACACGACAAGCATCACGACTGACAAGACCAACATGGTCTTTGACTGACCCGCGCCGAGGGCCGCAGGACGGGCAGGCGGCTGTCCTGTTTGCTGGCCCGTGGGCTGTCCTGTTTGCTGGCCCGTGGGCTGCGTCTGGCGCGCATAGCTCTTCTTGACCAACAAATACAGGACACAGGCGACCGGCACGATCAGCACTGCGGCAGCCACGACGGCCTCGGCTGCAAGCCACGACGAAGCGAAGCGCAGCGCCATGCCGAGCGAGAAGGCCGCGAGCAGCGAGGCCGCCGCCGTCCGAAGCGAGACTGTGGCGTAGAACAACAGCCATTGCGCGTAGCAGCCTGCAAGCCCCATGCCCCCGAGCACGGCGGCCACAACATAGGGCGCGATGCCGCCGATCGAGGACGCCACAAGCAGCATGGCAAACGCCGCACTCAGCATGACGGCACCCAACACGGCGAGGTGCGGCGTGAACTGCCAGACCGCGCGTCGGCTCCGCAGGTACAGCCCCGCGCCGAGGGCAAGCAGGAGCAGCGGCACGCTAAAGGCCATATAGTAGACGAGCTGCGCCATGACCGAATTGGCCATGACGTTTCTGATGAGGAGGTCAGACAACGAAAGCGGGATCGCAAACCCCAGCAGGCGCACGTCTACGCGCGGCAGCTCGGCAGGCACGTGTGTCGTGTCTCTCTTGCTCAAGGCTTGCCCAATTTCTCTCCCAAACAGGGTAGTGCCGTTTTCATGCCTGCTGGTTTTCATTATCCCTTGCGTAGTATAGCGCAAGCACCTTGCCCCACAAAACAGCACGAATCCACTACAATCCACATACTTTATGTCTACAGGCCACTTGCATCCCTGCCTACAATAGCGGTCATGGTACGCACGTCACGAGACGTGTGCCGCCCTCTGCGGGCGGCGCAGAAAAGGAGGAAGCAATGGCAAGCGATACAGACGCCCGGCACGCGCAACATGAAGAAGCACAGGTGTCGCGCAGGCAGTTCGTCAAACGCGCAGGAATCGTTGGAGGCACCGTAGGCGCCCTGGGAGCAGCGGGCGTCTTGCAGGGGTGCACTGCCGCCGATGGCGCCGGCGCGTCCAGCCAGTGGTGGCTCCCCGCAAAGTGGGACGTCGAGACGGACGTGGTGGTGGTCGGCACAGGCGACGCCGGTTGCCCGGCAGCCATTCGCGCCCATGACGCCGGGGCCAAGGTCATCGTCATCGACAAAGGTGATTTCTTCGGCGGCTGCTCGGTGCTTGGCGGGGGCAACTCCCAGCTCGCCTGCACGAGCATACAGACGCGCTTCGACATCACCGACGATCCCGAATGGGACTATGACGACACGATGGAGTTTGGGCTGTACCGCTCGAACCCCGAGGTCTTGCAGGCCTGGATCGACAACTCCGACAGCTATGCGCGTTGGGCAGAAGACGTGTGCGAGATGGCCTGGGCGCGCATTGGCAAGCAAGAGCCGGCGCGCGTGCCCCGCTCTCACCTCGCGGCTGCCTATCGCGGCCAGTCAGAGGGTTCAGGGATCGTGATCTCGATGCACTTCTTCGAGCAGCTCGAGAAGCGTGGGATCGAGGTCCTTCTCCGTCACAAGATGACCAAGATATTCCGCGAGCCAAATGGTCCCGTGCTCGGAATAGAGGTTGAGACTCCCGACGGCACCATTGCCATCAAGGCCCGCCGCGGCGTCGTCATTGCGACCGGCGGCTTCAAGGGCAACTCCCAGATGGTGCGCGCGTGGCACCCGGCCTTTGACGAGACCCTGATCTGGAGCGGCTGGCCAGACGTGCTGCCCACAGGAGACGGCCACCTGTGCGTCATGAACATCGGCGGCGGAGTAGTAGACATGTCGTTCATCATGGAGTTCAGCGGCAGGCTTGGCTCACGCCAGTACGTCCGCTGGGACCGCCCTCACTTCGACAACCCCTCCACCCGAACGGGACTGCCCAACAGCCGGCTCGAGCATATCGTGTTCGTGGAGAACAGCGGAAGGCGCTACCTCAACGAGGCCGGGTGGGAGGCAGGCCACACGCTCCCTTGGCTGCCGCACATGGTCGCATTTTTGAACATCAAGGGCCGCCCGCGCATGGAGTGGATGGTGACCGACCAAGACGGCGCTGAGGATGCCGAGTGGACGTCGTACGAAGACGCCTTCATCAACCCCGACCCCACCAAGTCGCCGTGCATCGAGCCCGGCTGGGTTGCCAAGGCCGACACGCTAGCCGAGCTCGCGCGGCAGATGGGCGTTCCCGCCGCAGCGCTTGAGGAAACTGTCGCCACCTACAACGCCAGTGTCGCAGCGGGGGCCGACCCTGAGTTCCAGCGGCCAGGCCCGCTCTTCCCCATCGCACGGCCGCCCTACTGGGCAGCGCGCTGGTGCCGCATGTCTCATGACCAGTGCACCGGCATCCGCGTCAACCAGAAGATGCAGGTGGTGGACCAGATGGAGCAATGGCAGCCTGACGGCGGCGACAGCAAGCCTATCAGCGCGGAGAAGGTCATCCCGCGCCTGTACGCGGCAGGAGAATGCACCGGCGGCACCGGCGGCGCGGTGCGCGGCAGCGGAAAGCGCGGCTGGTACCAGGTCCATGGCTACATTGCCGGCGACCTCGTTGCCAAAGAGACGCCGCTCGCCTAGCGCTTATGTGCCGAGAAACGGATGCCCCGGTGAGCGAGGATGCCCCGGTGAGCAAAGATGCCCCGGTGAGCGAGCCGACATTGCACTGCCCCGAGATCCTGCTGAGCAGGCGCCGGGTTGAAGAGACCGACGAGGGCGCGCGGCTGGTGCTCATCGTCAGGGTCAGCTGCCCGCACTTCTGCAACCTGACGGGAACGACCGTCCTTGTCACTGACAACGAAGGCGGCGAGCTCGAACTGCCCCTTGCCTCCTTCAACGGCGTTGAGAACGAGACTGACGAGTTTATTGTTGCTACCGGATCGCGCGGAGGCACCTACTCTTGGACCGCCTCCTATCTTGACGCGGGAGAAGGACGCCCCTCGCACGACCTGGTGACCAGCACCCTCTCGTTCGACTACCGCCCGCATGCCACAAGCCTTGCCGTCTGGGGCTACCCCGCCCATGCCTGCGCAGGAGACTCCGTGACGCTCATGGTGGGCGCCACGTGCTCGAAAGGCTGCGTGCTCGAAGGCAGGCGCGTCTCGGTGCTTGACGAGGGCGGACGGGAATGCGCCGAGGCGGCCTTAGGCTCGAGGCCCTGGGAAGGCACGCAGGCGCTCTACTGGGGCACTGCCACGTTTACTCTTGGCGCGCCACGTGGCCTTCAGCGGTTTGACGCACGGCTCGGCGACGACGCAGAACACGGCGCGGCCGCCTGTGGCTTCTCACTCTTCGTGGCTCCTCAACCCGACTGCATTCTCACCATCGCGGTTTGCGGCCAAGGCGACGGCGCCCCTGTAGTGGGCGCGACGGTCTCGGTGCACCCGCGCGTCGCCACGACTGACACCGAGGGGACGGTCGTGCTAGCTGCCTGCGCCGGGAGCGCACGGCTTGACGCATACGCCGAAGGCTACGAACGCTACCATGCCGATCTTCTCGTCACGGGCGACAGCACGTTGACGGTGAGCCTGGTGCCGAAGCCCCGCTACGAGGAGGACTTCTGACCTAACACTGCGGCAGAAGGCGGTGACGAGACCGGAGCTGGATGGTCTCGCACCGCCCGCTGCTGCCGAATGGCAGCCGTTGCCGTAGAGCTGCTCCTGCCGTATGGCAGCTGCCGCTGTACGGCCGCTGCGTTAGATGGCGATGTCTCCCGCCTCTTCTGTGCGGATGCGGACGACCTGCTCCACCGGCAGCACGAAGATCTTGCCGTCGCCGACTTCGCCGGTCTTGGCCGTCTCCACAATGATGTCTATGAGCAGGTCAACACGGTCGTCAGTTGTCACCACTTCGAACTTTATCTTTGGCAGCATGTTGATAATGACCTCGCTTCCGCGATAGTACTCCTTCCATCCATGCTGGTTGCCGCAGCCGTGCACCTCGCTGATGGTCATGCCTTTTACCTCTGCCCGCAAGAACGCCTCCTTGAGCGCCTCGAGCTTCGAGGGACGTATGATCGCCTCAATCTTCTTCATGGATATTCACTCCCTTTCTTGTCAGTCAAGACCGTTGTAAGCTGGATACGCGCTCTCGCCATGGATGACCGCGTCGAGCCCCTCGGACTCCACCGACTCCTTGACCCGCAGCGATCCCTTGAACACGGCCTTGACCACCAGGCCGATAATCAGCGTCATTATCCCTACAAACGCATACGTCACGAGGATGCCGAGGACTTGCGACCCGAGCAGCGAGGCGTCGCCTGTGTAGATAAGGCCGCCGTGGTCGGTCCAAGAAAGGCCAGGCACGCAGAACAGCCCGGTGAGAATGCCGCCGACCGTGCCGCCGACGCAATGGCAGCCGAAGGCGTCGAGCGCGTCGTCGTAGCCGAGCTTGTGCTTCATGAACGCGATGGCGACGTAGCAGATCGGCGAGACGACAAGTCCCATGACGAGCGCGGCCCAAGGCTCAACAAAGCCCGCGGCCGGCGTGATGACCACGAGGCCAGCGACGATGCCGGTGCAGGCGCCTACCAAGGTGGTCTTGCCGGTGAGCAGCTTTTCGGTCACCATCCACGAGAGCATCGCCGCAGCCGGCGCGATCATCGTGGTGACAAGGGCAAGGCCGGCCACCCCGTCGGCAACGAATGCCGACCCGGAGTTGAAGCCAAACCAGCCGAACCACAGCAGGCCGGCGCCGAGCACGACGAAGGGCACGTTATGGGGGCGATACGACAGCATGCCGTAGCCGCGGCGCTTGCCGAGAATGACGCACAGCAACAAACCAGTCAGGCCAGACGATATGTGCACCACGTCGCCGCCGGCGAAATCGAGCGCGCCGATCATGTCGCCGATGAGGCTGCCATCGCCGCCCCATACCATATGCGCGAGCGGCGCGTAGACCAGCAGGCACCAGATGGCGACAAACGTGATGACCGCACCGAACTTCATGCGCCCGGCCAGCGAGCCGGTTATGATGGCGATGGTGATGATGGCGAACGCTGCTTGGAAGGCAATGTCTACGATCGAGGGGTACTCGGCATAGGCCGCCGCCGCCATCGTCGCGCCGTCGCCCGCCTCGACCGAGGGGTTGAGCACCCCGTCCACGAAGCCGCTCAAGAAGAACTGGTCGAAGCCTCCGAGGAAGGGCAGCGAGCCGTCGCCTCCGTATGCGAGCGACCAGCCCGCTATGACCCAGATCACGCCGACAGTGCCAATGACGGCCACCGACATGAACATGGTGTTGACGACGTTTTTGCGCCTCGAGAGCCCGCCGTAGAAAAACGCGAGCGCCGGCGTCATGAGAAACACCAGCATGGTACAGACGATCATGAAAGCCGTAGTCCCTGTGTCATACATCGGTCTCACCCCTTGCCTTAGTTGCCTCGTCAGTCCGCGTGGTCGCGCGGCCAACCCTTCAAGGCATGTTCCCAAAACACCGCATTGTGCGGCAAGGTGTTTGGAAGAGTCTTAACATAGGGGAATACGGGATTTAACCTGCTTGAAATGCATCCCTCTGCGCTATAG
>JAITHV010000014.1 GCA_031279835.1 Coriobacteriales bacterium
GCCATGATAGGCGACGAGACCGTGACCGAGGACGCCGAGGAGCTGCTGGCGTTCATCTCGGGCAACGGCCACCCCGTGCTGGAGCTCGAGCCCCTCATGTAGCGGAAGCGCGGTCGCAGTGCGCCCCTGGGTCGCGGTCGGACAGCAGCAAGCCCTGTCTGGCCGCGACCCAGGGGCGTGTCGCTGGGGACGGGCGTGTCACCCGTGTCACTGAGGCCCGAGCCCTCTATCACATCCCACAGCTCTTGACATCCTCCCGAAAAGGCGATACTCTGTCTTTGGTTACTTAGTTGACTCATTAACCATGCAATAGATTAGCAGACAGAGAGCCGGGAGATGAACAACGATAAGCCCCTCTTCATGCAGATCATTGAGATGATCGAAGATGAGATCCTCTCGGGCGCGTACCGCGAGGACGAGCTGGTCATCTCGACGACGCAGATCGCAAAGCTGCTGCAGGTCAACCTCGCGACCGCGCAAAAGGCCGTCGCGATCTTGGCAGACAAGCAGGCACTGTACAAGAAGCGCGGGGTCGGCATGGCGGTCGCGCCGGGAGCACAGGCACGCATTCTTGCGGCGCGCAAGGAGGAGTTCTTGAGCAAGACGCTGCCGGAGTTCGTGCAGTCAGGCAAGAAAGTCGGCTTATCGAGCGCTGAGCTCGTGAAGCTCGTGAAGGAGGCCCCCGATGTTTGAGTTCACGCAAGTCACCAAGCGCTACGGCAAGACTATCGGTCTTGACGAGTTCTCCCTGGCGGTGTCTGAACCGGGAATCTACTGCCTGCTCGGAAAAAACGGCGCCGGCAAGACAACGATGATGCGGCTGCTGGCAGGCCACATCGCCGCCACGTCCGGCACGGTGGCCGCCGACGGACAACTGGTCGGGCGACTCTCAATGCCCCACTCCGTCTATTATGTCGAGAGCACGGCGTCGCAGTTCAACGTGCGCCTTGACGAACTGCTCGCCTACGCGGCCAAGGTCAACCCAGGCTTTGACGCAGAGTTCGCGCGCATGATGGCGCAGCGCTTCGAACTTGACTTCCGCAGGCGCTTTAGACAGCTGTCTTTTGGGATGAAGACCATGGTCAACACGCTGTTGGCACTCGCCTCCGGCAAAGACACCCTGCTGCTGGACGAGCCGGTGCTCGGGTTTGACCCGGTGAAGCGCCGGACGTTTTACGAACTGCTCTCAGAGTGCTGCGCAGAGCGACCCAAGACCGTCCTCGTCTCCACGCACATCATCGATGAGATCGAGCGCGCGAGCGAGCAGCTGCTCATCATCGACCACGGGCAGCTCAAACTGTATTGCTCAATGGCAGAGATTGACGAGAAGGCCTACTGCGTCGTTGGCCCCGCGTCCCAGGTCGTCTCGGCCACAGACGGGCTGAACATCATCGGCGAGACAACGGCGGGCGGATTTCTCTCGCGCTCGGTGTTCGACCGGCGCGTCCCGCAAGGCGACGGGTACGCGATCACAAAGCTCGGCCTGCAGGACTTTTTTATCGGTCTCGTAGGCGACAAGCGAGAGGAGTTCTGAGATGGAGACAAACACGATCCTCGGCATGGCAAAGATCAACTTCCGGCAGTCAAAGACCGCGTATCTCGTCAGCGGCATCGTGGTGGCCCTGTTTATGGTCTCTGAGATAATCACGTCGCTTATTTTGCGGCTGGACCGCGGCGAGGTGACCACCTCATTGAGCTGCTACGTCTATTTGCTGCCCCTTCTTATGAGCATATTGATTCCTGCGCAGAACTTCAGGAAGCTCATGAGCCTCGGCGCCAAGTGCCTTGACTTCTTCAAGGCCTGCATCTTGAACTACCTCTGCGTGTCGGCCGCAGTGTCAGCGCTCTCAATGGCGCTCATGCTGAGCTGGGACCAGCTGATCATCGCATCGGGCACAAACACGCTCAACCTGTTCGAAGTCTTCGGGTTCATGCGCGGCGGGCCGCTCGTGGCGTTTGTGCAGATGACGGCGCTGTTGCTGCTGCTTTGCTGCGCGCTGCACAGCCTGACCCTGGCTCAGGGCAGATGGTACGGCTATGCAGTCGATGCGGCCATCATTGCCGTCATCAGCGTGTTCACGCCTATTGAGCCGTTGAGAAACGCTGAAATCTGGTTCTTCAACCTTATAATCTTTCATCAGCTTGCGTTTGTGCAGATCATCGCCTGCCTGGTAGTAGCAGCGGCCGTCTATCTCGCCGGGCTGGTCCCTCTTCGAGGCAAGCGTGTTTAGTCCCCATGTCTAAGAAGAAGAGAGCCCTCCCCAAAAACTTCAAGCACTTGCTGGAGACAGGCGACAGCGCGGCGCTCAGAAAGCTCTTTGAGCGCTGCGAGCTTGACGCCACAGGCGGCTTGGGCAATGGACCGGCGCTTTCGTTTGCCGAGATCCCCGACGATCTCGCGCGCTGGCTGGTCGAACAAGGCGCCAACGTCAACGCGCGCAACCAATGGGACAGAACGCCGCTTTGCGAGCATGCGATGCTATGGGACGGAAAAGTCAGGCTGTTGCTGGAGTTGGGAGCCGATCCCTCGCTGCAATGCGGTAGCGAGAAGATGACCGCGCTGCATTATGCCGCAGGCTATGCGCGCACAGGCCATGTTGCCGCGCTGCTTGAACATGGCGCCGACGCAGGCGCAGAAAGCCACAGCCTCTCGGCTCACAACAGACACACGCCCTTGTCGTATGCCCTGACATGTGCGCAAAACGCCACACTGGAGTCGGTCGCCCAGACTGCCGAACTGTTGCTGGCGGCTGGGGCGGCAATAACGCCCGACATGCAGGCGAGCGTGCAGCGCATCGGGGAGCAGTTTGAGTTTTTGTGCAGCACCTTCAACAAAGAGCTGCTGGCGGCAGCTGACGCAGGACTCGCGCGGCTCTACGAGCTGTTCTCTGTTGCACCTGTCGCTCGCCGGGTGACGCATGACGACGCAACGCCCCTTACCGTGAGCGCCACGGACTGGATGGATCAGCATCGCGAGCTGTGGCAGCTTCTGGTGCCGCCTGCGGGCGCAGCCAAGACCGTGCAAGGCGAGGTTATCCGCATCACCGGTCGAGTCTCAGACGAGATTAGTCGCAACGGCGGCATGAACTGGGACAAAGAGTACCGTAGCATGCTCGATGCACTGCTGCGGCACCTGGCCACAGAAAACCCGCTTCCCGACGACCTGCTTGCCGAGGCAGCCGAGCACAAGGAGGCACTGCGCCGCTCCGTGGCTGGTCACTACCACGAGGCAGACCGCCTGTGCGAGCTGTCCGTTGCCTGGGTGCTGGCGAACCCCCAGCCCACACCACTTGGAGAGACCTCATACCGTCGCTAGCAGCACTCGTCATAGCTGATAACCACGGCACGCCTCATCAAGCTCGAACTCAAGACCTGTTGACCAGCTCAGAGAATCTTGTCCAAGTCCCGCGTGGCCATATACGAAACAAACCCATAGTCGCGCGCACGCGCTGAGGCATACGAGACCAACGAGGAACTTTTGCTGCTGGCATAGTCGAGGGCGAGGACTGTAAGGCCGTGGCGGCTCGCGAGGTCTTGGAGCCATGCGCCCGTGCTGCTGGTCCAGGCGAGGTCGTCTTTGCTCCACTTTTTGTAGCTCGTCGTGGTGCTGAACTCTTCAAACATCACACCGTCTATGTTTTCGACCACGTCTTCGAGGATCGAGAAACCCCGGTTGACGACTTTAATGGCACCGGGGTAAGCTGCGTCGAGCTTCTTGATCAGGTCGACCATGCCCGCCCTGGTGTCTCGGTATTTGAGCACGCGCTCGTTGGCCACGGTGTCCACCGTGTCAAAGAAGAAGCCGTCAACGCCTGCGTCGAGCAACTGCTCGGCCTCGTTCAGGATCTTTGCCTGCCAGCGGGGGTTTCCTGCATCAACGTAGTAGCTTCCCCATTCCGAGTTCTTAAGAGCATTTGCAGCATGGGGGATGTACCAGTCTCCGCCTGTTTGCGTTGGCTTCACGCCAGGAGGCAAGTCCTCCTCGCCGAGGGTGACATAGGCGATGACGGTCACGCCAGCCTGTTTAAGATCGGCAACACTTTTTGCACCGCCGATGGCTTTAAAATCGATAATAGCCAGGTCGTAGCCCTTCAGCTTCTCCAACGCTGAGCTGTTGCCATAATAGCAAGCATAGGAAGCAATCCCGGCAATAGACGCGCTTGAGCCCTGATCAGGAGCGTCGGGCAGCGCCGGCTGCTGGCCGGGCATCCTAAAGCTGACGTCAATAATGGTTGCCGAGCGTGTTCCTGAGACTTTTGCCGTTGGGTCCAGATAGATGATGATAGAAGAGACGCCCTTGGACTGAACATCTGCATAGCCGTCGATTGAAATGTCAAAGGTATAAGAGCCATCGGCATTGACCACTGACTGTTTGCTCAAGGCAAGGTCGGCATACCGCACAACCTGCTTCGGCTTTCCTGGAATCACAAGCTCTATGCCCACTTGCTTTGTGCCCTGCAAGGCGAGGGTCAGCGAAAGCTGCGAATAGTCTCTCGAGTAGTTGCTTACCGTGGCAGAGACTCCTTCCCAGCCATTTTTGCCCGTATAGCTGACAACCGCCTGACCTCGTGCGTTTTTTGCAAACTGGTAGCGTCCAGCCTTGTTGCCCGGCGCGTTCGTGAAGTCAGAGACCGTAGGGGCCGTTGCGCCATATGCTGGCTTGCTGTCAAAGAACGGCACGCCGACCAACCCTGTTCCCGCACCGGTGAAGACGAGCGCAGCTGCCAAAAAGGCTGTGACAAGCTTATGTGCTCTATTGTTTCGCGATGTACGGTATGACTTTGCCATCAGACCCTCCCTTTGCATTGCAAGCGGGTTTTCCGCTACTCGTACTGTAGTGGACTTCTGCAAACAATGCAATTGGGATCCATGACGTAATTACAGAGGTTGCAAGGCGCACGCTGGTCGGGATGCCGAAAAGGAACTGGATAAATTCGCAGGTAGATAAGTTACGACTGCACCAACCGCATGGCGCTTGCGCTTATTCTTGGCCTCGTTGTCTGCTTAACAAGGGTAATTGACCAATCCTTTCTGCCTGAAAGCGGACACACGCCGAGTCGCTGTTTAAGGAATTCCTCTGCGTCGTCCAAATCATAGTCAAGTTCCTTTTGATACTATCCAAGAAGTTCCCTTGCAACCAAAAAGACTTGCTCGCAAGTTGCCTGCTTTCCCTTGCCGACAATCCTTTGCCAGGCCGCGTTCCAGTCCTCCTCGTAAACCGCAGGGTCAAAAGAACTGCTCTGCAGCGCTCCCGACGCATCCTCATTAACCATGGGTGTCATTTTATAGCTATTGTTTCCGCATTCTAGTTTTTTGCTTTTTTAGTGTTATCTCATATATTATTATACTACAATATACGCTTCAAGCATTTTCATGATGGCTCCAATCCAGACCAAAAACTACGTGGGATTCTGTTTATCCGCCGCCTTGTATCAATCCGTTCCATACTTCGACCCAAACTTGACTGCCATCGTCTAGCAGCCTGGCAAATAGTTCCGATCCGCCTTTCATCTTTCTTCCAATCAAATTGTTTCTGTCCGCCACTGTCTGCTCTATGATCCTTCGGTTGTCAGGAGCATCAAGAACATGGCCTTTTCTTTGCAAAAGATGTGCTTTAACTGCAAAGCATCATGTGGCCACTAAGGGTTGAGCTGAGATGAGCCTCCGCTGCTGTTACCTCCCGTGCCACCACCCATTACTTTGTCTCATTTCTCAAGTGGGCAGCCAAGACACGCTTAGTGCGTGAATAGGGAATCTTGATCATCGGGGTAAAAAAACACCTTACCGTTTACATGCTCGCGCTGTTCGCTTCGGACGCTCGGCTG